>NZ_KB906398.1:0-321270 GCF_000381345.1 Deinococcus apachensis DSM 19763 | reverse complement strand
TGGTCCTGGCCGAGGAGAAGCACGCCAAGGAGGGCGAATCGGAGGGGTTCAAGCCCCGTGCCCGTGTCTTCTTCGTGGCCTACGCGCTCGACGGGGACCACGACCCCCGCTCCCGGCCCCTGACATTCAGCTTCAACGGCGGCCCGGGGAGCAGTTCCGTGTGGCTCCACCTGGGCCTCCTTGGACCCCGCCGCGTCGTGATGGGCGACGCTGGAGCCCTGACCGGCCCACCCTACGACCTCACCGACAACGAGTTCACGCTGCTGACCCACTCGGATCTGGTGTTTATCGACCCGGTCAGCACGGGGTACTCCCGCGTGACGGAAGGGGAGAAGCCCGGCGACTTCCACGGCTTTCAAAAGGACATCGAGTCGGTGGGCGACTTCATCCGGTTGTGGACCAGTCGGGCGGGGCGCTGGCTCAGCCCCAAGTTCCTGATCGGGGAGAGTTACGGCACGACCCGTGCAGCGGGCCTCAGTGGCTACCTCCAGGAACGGCACGGCCTGTTCCTGAATGGAATCATGCTCGTCAGCTCCATCCTGGACTTCTCGACGGTGGACTTCACGCCGGGGCATGACCTGCCGTACATAGTCCATCTGCCGACTGCAGCGGCAACCGCCTGGTATCACGGGAGGCTCGGGGGGGAGCGGTCCCTGGCGGAGGTGCTGCGCGAGGCGGAGGAATTCGCGGACGGCGAGTACGCCCGTGCCCTCCACGCCGGGCCCCGCCTGGGCGCCGAGGAACAGCAGCGGGTGGCCGGACGGTACGCCGAACTCACCGGTGTGAGCGTGGACTTCGTGCTGCGGAACGATCTGCGCGTGACCCTCGACCGCTTCCGCAAAGAGCTGTTGCGCGACCGGGACCGAACCGTGGGCCGCCTGGACAGCCGCTTCACCGGCATCGACCGGAACTCGGGTGGAGAGAGCTCCGAGTACGACCCCAGCATGAGTGCCATCTTCGGCCCGTACACCGCCGCCATGAACCACTACGTCCGGGTGGAACTCGGCTTCGAGTCCGACCTGCCCTACGAGATTCTGACGGGCCGGGTGCGCCCCTGGAGCTACAAGGAGTTCGAGAACAGGCACGTCCGGGTATCAGACACCCTTCGCAAGGCCATCCACCAGAACCCGCACCTGAAGGTGTATGTGGCCTCCGGCTACTTCGACTTCGCCACGCCGTACCACGCGACCCGGCACACCCTCGACCACCTGGGGCTTGACCCCAGCCTGCGCGGCAACGTCCGCGAGGCGTTCTACGAGGCGGGGCACATGATGTACGTCCACCTGCCCAGCCTGGAGCGGCAGCACGGGGATTTGGTGGCGTTTATGGAATGGGCGGACGGGCGAGGCTAAGCCTTATTGTCCGGGACTGCTCCAATCAGAAAGCCCCTCTCCACAGACAAGGAGAGGGGCTTTCTTCGTTCTGCTTTCCTTACACGCTAATCTCCGCGAACCGCGCGTTCTCTTGGATGAACCTTTTGCGCGGCGCCACTTCGTTCCCCATCAGGTTCTCGAAGACCTCGTTGGCGATGATCAGGTCCTCGACCCGCACCTGCTTCAACGCCCGCGTCTCGGGGTTCATGGTGGTGTCCCAGAGCTGGTCGGCGTTCATCTCGCCCAGCCCCTTGAAGCGCTGGATCTCGTACTTCTTGCCTTCCTTGTTCGCGCGGGCGACGTGCGTCTTGAGTTCTTCCTCGGTGTAGAGGTACGTGCCCCGCTTCTCGCGGCCCACCATGATGCGGTACAGCGGCGGCTGCGCGATGTAGAGGTAGCCCGCCTCGACGACTGGGCGCATGTAGCGGTAGAAGAACGTCAGCAGCAGCGTGGCGATGTGCCCGCCGTCCATGTCCGCGTCCGTCATGATGATGATCTTGTGGTAGCGGAGGTTCGAGAGGTCGAAGTGCATCCGGTCCCCGGTGCCCTCCACACCCGCGCCGATGGCCCCGATGAGCGCCCGGATCTCGGCGTTCTTCAGGATCTTGTTCAGCTCGGCCTTCTCGACGTTGAGAATCTTGCCGCGCAGGGGGAGGATCGCCTGGAAGCGGCGCTCCCGCCCACCCTTCGCCGAGCCACCGGCCGAGATGCCCTCCACGATGAAGAGTTCGGACTCGGCGGGGTCCTGGCTGGAGCAGTCGGCGAGCTTGCCGGGCAGGTCGTCGTTCTCCAGCGGGTTGGAGCGGCGCACGATATCGCGAGCCTTGCGCGCGGCCTCGCGGGCACGGGCGGCCTCGGCAGCCTTTTCCACGATGGTGCGGCCGATCTTGGGGTTCTCCTCCAGAAACTCCGCGAACTTCTCGCCCACGATGGCGTTGACGGCGGTCTGCGCCTCGGAGTTCAGCAGCTTGACCTTCGCCTGCGACTCGAACTGCGGGTCGCCCAGCTTGACCGACACGACGCAGTAGATGCCCTCCAGCAGGTCGTCGCCGCTGGGCACCGGGTTGCCGGACTTGATCAGGTTCTTGTCCTTGGCGTACTTGTTCAGGATGCGCGTGTAAGCGGTCTTGAAGCCGGTCAGCGGCGTGCCGCCGTCGCGCGTGCGGATCATGTTCGCGTACGTCAGGATGTTGTCGCTGGAGTATGTGTTCGCGTGGATGAACGCGACCTCGACCTCCACGTCCGCGTGGGTGCCGCGCATCACGATGGGCTGGTCGTACAGTAGCTTGCCATCGTCGAGGACGAGCGCGCGGGCGAAGTTTGCGATGCCGCCCTTCTCGTGGAAGATTTCCTCGCGGATCTCCCCGGCGTGCAGGTTGGTGCGCTCGTCGCGGACGACGATCTTCAGGCCGGTCAGGTAGGCGAGTTCCCGCAGGCGGCCCCGGATGCGGTCGTAGTTGAAGAGGTTCTCGAACTCGCTGAACACGGCCGGGTCGGGGTGGAAGGTGACCTTCGTGGCCCACTTCACGTCCTTCGGCGTCGGGCCAGCCACTTCCAGCGGCGTGGTCACCGCGCCCTTCTCGAAGCGGATGTGGTGCAGCTTGCCGCCCTTGTTGACCGTCACGTCCAGGTAGGTGGACAGCGCGTTCACCACGCTGGAGCCCACACCGTGCAGTCCGCCGGATACTTTGTAGGCGCCACCGCCGAACTTGCCGCCCGCGTGCAGCTCGGTGAAGATCACCTCGATGGCGGGGCGGTTCTCGCTCTTCATGATGTCGACGGGGATGCCGCGCCCGTTGTCGGTGACGGTGGCCGAACCGTCGGCGTGCATGATGACGTGGACCTCGGTGGCGAAGCCGCCCAGGCCCTCGTCGATGGCGTTGTCGATAATTTCGGTGAGGAGCTGGTGGTAGCCGTCCACGCCCGTGCCGCCCTGCACGTACATGCCGGGCCGCTTGCGAACCGCTTCCAGCCCCTTGAGGATCGAGATCGAGCTGGCGTCGTATTCGTGAGTCTGCGTCATGGTCCTCCTGCGGGGCACCGATGGGGGTGCCGATGGTCGTGATTTCGGAAAAATGGGCGCCACGCGCGCCTCCGAAGTCCCTCAAGTATACAGTCAAAGTTGAAACGGGTCAAATGGATTACGTAACAGACGTAATAAGGACCGGGAACTTGTCCTTTCCGCCCTTCCGGTGAAAAGCCGTCTGACACGCCTTCGGCTTTCCGGAGAAGGGGGTGCTGAGTTGGGGACGGCGGGTGGTCGGGCTCGACCTTCGGGTGGGGGGACGGCCGGTGCCCTTCACGGAGGCGCGCCGCGCGGGCAGAATGGGAGCCGAATGTGCCGCGCCGTCCTCCTGCTCGCCGCCCTGATCGTCAGCGGTCCGCCCACCCGCGCCCAGACCGGGGAGGCCGCGTCCGGCACGGCTCCCAGCGTCACCCTGCGGCGGCTGCCGGGTGCGCCCACCAGTCAGGCCTGCGTGGTTCCTGCCGGGCCGCTGCCCACCGCCACGCGCGCCGTGTTCATCCTGGACACCAGCGGCTCCATGCGCGGCATCGGGGACGGGCGGGCGAACATCTTCGGGCGCGTCAAGGCGGCGGTGAACGCCTACGTTCGTGCCCGCAACCCCGACCGGGTGGACCTGGTGACCTTTGACAGCGGGCCGCGCTTCAGCCAGAGTTATGCCCTGCCGGGAGACCGTGGGCGCTGGAACACGGACCTCGCCGCGCTGCGGGCGAATGGGCAGAACACCTACCTGTACCGCAGCGTGGCGCAGGCGCTCGCGCCGCTGGGGGGGGACCGGCGCTACGCCACGACCGTGTTCATCCTGACGGACGGCATCGACAACGACCCCGATCCTGCCTACACGGCCCGGCGGGCACTGGCCGCCTTCCGCACCCCCGGCCCGCTGGACACGCTGTATTACGTGGCGCTGGGCACCGGGATTCCTGCCGACGCCCGCGCCGCCCTGCGGGAGAATGCCGCCACGCAGGGGCTCACCGTGCCCGTCAGTCAGGTGCCGACCCTGGCATCCTTTGGAAACAGTCTCGCCACCGTCACCGACCCCGGGCGGGTGGGCGTTCCCTTTCCCGACGGCACGGCACTGACGTTGGGGGCGGGGGACGCGGCGGGGCAGGTCCGCCTGGTGGACGGGGTGGTGCGGGATGGGGCCGTGCGTCTGGGGGTGACTGGGCGCCTGCCGTCCGGCACCCCCGTCCTGCTGTGCGCCCCCCCCGCCACGCCGGGGGGGCACCCGCGCCGCGTGCTGCTGCGGCTGAACGTGGCCCCTGCCCCCCGCCTGACCTGGCTGAACCCCGGCGCCGACCGCACCCTGCGGGCGGGCGAGACCGTCACTCTCCGCTACCGCCTGGGGACCGATACGCCACCGGGAGGGCTGATCCTGCGGCTCCCGGCGGGCCTGCAGGGAACCCTATTGCGCCTTCCCGGCGAGCGCGAGGTCGGGGTGCGGCTGGAGAACACGGGCCTGACGGGGGGCCGCGCCGTCCAGCCGGTCCTGACGTTGGGGGACGGCCGCCGCCTGGCGTTGCCGGGGATCACGGGGGGTGTGGGCATCGGGACCGTCCCACTTCCCGCCGGGGAGGCCCGTTTCCGCCCCGACCCCCGTCTGCTGGCGGGGCTGGGCGGGCTGCTCGCACTCGGCCTGCTCGGGGCGCTCCTGCGGGGGTGGCGGCGTCGGCGTCCCCGGCCTATTCGCCGGGTGGTTCAGGCGGCGCCGGTCCCCACCGTCGAGGGCATCCGCTACAGCGAGGACCGCACCCTGGCGCTGGTGGGGGGAGACGGGCGGGTGACTGCAGTGCCCATGCCGCTGGGTGGCCCCTTTGATCTGGGACAGGTCGGGCGGGTGCCGCACCTCAGCGGCTTGAGGCTGGAACAGGACCGCGAGGGCCTGCGCGTGCGCCGCCTGCCCCCCGACCTGGAGGTGAGCCAGGGCGCCCGGTTGGTGCGCGAGGAGGACGTGGTGCGCCCCGGAACCCTGCTCGGTGTGGCCGTCGCCCGGCCCGCCCGCTCGCCCCACCCGCCGCTGGGCACCCTGGTCGGGTTGGGGTTGCCGCTGCGGTTGCGTGCCGAAGGGGTCACCCTCCACGTCACCGGCCCCTACGGCGACCACGCCCTTACCCTCAACCCGGGGATTACCGACCTGGGGGAAGCTTTCCGCGCCCCCACGCTGGACGGGCTGAAGGTCGCCCCCAGCGGCCCCCACGTCCTCCTCGCCGCCCTGCCCGAGGAGATCACCGTTCGCCGCGCCGCCGACGGGGCCGAGCTGCGTCCGGGAACGTACCTGCCGCCCGACGCACACCTCGGGCTGCCGGAAGGGGACTGAGGACGCGGAACCCGGCTCCTGCACGTTACGCTGACGCGCATGGACCTCCTGCGGCTCATCCACGGGTATCAGTTCGGCACAGCGCTCGCGCTGCTGTTTCCCACCCCCTACGCGCTCGCCACGCTGGTCCTGTTCCTGTGGAGCCTCGGCCCGGCCATCGGCAGGCAGGTTCGCACGGGCTTCCTCGTCTGGCTGCGCCTGACCTGGGCGCTCACGCTGATTCCCGTCGTGACGGGCATCATCCTGGCGGTGGGCGGCGCGAAGGTGCCCAGCGCCGTCAATGTCGGCGGCGGCCTGACCCGGTACGGGCTGCCCTACGACCCCAGCCGCGACTGGGAACACTGGATGTACTCGGCCCTCTGCCTGCTCAGCCTGTACGTGATCGAGGTGCTGGTGAAAGGCCGCCTGATCCGGCACCAGACCGGCCTGCGGTATCTGCCCGTCGCCACCCTGTTCCTGTACGGCTGCGCCTACATGGTCGGGCGCGTGGCCGTCTTTCCCGGCAGCACGCCGGGCACCTGAAGGCCGGGCCGGGGGGGCAGGCTCTATCCTCTCTCCCATGATCGACATCTCGCGCCAGCTCACGCCGGGGCACCCCAACTGGCCGGGTGACGCCCCCTTCCGGGTCGAGCCGGGTATGCGGATCGCCCAGGGCGACAGCGTGAATACGGGCGAACTCCACACGAGTACTCACACGGGCACCCATGTGGACGCCCCCTGGCACTACGACGACGCAGGACAGAAGCTGGAGGAGGTCGGCCTGGAGCCGTACCTGGGCCGCTGCCGGGTCGTGACGGTGCGGGCGGAGGAGGGGCTGGTCCGGCCCGGTGTGCTCGGGGACCTGCCCGGCGCCCTGCCGCCCCGGCTGCTGCTGCACACCGGAGAGCCCGCCCGCTGGGCCGATTTCCCGACCGACTTCGCCGCCCTCGACCCCGAATTGGTGCGGGAAGCTGCCCGCCGGGGAGTCCAACTCATCGGCACCGACAGCCCCAGCGTGGACCCGCTGACAAGCAAGACGCTGGACGCGCACCATGCTTGCCGGGAGACGGGCGTGCTGATCCTGGAGGGCCTGAACCTTGAAGGGGTGCCCGACGGCGAGTACGACCTCGTGTGTCTGCCGCTGCCGCTGGCCGGAGTGGACGGGGCCCCTGCCCGCGCGGTGCTCCTGCCTGCCGGAACCTTGCCGGGAGGTGGGGCATGAGGCGCGACCTCTTCGCCATGCCCCCCGGCATCTACCTGGACGGCAACAGCCTGGGCCTGATGCCACACGCCGCCCGGGAGGCCGTCCTGCGCCGTCTGACCGAGTGGGAGACGCTGGCCGTGAGCGGCTGGGACGCCTGGTTCGGCCTCGCCGAGTCGCTCTCGCCATCCGTCGCGCGGCTGGTCGGGGCGCTCCCACACGAGGTCATCGCCACGGGCAGCATCACCGCCAACCTGCACGCCCTCCTCGCCACGCTGTACCGGCCGCAGGGGGAGCGGCGCCACCTCGTCGCCACCTCGCTCGACTTTCCCTCCGACGTGTACGCGCTTCAGAGCTGGGCCGAGCGGCACGGGGCCGAGGTGCGCCTGATCCCCAGCCGTGACGGGCACTCTCTGCACGAGGAGGACATCCTCGCTGCGCTGACAGACGACGTCGCCGTGGCGCTGCTGCCCACCGTGCTGTACCGCTCGGGGCAACTCCTCGACGTGGAGGGGCTGACGCGGGAGGCGAGGAAACGGGGCGTCCTGATCGGGTGGGATGCGGCGCACAGTGTCGGAACTGTTCCGCACGACCTGCATGAGGTGGGCGCTGACTTCGCCGTCTGGTGCCACTACAAGTACGTGAACGCGGGTCCCGGCGCGCCCGGTGGCCTGTTCCTGCACGAGCGGCACCACGGCCTGCTGCCCGGCCTGCGCGGCTGGTGGGGCCACCACAAGGGCACCCAGTTCGAGATGGCGCACGCCTTCCGCCCGGCGTCTGGCGCTGGGGCGCACCAGCTCGGCACGCCGCCCATCCTCGCCCTCGCCGCGCTGGAGGGGGCGCTGACGGTCTTCGACACCGTGAGCATGGCGGAGGTGCGGGGCCGCAGCCTGGCCCTCACCGGGCACCTGATGACCCTGGTGGACGCCCACCTGCCCGAGCTGCGGGTCGTCACCCCGCGCGAGCCCGAGCGGCGCGGCGGCCACGTCGCCCTCGCGCACCCGGAGGCGCACGCCCTCAGCCTGGCCCTGCGTTCACGGGGGATCATCCCCGACTTCCGCCAGCCCGACATCCTGCGCCTGGCCCCCGTGGCCCTCTACAACACTGAGGCCGAGATGGAGGAGACGGTGCGGGTGCTGCGCGAGCTGCTGGACACCGCGGCGCACCGGGCGGTGGAGGCGGCGGGGCTGGTCACCTAGACCTGCCCCCGCCCCTCCCGCTGCCGCCGCACGAACGCCAGGAAGTCCTCCTGCCCCAGCGTGTTGACGACCCGCTCGGGTGTCAGTCCGGCCTTGCGGGCGATGGCTACGCCGTAACGGGTGTCGCTCAGCCCGCTCGGGACGTGCGCGTCGGTGTTGATGGCGAACGTTAGCCGTTCACGCCAGCGCAGGGCGTCGCGCCAGTCGAGGTCCAGTCGGTAGGCGTTGGCGTTGATCTCCACGACCGTGCCGCTCCGCTCGCAGGTGTCGAGCACCGCGTCGAGGTCGAGCGCGTAGCTCGGTCGGCGCAGCAGCAGGCGGCCCGTCGGGTGCCCCAGGATGGTGACCAGCGGGTGCGAGGCGGCCCGTACCAGCCGCTCGGTCTGCCGCTCGCGGTCCAGGGTAAAGAGGCTGTGGACGCTGGTCACCACGTAGTCGAGCCCCAGCAGTTCCTCGTCGGGGTAGTCGAGCGAGCCGTCCTCCAGAATGTCCACCTCGGCGCCTGCCAGGATGGGGAGGCCCGCGCGCTGGAGTTCGCGAATTTCGCGGATGTAGGCCCGCAAGCGCTCAATACTCAGGCCGTTGGCGTAGTGGGCAGCCCGGGAGTGATCGCCAGTCCCGAGGTAAGCATGCCCCAGCCGCATGGTTTCTTCCACCATCTCGGGGAGGGTGGCCGCCCCGTCGGACCAGACGGAGTGGGTGTGCAGCATCCCCCTCAGGTCGGCCACCGTGACGAGGTCTTCGGGGGCGGGCAGCGTCTCCCAGACCTCGTCATGCTCCGGCTCGCGGTACTCGGCGGGGCGCAGGGGGAGGCTCAGGGCGCGGGTCACGTCCTCCTCGGTGGGGGTGGGCAGGAGGGTGCCGTCCCGTTTCAACCCCCGCCCGCCGAGGTCGAAGCCCTGCGTTTTCGCCGCCTCCCGCAACTCCTCGCGGTACACGGTACTCCCGCCCATCATCAGGTCGAGGGCACCGCGGACCTCGGCGGGGGCGTAGGCGATCTCGACGGGTACGCCGTCCACCCGGCCGGAGAGCAGCGGCTTGGGGTCCACCGGGTTCAGGTCTTCCACCCGGCCCGCCAGCCGCGCCGTCACGTCCTCCGCCGTTCCCGTGACGGTCACGCGGGCGGCCCGCACCGTTTCCAGGCCGCGCCGGGCATCCCCGGCCACACGGGGCTCCAGCCCGTCCAGCCACGCGGCGAGCCCCTCCGACACGTCCAGCCCGGTGGAGAGGAACTGGCGTTCCTGGGCGCTCAGGGCAAACTCGACGGCCTCAAGAATGGTCCCTGCGCTCCTCGGCCCGAAGCCCTTCAGGGCCGCCACGCGCCCGTCCCTCGCACCCTCCCGCAGCGTCTCCAGTGAGTCGATCCCCGCGTCCCACAGGGCGCGAATCTTCTTCGGTCCCAGTCCGCGCACCCGGAAGAGGCCCAGCACGCCGGGCGGGACCTGGCTGGCGGCGTCCTCCAGCGGCTCGAAGGTGCCGGTGCGAGCGTAGACAGCGAGTTCGGCGGCGATACTTTTTCCGACCTTGGACACGCCCGCGAAGCCCGACTCGACGAGCAACCCCACGTCCGTATCCAGGGCCTCCAGACTGCGGGCTGCTCCCCGGTAGGCGTTGGCGCGGAAGGCCTCCTGGCCCAGCAGGTCGAGGAGGTCAGCGGTAGTCTTCAGGACACCGCTCAGGGCCTTGCGGGTCACTTCAGCCATGCCGAATCCTCCCCGCGTAAGTGACCACCCGGGCGCCCAGATCGTGAAGCTCCTTCAGCGCCTCGGTGAAGTGGAAGCCGACCTCCTCCGGGCGGTGCGCGTCGCTGCCCAGCACGAAGGGAATGCCCCGCTCGGCGGCGGCGCGGGTGAGGTCGGGAGCGGGGTAAGCCTCGGCGACGGGTTTGCGCCAGCCCGCCGTGTTGAAGTCGAGGCTGAGCCCATTCTCGGCCACCACATCGAGGGCGTGCAGCGCGGCGTAGCCCTCCGTGTCCCGGTGCCCGAATTTCTTGGGCAGGTCGAGGTGGCCGATGCTGTCGAAAAGGCCCGTTCGGGCCGCCCCCTCCACCAGCGCGTAGTAGTCATGGTACAACCCGCCCAGGTCGCGTCCATCGTACTCGGCGGCAAACTCCGGGTTGTCGAAGCCCCAGGCGCCAAGGTAGTGGACGCTCCCGATCACGTAGTCCCATTCGTGGCTGTTCAGCACCCGCTCCACGAAGCGCTCGGTGCCGGGGTGGAAGTCGGCCTCCAGGCCCAGCTGGACCGTGAGGCGCCCGGCGTACTCGGCCTGCACCCCCCGCACGGTGTCCACGTACTCCCCGAGCTGATCCAGACGCATCCGCCACGGCGCGTCGTACCACGCGGGCATGGGCATGTGGTCGGTAAAGCACAGGCCCGCGAGGCCCGCGTCCAGCGCCGCCTGCGCGTACTCGCGCGGGTGCCCGGTCGCGTGTCCGCACAGCGGCGTGTGCAGGTGGGAGTCGAACAGCGGTGGGGTCATGGAGGACAGGGTACGCGAGGGCCTGGGCGAGTGCCGTCACCCACCCGCATACTGGCCCCATGCCCCGCCCTCCTTCGAGGCCATGCGCCCGGGTCTGCTGACCGTCCCCCTGGGGCTCCTCGCCCTGCACCTCGCCTTGATGCTGGGGCTGGAGCGCCGCCTGGCGTGGGGTGAGCGCCTGGCGAGCTACCCGGCGGCGCTGGCGGGCGTGCTCAATCCCGAGGTTCTCACCCAGGTGCTTCCCCTGGCCGGGTTGACCGCCGCGTACCTGGCGGGCGGGCTGGCGCTGGCCTGGGGCCTCGCCGCGCTGCTCTCCCGCGCGCCGCGCCCGCTGCTGTGGCTGCTCGAAAGCCTGCCGCCCTACCTGCTGCTCGTGGGCGGGGTGGGCGCCGGGCTGGCGCTTACGCTGGCGCGAGGCTGGAATTTCCCGCTGGAGGTGTGGTCCCCCGTCATGCTCGCCCTGATCGCCGCCTCTCTTGCCCTGCCGCTCGCGGCCCGCTCGGCGCTCCTCACCCGGCAGGCGCGGGAGGAGGCCCTGGCCGCCGACCATACCCGCGTGGCCCGCGCGACTGGGTTGCCCGAGCGCACCGTGCGTCGACGGGCGGCCCGCCTGGCCCTGCCCGAGCGCGCCGCCGGGCTGGCGGGGGACGCGCTGGGCCTCACGCTCTCGCTGGCGATCATCGAGGGGTTGCTCCAGTTTCCGGGTGTGGGCAACGAGGCGTATCTGGCGTGGCAGGGAACACTTGCTCCACTGATCGGGCCTGGGGCCGAGGCCCCGCTGGCGGACGCGGCCTTCCGCCTCCAGATCACCTCCGCGTCGTTGCTGCTGCTGCTGGGGCTGGGGCTGTTCGCCGCCGCGGGGCTGCACGCCCTAGCCCGCCGCCTCGACCCGCGCCCCCGGGCAGGCGAGGCGGCCCGGTGAGGTGGCTGCTGCTGCCCCTCCTCCTGCTGGCCTTCCTCTCGCCCCGCCAGGAGTGCCCCACCCGCGTGATCGTCGAGGTGCCCGCCCGCGTGGCCGGGGAGGCGCCCAGCCCCCAGGTGCCGCCCCTGCGGGTCGGCAATTCCGCCGCGCCGCTGGGCACCGACCGGGCGGGCCGCGACGCCCGCTGCCTGCTCTCGCGCGGCCTGGCCCGCTCGCTGACATTGGCCCTGACCGTCCTCGCGCTGGGCGTCCTGCCCGGCCTCGTGCTGGGGCTGTGGCTGGGATGGCGGGGCCGCCTCATGGCCCTGCCCGGCGAGGTGATCGTGCTCCTGGCGCTCGTGCTGCTGCTGGGCCGCGACTCGTTCCGCCTGGTGCTGGCCCTCGGCGTGATGGCGGTGACGGCCCGCCTCATCGCGGTGAGGGTGGACGCGGTGCTGCGCGAACCCTTTGTGGAAGGGGCGCTCGCCCTGGGCGGCGGAACGGGGCACCTGCTGCGCCGCCACGTCCTGCCTCACCTCCTGCCGGGACTGCCCGTTGTGGTGGCGACGGTACTCAGCGCGGTGTTCGTGTGGCTGATGGAACTCGGCGCGCTGGGCTTCTACGACCGGGGCACAGTCATCATCGCCTTCACCGACAGTCTCGACCTCGTGCAGGACGTGCAGGCTTTTCCGCTGGGGGCCGATTTGGGCCAGCTCATCAGCTTCTTCCGCTGGTCGTGGCTGGACACGCCCGAACAGCTCGTCTGGCCGGTGCTGCTCCTTGTCGTCCTGACGGCGGCCCTCAAAGACCTGGCGCGTCGGGGCTGGGCGCGGCGCAGATTGCGCCTTCCCCGAGTCCCACAGGAGTGACCTTCTGCATCTTTTTTCAAATGCTGCGTATACTCATGCCCTATGACGAAGGCGGCCCGCCCTCCTAAAAAGCCCAGGAAGTCGGCGGTAGAGCCGGACTGGCTGCATGCCCAGTCCCTCCCGCTCACGAATAATCCTGCGCTCCTGACTTCCGATACCCTGCCAGCCCCAGCGCTGGCGGGACGTGACTTCCTCAGCAACCTCGACATGACCCCGGCCGAATTGCGGACGGTGCTGGACACGGCCCATTCCATGCGGCGGGGCGAGTGGCGGGGGGTCAAGCCTCTGACGGGCCTCAGCCTGGCGCTGGTGTTCGAGAAGGCGTCCCTGCGCACCCGCACCACGTTCGACGTGGGGATGTACCAGCTCGGCGGGCACGCGATCACCCTCTCCAACACCGAGATCGGTCTGGGCACCCGCGAGCGCATCAGCGACGTGGCCCGCAACCTCGAACGCTGGGTGGACGGGGTGATGGGCCGGGTCTACCTCCAGCAGACGCTGCATGAACTCGCCAACCACGCGGGCATCCCCGTCATCAACGGTCTGAGCGACATGCTGCACCCCGCGCAACTCCTGGCCGACTACCAGACCATCGAGCAGGAATTCGGCCCGGACCTGCGCGGGCGGCGGGTCGTGTACATCGGCGACGGCAACAACCTCGCCAACAGCCACATTCACATGGGCATCCTGACGGGGACGGACGTGACGGTCGTCACCCCGGTCGGGTACGAGCCCAACGCGGGCGTGCTGATGGACGCGGTGAAGGCGGGCACCCAGATCACCCTCACCCACGACCTCGCCGCCGTCGAGGGCGCTGACGTGCTGTACACCGACGTCTGGATCAGCATGGGCCAGGAGGCCGAGGCCGACATCCGCCGCCGTGCCTTCCGGGGCTATCAGGTCACCCCCGCCATGCTGGAGACCATCGCCCCGCACGGCATCTTCCTGCACTGCCTGCCCGCCCACTACGGCGAGGAGACGGTGCCCGAGGCGACCGAACACCCCAAGTCGCGCGTCTTCGACCAGGCCGAGAACCGCCTGCACGCGCAAAAGGCGCTGCTGTATCACCTGATGGGAGAGATGCGGCCGCGGTGGTGAGAGACTGGAGAGCAGGAGCTTCTGTTCCCAGCAGCGTGCATCTAGATCAACCAGGCAGACCACAGATATGACCAATCCTAGAATCTTTATCGACGGTGAGGCCGGAACCACCGGCCTGCAAATCCGCGCCCGCCTGGAAGGCCGGGACGACCTCGAACTCCTGAGCATCGATCCCGCCCGCCGCAAGGACCCGGGGGCTCGGTACGAGCTGCTCAACGCTGCCGACGTGGCTGTGCTGTGCCTCCACGACGACGTGGCGCGGGAGGCCGTGGCGATGATCGAGAGCCCCCGGACGCGCGTGCTGGACGCGAGCAGTGCCCACCGCACCGCCGATGGTTGGGCCTACGGCTTCCCCGAACTCACACTGTGCAGCCGGGATGAAATTCGCGCCGCCCGCTTTGTTAGTAATCCCGGCTGCTACGCGACCGGGGCGATTGCCCTCCTGCGCCCCCTGACGGATGCGGGGCTGCTGCCACACGACTTTCCCGTCAGCGTGCAGGGTTTTTCCGGCTACTCGGGCGGGGGCCGCGCCCTGGTGGACGCGAACGAGGGCCGGGGCGAGCATCCGATGGCGGGACCGTTCAAGAGCTACGCGCTCTCGCTCGCCCACAAGCATCAGCCAGAGATGGCGCGGCATGGCGGGCTGAATGACCCGCCGCTGTTCACCCCCCACGTCGGTGGCTGGCGACAGGGAATGTTGGTGCAGATTCCGCTCCACCTCGGGCCGCTGGGGGTGGGGGCGGAAGAGCTGCACGCCGCCCTGACCACCCATTACGACGGGGAACGCTTCGTGCGCGTGATGCCCTTCGAGGGGGGCAGGCCCGCCGACCCCATCCTCGATCCCCAGACGTTGAACGGCACGAACGAGCTGGAACTCTTCGTGTACGCGAGCCCGGGCGGCGAGCACGCCCTCCTCGTCTCGCGCCTCGACAACCTGGGCAAGGGGGCGAGTGGGGCCGCCGTGCAGAACCTCGACGTGATGCTGGGGCTGGAGGGAGCGCGGCACGACTACCGGGTGCCGGAAGGGGTGTAGGAGCCCGGATGGTGGGTCGTCGATTTAGATAAAGGGCGGTCAGGATGACGAACCCCCCTCCCCCTTGAGGGGGGAGGCTGGGAGGGGGTGAGCGGGCATGACCCCCGAGCGGCGGGAAGTTTGGGCAGGCCACCTGGCGGGGGCTGAAGCGGGTCACACGCCCCTCGCTCCAGCCCTCTCGCTGCCGTGTTTTCTCAGTCTGGAAAGGGGCTGCCTACAGGGAGTCTCGCCTCTCCCTCACTCCTCCAACCCCTGCGCCGTCACCTGAATCTCCCCGTACACGTCCGCCTGCTCCACCCGGAACGTCCCCTCCTTCACGCCTTCGAGGAGCGCGGCGAAGTAGGTCGTGCGCTCGCCCCAGTCCTGGGCCGGGATGCCCCGGAAGGTGAAGGTCCGCAGGCGGCTCCCAAAGGCGCGCAGGGCGTGGAGTGCGTCGGCGAGGGTCAGGCGTTCGCGGGCGAGCAGGGGCACCTCGACCTGCCGGACGGCATTCCGCGCGGCCCGGACGAGTTTGGCAAGGCTCCCCTGCGGGGTGCTTTTGCGTTCGCGGCGGGGCAGGTCGACGGGGACCGGGCGGCCCGGAATCAACCCCTCACGCTCGCGGCGGCGGGCGGCAAGGAAGTCCACCAGCGTCCCCAGTTCGGCCAGCGCCTCCACGCCCTCCACCACGTCGCCCAACAGGTCGTCGCCGAAATCGTCGGGGCCGGGCTCGTCCGCCTCCGGCTGTGGCAGCAGCAGCCGGGCCTTCAGGGCGATCACGTTCGCCAGGGCGGGCAGGGCCTCGGGGTGCGCGTCGAAAGCCCCACTTCCGGTCAGCGCCTCGGCCCAGGCCAGCACCTCCCGTGTCAGGGCGAGCAGGGGCACTTCGGCGGGCAGCACGCGCCCCATCCTCAACGCGGAGGCGAGGTCGGCCAGCGTCCCCTCGAAAGCGGGTAGCCTCACCGTGAAGCCCTGAGCCGGAACGGTGGGAGGAGGCGTGGCCAGAACGGTCAAGCGCCCCTTCCACGACCCACAGCCCACACCGCCATCAGAGTTTCAGGAACCCCACCCGCTCCCGCGCCTCCTCCATCACCGGCACGGCGATCTGGCGGGCCTCCTTCGCGCCCTCGACCAGCACGTCGCGCACCCGGTCGGGGTCGGCCCGCAACTCGGCGGCCCGCTCCTGAATGGGCGTCAGCTCCCGCGTGATGCCCTGCATCAGCATCTTCTTGCAGTCCACGCAGCCAATCCCGGCGGTGCGGCAGCCCTCGTACACGAGTTCGATGGTCGGCAGATCGGAAAAGAGCTTGTGGTAGTCCCCGATCAGGCACTTGTCGGGATCGCCGGGGTCCGAGCGGCGCACGCGGGCGGGGTCGGTGGGCGCGGGCCGCAGTTTCTGCCAGATGGAATCGAGCGGTTCCAGGATACCGATGGTGTTCCCCTTGCTCTTGCTCATTTTGCCCTGGCCGTCCACCCCGGGAATCCGCAGCGCATCCTTCGCCAGCACGGCCTTCGGTTCCGGGAACATCTCGCCGAAGGAGTGGTTGAACTTGCGGGCGATCTCGCGCGTCAGCTCGATGTGCTGCACCTGATCCTCGCCGACCGGCACGGTGTCCGCCTTGTACAGCAGGATGTCGGCGGCCTGGAGGACCGGGTACATCAGCAGGCCCGCCGGGGTGCTCTCCAGCTTCTGCGCCTTGTCCTTGTACTGGGTCATGCGCTCCAGCTCGCCCACCGGGGTGATCAGCGTGAAGAGCCAGCCCAGCTCGGTGTGCTCGGGCACGTGCGACTGGGCGAAGAAGATGACCTTCTCGGGGTCGAGCCCGGCCGCCATGTTCGCCACGGCCATCTCCACTGTTCGGGCGGCGAGGAGCCTGGGCTCATAGGCGTTCGGATTGGTCGGCGCGTGGAGGTCCACCACGCAGTAGATGGAGTTCTTCCCGTACTCCTCGCCCAGCCTCACGTAGTTCTTCATCGCCCCGAAGTAATTCCCGATGTGCGGATCGCCCGTCGGCTGGATTCCTGAAAACACGCGCGGCATACGCGGGAGATTCTAGCGGGCGGGGATGGACTGGGCGCTATGCGGGATAACGGAACCGACGTTTGCATGGGCAAGGGTAGGGCGGTGCGTTGCTCCGTCCTGTGACAGGGCTGGCCGCGCTTAACCCCTCAGTCCGCTTCGCTGACCGCTTTCCTCTCGAAGGAGCCAAGTCCACCCCTTGCCCGCCAGGAACCCGGGGATGGGCCACCCTGGGCCTGGTCCTGTCAGACCGAGCGGCGCGAAGCGTCCCCCAGGTGCTGAGGGTAAGCCCTTCACTTCGCTCAGGATGACACTTCGCCGTGGGCTCCTCGCCAGGCCCCGGAGCCCAAACGGAAGAAGCGACCCCGAAAGGCCGCTTCTGGAGAGATGGAAGAGAATCAGGGGTTGCTGGCGTTGCCGGAAGTCGTGCCCCCCGACGCCGCGTTGCCACTGTCAGTGGAACCATTAGAGCTGCCCGGGGTGGACCCGCTCGCGGAGGAGCCTGCCGAGGTGTTCCCCGTGCCCTGGTCCGTGCTGCCCTGGGCCTTGCCCGCCCCGGGTGTGGCCGGGGTCTGCGCCGCCGGAGTCTTGGGCTCGGCCGCCGCCACCCGCTTCTGCTGGGCAGCGAGCACCTTCTGGAGGTTGTTGACGGGTTTGAGCGCCAGGGCCTGCGAGGTCAGGTAGGCCTGCCCGGCCTCCTGCTTCTTCTGGGCGAGCACCTGGTCGCGGATCTGGTCACGCACCTGGGCGAGGGGCTGCACGGCGGCGCGCTTGAGGTCGGTTACGTAGGCGACGACGTAGCGGTTGCCGACCTTCACCACGTCGCTCAGGCTGCCCTCGCCCGCCGAACGCAGGGTCTTGGCGGTGAAGACGGCGGCCTCCAGCTCGGTGCCCAGGGTGCCGGGGGCCTCCGCGGTGCCGGGTGAGACCTGGCCGCGCTCGCTGACCGTGCCGCCCGCCTTGCTCGCGGCGGTGATGAAGCTGCCCTGCCCGTTCCAGCCCTGCCGGAAGGCAAGGGCCTTCGCGCGGTCTGCAAAGCTGGCCTCGTTGACGGTGGCGCTGGCCGGGGTCTCGAACTGGGTGCGGTTCTCGGCGTAGAACTTCTGGATGTCCGCGTCGGTGACCTTCACGTCCCGCGCCCCGTAGGCGGCGAGCCCGGCGGCGAGTTCCTGGCGGGTGCCCGCCAGCGGAATGTTCTTCCGCTGCACGATGAGGGGCGCGGCGTAGCCCTGAATCAGGCTCTCGACGACCTGCGGCTTGAGAATGCCGTTGACGAGCTGCCCCGCCTGATCCGCCGGAACCTGCCCGAGCAGGCTGGCGAACTGCTGGTTTTGCACGACCTGCGCCACCACGTCCGAGTACGGGATCTTCTGCCCGCCCACCGAGGCGACCGTCGGGTTCTCGGTCTTCCAGTTGGGGTCCAGCACCTCAATCTGGACGTTCTTTTCCAGGCCGTCTAGCCAGCGCTCGACCACGGTGTTCTTCTTCTGGTCATTCACGGCGCTCACAGCGTCCGCCTTGGCCTCCTCGAAGGGCTTGACGGCGGGCGGCAGGTACTTCTCAACCTTCACGATGTAGAACTTGCCGCCGCTGGCAATCACGTCGGTCACGCCACCGTTCTTGAGCGCGAAGGCGGCGGTGCCCACCTCGCTGGGAAGCGCGACCTGCGCGACCGGGCGGGGGCTGCCGTTCTCGATGGGCCCCAGGGCGCCGCCCCGGTCCTTGAACTCGCTGCTGTTCTGGCTGGCGAGCCCCGCGAAGTCGGCCCCACTCTTGACCTGCGCCAGGAGTTGCTGCGCCTTCGCCTTGTCGTTCACCACGATCTCGCGGCCCACGATGCGGGCGTCGGACTGGAAGCTCTGGGGGTTGAGCTGGTAGTACAGCCGGGCCTCAGCGTCCGTCGCCGGGGCCGCCGTCTTCTGGATTTCCTCGACCTTGCGCTGCACCGCGAGCTGGTCACGGGTCTGCTGGCGGAAGGCGGCGTCCGTGAGGCCCACCCCTTGCAGGGCGTCCGTCCAGGCCTTGTTGTCGGTGAGGTTGTTCGCCTCGCGGACCTTCTGCACCTCGGCGTTCACGTCCGAGCGGCTCACGTCGATGTCCTTCGCGCCCTGGGTCAGCACGGCCTGCCGGACCTTCTGGGCCACGATGTAGGTCTTGAAGTCGTCGGCCAGGATGCCGGACTCGGCGCTGCCCAGCACGGGGTTGCTGCGGCGCACGGCCTCCAGTTCCTCGGCGGTGACGGTCTGGCCGTTCACCTTCAGGGCGGGCGTGCCCTGCTGGCGGTTCCCGAACAGCGAACCGACGTTGGGGGTGAGCTGGTAGGCCATGCCGACCACCAGCAGCAGTGCGAGAACGCCCAGCAGGACGTTCACGACCTTTTTTCTTCTCACTTGATCTCCTCCCGGGTGCGTGCTACATTCCCTGAGCCCTGCGCTCGTAGCTCAGGTGGATAGAGCGTTGGCCTCCGGAGCCAAAGGCCACAGGTTCGAGTCCTGTCGAGCGCGCCACAGCAGGTCAAAATGCCACCCGCCCGGGTGGTGTTTTGCTTTGGGGTCCCTTCCCGTAGGAAGAGGCCGTGGGGCCAAGGTTCCGAAGACGCACGCGGGCGATTCTAGCACGCTCCCTCAAGACCACATGAAGCCGGAAAAGACGTCCTGGGCGTCGTTTCCCGGCCCCCTCTCATGTGACCGCGCTGAGGCTCAGCCCGCGACCTCCCGCACCGACTGTCCCCCGGGCCGCTGCCCCCAAAGGAGGGCAAGGGCAGCGAGGACCAGGACCGCACCTGTACCGAAGGTGGGCGTGGGACCCAGGCGCGAGTAGAGCTGACCGCCACTGAGGGGGCCGACCACCTGGGCGAGCGAGCTGAATGCCTGAGCCCCGCCCTGCACGCGGCCCTGCGAGTCCTGGGGGGCCGCGATGGAGACGAGCGCCCCTAGCGAGGCGCTGAAGATGCCCTCGCCTATGGCGAAGATCGCCACGCTGAGGTACAGCAAAGTGGCGATAGGGAAGACGGGCAGCAGGGCCAGGCCGGTCATGCCCACCACGCCCATGCCCAGCCCCAGCCGCGCCACGCCGCGCTCGCCCAGATGCCGCAGCAGGTGCGGCAGCACAAATCCCTGCGCCACGATGTCGCAGCAGCCCACGATGATGAAGGCGGTGCTGGTCTGCGCGGGCCCCCAGCCCAGCGTGTCGCGGGTGAGCAGCGCCAGCGCGATCTGCATCAGCGAGAAGGGGAGCAGGAACAGGACGCTCACCGACACCAGCCGCCGCACCGCCGGGTACGCCAGCGCGCCCGAGAGCTGCCGCAGCGGGTTGAGGTGCGCGGCGTCAAAATGCCGCTGGCGCCTCTCGGGCCTCAGGCTTTCCGGCAGCACGAAGGCACCCCACAGCAGGTTCAGCAGGGCCACCCCCGCCGCCAGGAACATGGGCGCGCCGAGGCCCAGGTGCGAAGTGAGGCCCCCAATGGCCGGGCCGATGATGAAGCCCGCCCCGACCGTCGCGCCGATCTGCCCGAAGACCTTGCCGCGCTCCTCCTCGGGGGTGGTGTCGGCCACGTAGCCGAAGATGGCGCTCAGGCCCCCGGCGCACAGCCCGTCGATCATGCGGCCCAGAAAGAGCATCCAGAGGCTGCCGCCGATCCCGAAGATCAGGTACCCGATGCCGGAGCCCAGCAGGCTGAGCATCAGCACGGGTCGCCGCCCGTAGGCATCGCTCAGCGCTCCCAGCACCGGTGAGGCGAAAAAGGAACACAGCGCGTAAGCCGCGCCCAGCAGGCCGATGGTGGCCGCCTGGCGGGAGACGTCCGGCACCTGCGCCGCCACGATGTACGGCAGGACCGGAAAGACCAGCCCGATCCCGACGGCGAACAGGAAGGCCGTGACGAGCATGAACAGCAGCGGCGTGCGGGGCGAAACGGGGGAGGGGAAGGTCTCGTTCATGCGCCCACGCTAGGCGGCTGGGGGCGGACGGGTCTTGAACAAACGCGACACGGACCGCTAGGAGGCCAGGGTGGACGAGGACCCACTGGCGGCCCCCGCCTCTGGACGCAGTTCCAGCTCGGACAGAGCTGGACCCAGGGCGTACGAGGACACGCGGCCGGGCGCGCGGAGCCGGGCTTCCAGTTCGGTCTGCGGCACGGGGCCGCGCACGCGCAGACGGCTGAACCCGGCGAACGCTCCCGGCGTCATGTGCGACAGCGCCCGGAACTCGCGGGTGAGGTGCGCCTGGTCCGAGAAACCCAGCTCGTAGGCGAGTGGGGCGAGCGGTGTGTCCGGCCGGAGCCACAGCCGATTGTGTACCTCCTCGAAGCGGATCAGTCGGGCGAGCGTCTTGGCGGGCACGCCCACCTCCTCCCGGAAGGCGCGCTCCAGTTGCCGGGGGCTGAGGCCCTGTTCCTCGGCCAGCGTCCCGATTCGTGCGGTGCCCAGCGAGCCGTAGAGCTGGGCGGCGGCCCGCACGCCCGCCCCCGCCTCGCGGGCCCGTTCCGCCAGCAGCCCCAGCAGCCAGGCCTCCAGACACGCCCGCGCCGCCTCCCACTCGCCCAGGGTCAGCAGCGCGCAGATCTCGCGGGCAGCCCCGCCGTAGCCGGGCAGCAGGTCCAGCGACGCTGTCCCGATGGCCCAGCCGAACAGTTGCCGGGCGCCCCAGGGGTACAGCTCCACCCCCAGCGCGTGGGTCGGGCCGCGCGAGACGACCCGCAGCGGCTCCAGGGTCATGCCGAAGAGGGACGCGGCGGGCATCCGCTCCAGCTCGCCCGTGACCGGTGAGCCGTGCCAGGAGTCGCCCGCGTAGAAGGTCAGGCGCACCGAGCGCTCGGGCAGGAAGCGGTGTTCCTCCTCGCCCGGCCCGTGGTTTTCCTCGACCTGCCAGTACAGCCGCACGCAGTCCCGCAAGTGGGGATCGGGAAGGAACTCCCGGTAGGCCATAGGGGGCAGCATGCCACGCCCCGCATTCGGGCGGTATCCGTGAAATGGCGGGGCGGGCGAAACAGATGTGGTACACCGGGGCCATGGACCTCCTCTCCCTTCTGGAACGTCTGCCCGGCAGCTACGCCGGACCCACCCAGCCTGAGCCCGGCCCCTACGGCCTGATCGGTGTGGGGGAGGGGGCCCTCGCCGCCCACCTCGCCGCCACGCTCGTGCCCTTCACCCGGACCCGGGGCGGCACCCAATTCGTCGTGTCGAGCGCCGACGCGGGGGACGCCGCCCGCGACTACGCCGACCTCGCCGAGGTGTCGGGCGCCGCCGCGCGCCGGGTGAGCACCGGGGGCAGCCCCGACGACGTGGACGTACTCGTGCCCGGCGGGGTGGTGACGACCTACCACTCTGCGCAGTACCTCGCGCACGCCACGGGGCATGCCGATCAGGCGGAGGACGCCGAACTCCTGCTCTCCAACCTGCGCGACCGCTGCGCCCCGCACGTGGAGGAGGGCAACCCGGCCCGCGACCTCGCCTGGACGCTGTGGGGCCGCACGCCGCTTCTGCTCGCAGCGCCCGAGGCCGACGCGCTCCCGCACGCCTGGCAGTCGCTCCTCGCGCGGGCCAGCAAGACGCTCGCCGTGCCCGTCCTGGGTGATCCCCTGATCCTGGCGACCGGGGCCTTCGAGGCGCAGCACGAGAAGGGGGACGCCAAGGTCGCCTTGCTGCTGGGTGACCCCGACCCCGCGCTAGACGTGGCTCGCGAGGTGCTGGAATCACGGGTGGACGAGGTGCTGCACGTCCCCTACCCGGAAGGGGTCAGCCCCGACCAGGTCGGCGGGTACGCCGCGCAACTCGCCCTGTGGTACTTCGGCGCCTGGGTGGCCGCCTACCTCGCCGAGCGTTACGGGGTGGACGCCGCCGACCCGCCCATGCTCGCCCGTGCGCAAGCCGTCCTGGCGGGCGAGGGGGACCCTGCCACTCTTTCGGCCCCCCACGACGCCGAGGACGTGCGCCGCACCAACCTCGTCCGCGACTGGCGCGAGGACGACGAGGGTGGAGAGGATTACGACGAGGACCTAGACGAGGACGAGGGGGACGGCGAGGAGGATTGAGCCGGGAACCCCGGTTCAAGGGACAAGCGGGGTGGGCGCGGGAAGCCCGCCCCGCCGCCCGAACACCCCTGCGGCGTCTACCCGCGCCCTGCCTCCCGGGTCTCCGGCCGCACGCTGAGCTGGAGGGCGAAGCCCGGCAGGAACTTCTGGATGTACGAGAGAAGCGCGGAGATAAAGATCACCACGCCGCACATCTCCATCGTCTCCTCAATGATGACGCTCCACACGGGAATCACGCCGGTCGTGATGTGGCGCGAGTTGGAGTCGGCCTCCAGGAGTTCCATCCCTAGGGCGCCCCCGATGTAGACGGCGCCCGCCAGGAGAAAGAGGCGCCGGGTCGGGGCGGGCAGGTGGAGCAGAAACCGGATGGACCCCAGCAGCAAGGCCAGCGCCGCCAGCCCGTAGGGCACCACCCATAGGTAGAGAAGGGCGCCACTCGTGTGATGCAGCCGACTCAGGGGAGCACTGATGTTGTCGTGGATGCTGACGAGTTCGTCGAGGGAGAGATAGAGAAACGCGGCCGACAGCACGCTCCAGTGCAGCGAGAACGGCCCGCCCGATCGCCGCCTCTCCAAGGCGATGGCGCCCAGCAGGAGGCCGCTGAGCAGCAGCAGGCCGCCGGAGAACGTGGCCGGGAGATTGGCCTCACCACCCAGGCCGAACATTATGGTCAGCCAGTCCCGTCCTACAAAGTCCGGAAAGCGCAGCGTCACCAGCCGGGTCAGCACATTGATGACGACCAGAACCGCTGTGATCCAGGTCAGGAGCCGGATGATCCGGCGAGGAGGCAGGGCAAACGGTTGAACGCCTGCGGGGGACGGGTGGGTGGCGTTTCTGGTGACTGGAACCACACTTCTCACTTCGGCTTGACCTGGTGCGGACATGCTGTGCCCCCTCTTCGGGTAGGTCAACTCCTGCCCGGGTCGAACTTCGGGCCGGGCAGGGTTGTCGAGCGCGGAATGTTCGAGTCACGGCAAGACGCAGCTTGCCCAGGGACTCCTGTCCAGGCACCAGCAGGGTCAGAGGGAGAGCGGGAGTTGTTGCGGGAATGCCTGACCAAAGCCTGACATCAGGGGCGTTAATAGAAAGTAAATGAGATTTCGGCCATGAATTCTGAGGTAGAGGACGCCGCTTCCACCTCAGGGCCGCCGACCACGGTCTTGCCACAGAACCCTTCCCAGCAGCCACTACCCGGGGTGGAAAGAGGATGGCGCCCCCGCTGAAACCAGGTCAGAACAGTCGGGTGGCGGTCTTCACAATCTCGTGAGGGCACGCCGGGTCACTCTTCTCAATGGCGTTCCCCTCAGTCGTCGGCTGCCACGAGTTCCAATGGCTGCGCGGCAGGAGCGTGTTCCAGCCCCAGCAGGTGCCGCACCGCCGCGTTCCAGCCCTCGTCGTCGAGTATGCGGTACAGGTGCGCCCACTGCCAGCGGCGGTAGGCGTCCACAGCGGCCTCCAGCCCGGCCTCGCGGCTCCCTTGCAGGGGGTTGGGGGGCGGCGCGCTGAGGTGGTGGCGCGAGAGGCTGCCCTCCAGCTCCGCCAGCGTTTTCGGCCCCAGGGCGAAGGCGACCCGGCCCTGCGCCAGCCAGCGGGCCAGGTCATCCTCGGGAGGCAGCGCATACAGGATGAGTTCGCCGCCGGGGTGGGGGGTGCCGGGGGAGACCAGCGTCAGGCCGGGCACCTGATCGCCCAGGTATGCGGCGACCGGGCCGTCGGCATAGGCACTCGCCCCGGCGCGCAGGTGGCTCATCGCCTCCCTGGGGTCCAGGCGGGGCAGGGGTGGGGCGCCTTCCAGCGGGCTGTCCAGCCCCAGCCGGGCGGGGACGCGCAGGGCCTGCCCGTGCAGCTCCAACCGGGTGCGCCCCTGCCACTCGCTGCTGACCAGGTGGGCCGCGAGGTCCCGCTCGCCGGGCGCCGCGTCCCGTTCGCCGTGCTTGATGCCGCGCAACTTCCCGACCTGGAATTGCAGGCTGTCGCCGCGTTTCCCGACGAGCCGTGTCCCGGTCAGCGGCTCGCGCACGTGCCACAGTGGCGGCGCGTGCCCCGTGCCGAAGGGCTCGAAGTCCGCCGCCTGGGTGACGAGGTCGGGGGTGGCCCCCAGGGTCGGGAGCGGCGCGTCCAGGCGCCACACGGGCACCGGGCGGGGAAACTGCCGGACATAGGCGTGCAGCCGCTCGCGCAGGGCAGGGATGTTGCCCTCCTCGACCGCGAAGCCCGCCGCGCCCGGGTGCCCGCCGTAGCGTTTGAGCAGGTCGTGGCTATAGCGCAACCCCTCCACAGCGCTGATGCCAGGGGTGCTGCGGACCGATCCCTTGCCCTGCGCGACGATGTACACCGGCTTGTGAAAGGTCTCGACCAGCTTGCTCGCCACGATACCCATCACGCCCGCGTGCCAGCCCTCCTTGGTCACCACGATGGCGGGGTCGGAGGGGTCGGCCAGCCCCAGCGCCTCCTCGAACATGCGGTCTTGTAGCACCCGGCGATCCTGGTTGCGCGACTCCAGGTAAGTCGCCAGGGTGCGGGCCTCGTGCAGGCTGTCGGTCGTGAGGAGTTGCAGCGCTACGTCGGCCTCGCCCAGCCGCCCGGCCGCGTTCACCAGCGGCGCGAGCAGAAAGGCCACGTCCCGCGCGGAGGGCCGCCCCACCCGCTTGGCGCTCAGCAGGGCCTGAATTCCGGGAAGGGGGGACTCCGCCAGTGCCGCCAACCCCGCCCGCACGAGCGCCCGGTTCTCGCCGATCAGCGGCGCGACGTCCGCGACTGTGCCCACCGTCGCCAGGGCGGCCAGCTCACGTGGCTCGGGTAATCCCAGCTCCTCCCGCACGGCCCACAACAGGTGGTAGGCGACACCCGCGCCAGTGAGGTTGTGCAGCTCCGGGTCGTAGCCCGCCGTCCGGTGGGGGTGAACGACCAGGCCGTCCGGGTAGTCCGGGCCGGGCGCGTGGTGGTCGGTCACGATCACTTCCGTGCCACGGGCGAGGAGGGACCGCACCTCCTCCAGGTTGGTCACCCCGCAGTCCACCGTCACGAGCAGGTCGCAGGCGGCGGCGTGTTCCTCCACCCGGTCAGGGTGGATGCCGTACCCCTCGTTCAGCCGGTGGGGGATGAACCCGTGAATGTCCGCGCCGATCTCACGCAAGCCCAGGACCAGGATGGCCGTGGCGGTCACCCCGTCGGCGTCATAGTCGCCGTGGACGCGGATGCGTTTTCCCGCCCGAATCGCCCCCACGATCCGCCGCGCCGCCTCCCGCAGCGCCGGGTTGGGCGTGAGAACCAGCGGCGGGTCGAGGAGGGCCGGGGTCAGGCCACGCCCGTGCAGCACCTGGGCGAGCGGCGGCGAGACGCGCCACGTCCGCATGCTCTTCAGCAGCGCCTCACGACTGGCGGGCGGGGCGAGGAGCCAGCGCGCGTCGGGCAGCTCGGGCTGGGGCCGCCTCATGCGCTGACCGGGGACGGGGGAGTGGTGGGTTCGGGCGCTGGGGACACGCTCCCCAGCCGGGCCTGGAGGGTGGCGGTCAGGCGGCTTTCGAGGGCCACGCGCTCGCGGGCCTCCCGGCGGCGGCGCCAGCGGGCCTGCCACAGCGGCGGCAGCAGCAGCAGCGCCGCGTACAGGGCGCCCAGAACGGCGAAGAGCGCGACCGCCGTGCCCACCGGAAGCAGCAGCTCGCCCCGCCCCAGCGGCAGGGGCAGCCTCACCGGGACCGGGTTTTCCAGCGCGACCAGCAGCAGGTACGCGCCCAGTACGAGCAGCAGCACCACCTGAACGAACCCCACGAGTCGCATGGGGGCAGTCTAGCGCCCTCCAGGCGCGTCTGCCAAAGAAAAATGGCCCCACCAGGGGGCCTTCCGGAGCGGAACTGGATTTAGAAGTAGAACTTCAGACCGGCCTTGATCGCGGGCACGAAGCCGCGGGCCGCCGGGTCGGTGCTGTTCTGGAGGGCGCCCGCGCCCTTGTTGCTGAGGTAGTACTTGCCGTCCACCTCGGCGAACGCGGCGAGGGAGTTGGTGATCTGGAAGTCGGCGCCGATCACGCCCTTCACGAAGGTGTCGGTCGTGTTGGTGTTGCCGGTGGCGCGGCTGGTGCTGCTCGTCAGACCCAGGCCCACCCCGACGTAGGGCTGGATGTTGCTGCCGGTGTTGAGGTTGTAGGTGGCGGCCACATCGGCCGAGAGCGCGTTGAAGGCGGGCTTGTAGTCGGCCGAGACGCGGGCGCCGAACGGCCCGATGATCTGGGTGCTGCCCACCATGCCGCCGAAGCTGGTGCAGAAGTTCACCTGGCGGCCGCCCGCGTTGGGGATGAAGCAGGTGCCGCTGCTCGCGCTGACGCTCACCCCGGCGAACAGGTTGCCGCGCGTGGCTCCGTCGGTCGCGGGCGTGGTGTCGCCGATCACGACGGTGGTGCCGGTGTCGGGGGTCGTGGTGGTCGTCCCGGTCGCCGTGGTGTCGGTCGTCGTGGTCGTGCCCGTGGTGGTATCGGTGGTCGTGGTGCCTGTCGTCGTCGTGCCGGTCGTCGTGGTCCCGGTGGCCGCACGCTGCTCCAGGGCCGCGATGCGGGCCTCCAGCGCGCTGGTGTCGGCGGCGGGACCGGCCGGACCCGCGGGGATGTTCCGGACGGCAGCTTCCAGCGCGTCGATGCGGGCGGTCAGGGCCGCCGTGTCAGTGCCCGCCGTCGCCGTGCCAGTCCCGGTACCCAGGGCGGCGATGCGGGTCTCCAGCGCGGTGATGCGGGCCTGCTGCTCGGCGCTCAGGCGCTCCAGGTCAGTCACGCGGGTGCTGATGGCGGCCAGCTCGGTGCTGACCTCCTGCATGCCGCGCGTGATCGTCGCCAGATCGCTCTGGCTGAGGCTGCCGCTGCTCAGGGTGCCCGCCTGAAGGAGACGGTAGAAGATCAGGGCGGCCTCGTAGCGGGTCAGGTTCTGGTTGCCGCGGAAGGTACCGTCGGGGAAGCCCTGAATCAGGCCGCGCTGCGTGATCAGGTCCACGGCGTCCTTGGCCCAGTGCCCGGCGGGCACGTCGCTGAAGGTCGGGACCTGGGTCGTGGTCGCCGCGCTCGTCGTCGCGGGGGCCGTAGTCGCGGGCGTGGTCTGCGCCGGAGCGGTGGTCGCCGGGGTCTGGGTGGTCTGAGTCGTGGTGTCGGTGGACGTCTGCGCGCTGGCGACGCCGAGGCTCAGGGCCAGGGTTGAGGCGATCATCAGGGACTTGTGCATAGGTTCTCCTTTGTCTCGCACGGGTACGGCGGGCCGCCCCCGGTGCATGGGCATACCGTAGGCAGCCCAAGTGAGTGGCCTGTGAAACGTAACACGAGAACGTTCGCAGGACCAACCGATTTTCCCCCAACCTGACGACCTCTGCTTGAAAATAGGAGGAAAATGAAAGAAGTTACCCGGATTATGAGTGGGCCTAATTCCCTCCATAAAGCTGTTTTTTCGCCCCAGGTGAGAACCCTCTTGAACGGTTCAGCCTTCCTCTTCATGAGGAATCCCTCATGGGGGCTCAGAAGCGCGACCGTGATGAGCGGTGGCTATGTGAAGAACCGCACCGAAAATACCCTGTGGAAAGCGGTCGGTATGGCTTTGGACGAGCGGACGGATGGATTTAAGATTTCTTCATCCGCCGGGCCCAGGTGAGGGGCCACTCCTGAAGTGCCCGTCCAGCGGCGAAAACGGCCCCTCTATACTCGCCCCCATGAGTCAGATTCACGTCCGCGCGCAGCCGGGAGACGTCGCCGAGTACGTCCTGCTGCCCGGCGATCCCAACCGGGCCCGGCACATCGCCGGGACGTACCTGGAGGGCGCCACGCTCTACACCGAGCACCGGCAGTTGCTGGGCTTCACGGGCACGTACCGGGGGGTACGGGTCAGCGTGCAGACGACCGGGATGGGCTGCCCGAGTGCCGCCATCGTGACGGAGGAACTCGCCCGGCTGGGGGCCAGGACCCTGATTCGCGTCGGCACGCTGGGGGGCGCCACGCCGGACGTGCATCCCGCCGACCTCGTGATTGCCACCGCCGCCGTTCCGGGGGACGGCACGACCCGGCAACTGCTGGGCGGGGCCCCCTACGCCCCCGCCGCGAGCTTCGAGGTGGTCGAGGCCGCGGTTCAGGCCGCCCGTGCCGCAGGTGTGGCTCACCACGTCGGCCTGGTCATGACCGAGGACGCCTTCTACGCCAGCACGCCCGAACATGCCCGGCTGTGGGCCTCGCGCGGGGTGCTGGGCTTCGAGATGGAGGCGAGCGCAATCTTCCTGGTCGCGGTGCAGCATGGCATCCGGGCGGGCTGCCTGACGACCTGTAGCAACGACATCGGCGACCCCCAGCTCGTTCCCGACGATGTGCTGGCGGGGGGCGTGGACCGGATGGTCCGGGTGGCGCTCGACGCCATCGTGACGCTCGCCGGGGAACGGGGAGGAGCCTGAACCCCCCCGCTACTGCGTTCCGCCTCCCTCTTCCTCCCGCCGCCGCGTGTCAGGATTGAACCCATGACGATGCTCGACGAGATCGAATTCCGCAACCTGCAACTCGACCAGCACGGTCCCCTGGCGGTGCTCACCGTCAACCGCCCGGGGGCGCTGAACGCCCTGAACGCGGACACCCTGAGCGAGATTTCCCAGGCCCTGGAGGCCGTGATCGAGAACCCCGAGGTCGGGGCGCTCATCATCACCGGGGGTGGGGACCGGGCCTTTGTCGCGGGGGCGGATATCAGCGAGCTGGCGCAGCTCGGGGACGTGTACGCCGGGCGCGAACTCGCGCTCGCCGGGCAGGACGTGATGCACACTGTCTCCACCCTGCCGATTCCGGTGATCGCCGCCGTGAACGGCTTCGCGCTCGGCGGTGGCCTGGAACTCGCGCTCGCCTGCGACGTGCGGGTGGCCTCGCCGCGCACCAAACTCGGGCTGCCGGAGGTCACGCTGGGCCTGATTCCCGGCTTCGGGGGCACCCAGCGTCTCGCGCGGCTGATCGGGGCGGGCCGGGCGCTCGACCTGATGCTCACCGCCCGCCAGGTGCCCGCCGAGGAGGCGCTCGGCATGGGTCTGGTCAATTACGTCGCCGACGACCCCCTCGCCAAGGCGCGCGAGGTGGCCGAGCAGATGATGAGGAACGCGCCCATCGCCCTCTCGCTGGTGAAGGAGGCGGTGCGACGCGGCCTGGACACCACGCTGGAGGCCGGGCTGGAGGTCGAGGCGGACCTCTTCGGCCTGACGGTGGCGACGAAGGATTTCCGCGAGGGGACCGCGGCCTTCCTTGCCAAGCGCCGCCCGGAGTTCCAGGGTGAGTGAGCAGGGGCGCGGGGAGGAGATGACGGGCATGGCCGAGGAACCCAAGTTCACCCTGAGTGTCGCCGACGGCAACGTGCAGGACGTGGAGGGCCGCCGTCCCGAGGCGGAGCCGGTGGACGTGCCTGGCGTGGCCCCCGCCTCCCGCCGGGTGGTGGAGTTCACCACGCCGCGCGCCAAGCTGATCGAGGAGGCGCACCGGGCCATCCACATGGATCTCGCCGACTACCCCCGGGCGCGGGCCGCGTACGAGGCGCTGCGCGGGGACCCCGAGGCGCTGGCGCATTGGGACATGGCGAACTACGTGACCATGCGGAAGCTCGGGTACAACGACCACGGCCGCGTCCACGCCTTCATCACGGGCGCGGCGAGCATGGCGATCACCGAGCTGCTGCTGGAGGCCGGGGTGCGCCCCGACATCATGGAGAGCGGCGTGGGCGACGCCGACGACGTATTCCTGGCCGTGATCCTGGGCACCATGCTGCACGACATCGGCAACCAGATTCACCGGGTGGGGCATGAGGGGCACGGGGTCACGCTGGCGCTGCCCATCCTCGACCGGATCATGGGGCCGATCTACCCCGACCCCTTCAAGCGCACCAAGGTCCGGGCCTTCATCCTGGGGGCCATCGACTCCCACGACCTCAACCCCCCGCCGCTCACGCTGGAGGGCGGCATCACGGCGGTCGCGGACGGCACGGACATCACCAAGGGGCGGGGGCGCAAGGCCTTCGCGCTGGGCAGCGTCGACATTCACTCCATCAGCGCGCTCGCGGTGGACCAAGTGGTGATCGAGCGCGGGCGCGACCGGCCCGTCCTCATCAACGTGACCATGAACAACTCCGGCGGCATCTTCCAGGTCGAGGAGGTGCTGGCCCCCAAGGTGATCCGCACGCCCATGAGCCGCTACGTGGAGCTGCGCGCGACCACCCGCCCGGAGGGCGACGAGCAGATCCTCTCGCGGGTGCGGCTGGACGGCGACCACTTCGTGATGGACCTGGAGAGCGGCGAGCGCGTCGCCGTGGAGGTGCAGGACACCCAGAAGCAACTCGCCGAGGCCGTCGTGGAGAACCTGGGCCTGGGTGCCGAGCGGCGGTAGGTCCCCGTAGTCCCCTGGCTCAACTGTGCCCTGCCTTCACCCACCGTCCCCCCGCGTTCTCTAGACTCGGGGGGATGAAGGTCTGGGGAATTGGTCTGTCGGCCGCCGTGCTTCTGGGCGGCGCTCTTGCGGTGGGGGTCGCCGCCCAGGACAACGGGCGCCTCGCCCCCGGTCTGCGGGTGGCGGGGGTGAACGTGGGCGGCCTGACTCGGGGGGAGGCCCTGGCCGCCGTCACGGGTCACGCCCCGGCCCCCCGCCCGGTGACGGTCGTGGCGGGCGGGCAGTCGTGGACCGCCCCCGCCGACACGCTGGGCTGGCACGCCGACCCGGAGGCGAGCGTGAACGCGGCCGTGCGCGCGACTGCCGAGCGTACTCTGCTCCAGCGCGCCGAGGGTCTGCTTGGCTGGGCCGAGGAGCGGGACCTTCCCCTGGTTGAGCGGGTGAATGTGGGCACGACGCTCACCGCCCTGAAGACCCTGACCCGGGACGTGCAGGCCGAGCCCCGGGATGCGGCCGTCGTCTTCGACAAGACCCTCAAGGCGTACACCGTCCGCCCGGACTCCCCCGGCCGCCGCCCCAACGCTGCCGCCGCCGCCAATGCATTCGCCGCGAATCCGGCCCTGACCACCCTGACCGTACCCGTGACTGAGTGGCGACCCGCCCGCACCGCTGAATCCCTCCGGCCCCAGGTCGAGCAGGGCAACCGGCTGATGCGGCCCCTGACGGTGAAGCTCGCGGGCACCGGGCGCACCGGGACCCTCACGCCCCTCCAGGTCGCCAACCTGTACTGGGTACGTCCGGAGGGGATCGTGCCCGACGACAAGACCCTCCAGACCGCGTTCCAGAAGCTGACCGCCGCCGTGGACCGGCCCGCGCGCAATGCCCGCTACGCCGTTCAGGGGGGCAAGTTCGTGCGGGTGAAGGAACAGGCCGGGCGCGTGACCGACCGGGCGGCGGCCTTCGCCGCGTTCCGCAAGGCGGTGTTCAATCCCGCCGCCGATACGGTCGTCTTTCCGGCCAAGGTTAGCCAGCCCGCCCTGACGGTGGCAGCGCTCCCCGACCCCAACAAACTGGAACTTATCACCACCGGCACGAGCACCTATTACCACAGCAGCCCCGAGCGGCGCACGAACGTGGCGAACGCCGCCGCCAAGATCAGCGGCATGGTCGTGCCCGCGGGCGAGACCTTCAGCTTCCTGGGGGCGCTGGGCGGGATCACCCCGGACAACGGCTTTGTCGGCGGCCTGATCATCAGCGGCGGGCGCACAGTGGACGGACTTGGCGGCGGCGTGTGCCAGGTATCCACGACCACCTTCCGGGCGCTGTACCAGGCGGGGCTCCCGGTCGTCGAGCGCAACCAGCACTCCTACCGGGTGGGCTACTACGAGCCGCAGGTCGGCTTCGAGGCCGCGGTGTACGACCCCGGCCTGGACCTGAAGATGAAGAACGACACCGGGGCGCCCATCCTGATCAAGACGGTCAACAACGACGCCCGCAGCACCCTCAAGGTTGAGGTCTGGGGCGTCAAGCCCGCTCGCCGCGTCACCGTCAGCCCCGCCGTGATCCTCTCGCGCACGCCGCACCCGCCCGCCGAGTATGTGGTGAACCCGGGCCTCCGTGCCGGGGCGGTGCGGCAGGTGGACTGGGCGCAGGACGGCTACGACCTCTACATCACCCGCACGATCAAGGATGCCGGCGGCGTCCGCACCGACAAGGTCAGCACGACCTACAAGCCCTGGCGCGCCGTGTATGAGGTCGGTCCGCGCGGCTGAGAAGGCCGTCAGCCCCGCTCAGCTCCCCGTCAGGCCCGGCCCGTACAACGGAGGCGTATGCGGAGCCTTCCTCCCCTGGCCGTGCTGACCGCCCTCGCCCTCGCCGGGGGGGCGGCGGCCCAGTCCCCCACCCTCATGGGGACAACCTGGACATTGACTAAGCTGACGGAGGCGGGAAACCCCGTCGCGCCCGGTTCGGCCGCGCCACGTCCCGCCCTGCGCCTGGACGGCAACACGGCCTCGGGAAGTACGGGCTGCAACACGTACCGGGCAAGTTACGTCGCGCGGGGCGGGGTGTTGCGCTTCGGGCCGCTCGCTACCACACGCCGCGCCTGCCCCGACCGTCTGGACGGGTTAGAGGAGCGCTTCCTCAACCTGATGGGCCGGGTGACCCGCTTCCAGCTCGGCGGCGGCGCTCTCACCCTCTTCGCCGGGAGCCGTGACCGGCTGGTGTTCACGGCGGAACAGACCTCTTCTCCCCAACAGCCGGAGGCGAGCGTGAACCTGGACGGCACCTGGACCCTGATCGGCGGCACGGCCCTGCGGGTGGTTCCGGGCGGGGTGCCCAGCCTGACCTTCGCGGGGGACCGGGTGAGCGGTACGGGGGGGTGTAATCGCCTGACTGGTTCCTTCCAGCTGGAGGGAAAAGCGCTGACTCTCGGCCCGCTCGCTTCCACCCGGATGGCCTGCTCGCCCGAGGTAAATGCACAGGAGACGGCGTTCCTCGCATTCCTGGGGAGGCCGCTCACCGCCTCCCGGCAGGCCGTGACGCTGACCCTGACGAGCGCCGATAGGCAGACGCTGGTGTTCCGGCGGGGTGGAGTGCAGGGCGGCGCGGGACTGATCGAAGGTGGGGTGGGGGTGGCCCGGTCCCAGACCTCAGGCGCCGACGGCAGCTATGCGCTCGCCGCAGTGGACGGCCAACCTGCTCCGCGCACTTCCCGTCCGATCACGCTGACGTTGGAGGGCGGCCGTATCGGTGGGAATGACGGGTGCAACAGCTTTGGCGGGGGGTACCGCCTGGAGGATGGGCACCTGGTCCTGACCGGTCCCCTCGTCAGTACGCGGATGGCCTGTCCCAACTCGGCGGGCGAGGTGAACTTTCCGGGTGTGCTGAGGAACCGGCCCACCCTGACTGTGACGCCCGAGGGCCTGACCCTTGCGGCGGGTGGGACGAGGCTGGAGTTTAACCGGGTCTCTGCCACGGGCAAGCCATAGAGCGGTGTCGGGGTCAAGACGGAGGGGGCCAAGCATCTTGATACGGTTTGCCCCACCCCCCCTGCCCCCACCGGGGGCAGGGGGGAGTTTTCTGCTGCGCTCGGCTAGGGGCTCGCCCGTCGGGCCCGTGGTCGCCTTCCTCCGCCCGTAAGGTTTGATCTTGCTGTGTGCCAAGTCGCGGGCCACCGTCTCGCTGCGCGAGCAAGGCGGGGTGAAGGCCGTGCGAGAGCAAGTCACGTGCAGGGATCGGCCATTCACAAGAGACGGTTTTCAAAAGCAGGAGCTTTGGCGCTTTTCGCTCCTCCCCCCTTGTGGGGGAGGCTGGGTGGGGGGTGGCAGGCAACGCCTGCCCTCAGCATGCGCCGCACCCCTGAACGCGACCTACCACTCCGGCTATTCCTGAAAGATAATCTCCGCCGTCTGTTCTGGGTGCCGACGAAGAGAACGCGCAGCGGGCCTCATGGCCGCTCAGGGTGCCCGTCCTTCCAGAAGCCACTGCGCCTCGTCCTCGCCCATGTTGCCTGGGGCGTTTGCCCGTGCCCAGGACGCCGCAGCCTCTACGTCGTACGCGGTGCGGCGGAACTCGGCGGCCCAGTTCCCGTTCCGGCGGGTCAGGAGCACCCAGCGGGCAAGCGGCAGGCCGTCCTTCTGGCGGCTGACTGGCCCGGCGTTCACGACCGTTACCCCGTTCACCACGGCCAGCATCTCGTGGTGGGTGTGCCCGACGACGCACATGCGGCCACCGGCCTCATAGGTGAAGTCGCCTAGCCTCTCCCGTAGTTCCCCAAAGTGCGCGGGCCGGGTGTGTTCTCCCTCCCCGGTGAGCAGCAGGTCCTCCCAGGGGCTGCGGGGGCTGCCGTGGGTCACACGCACCTCCCCGTCCGCCGTGTCCACGAAAATGGGCAGCGCGGCGAGCGCTCCGGGCACGCCCGCCGGGAGCTGGGCGAGCAGCCACGACCGCATCCTCTCCTTGCCCGGCCGCATCCCCGCCACCCGCTCGTCGGTATTGCCGCGAACGGTCACCGGGGCTCGCTCGGCCTGGAGCGCCCAGGCCCCCTCCGGGTCGGCGGCACCCCAGACGCTGTCTCCCAAATTGAGCACCCCGTCCGGTGCAGTCTGGCGGATGTCCTCCAACACGGCCTCCAGCGCGAAGCGGTTGCCGTGAACGTCCCCGAAGATGGCGAGTCTCATCCTGTCCTCCTCACCGGGGGCGGCGCAGGGCGGCGAAGATCAGGCCGAACAGCAGGCAGGTCAGCACCACCGCGAAGAGGGAGGCGTTCGCGTTGAAATCTGGCCGCAGCGCGTCGCCCGTGAACTTGTAGACGGCATAGGGGGCCAGCCAGCCCAGCGCGTAGAGCCCGGCGCGGCGGGGGTAGGCCCGGGTGGCCGCCGCCTCCGGGAACATGCGGGCGGGCACCAGCATGGCGGGGATCAGGAGGAGCTGCGTCAGCCAGAACCACAGGGGCAATCGCCCGAAGCCGTATTCCACCCCGGCGAAGACCACGTTCAGGGCGGCGATCAGCAGGCCCGTCACGACCAGCGAGCGAAGGAGGAGCGGATTCACCCCGGCATGTTCGCACAGGTGGTGGGGAGGGCCGTCTCTTTCCCCGTGAAGTTCGCCCCAGACTTGCCGGGTCGCATTGCCGCGCGGGTGGCGGTTGGGCCATCCTCCGTCAGACGGTGGTTTTCGGGAGAGCGGGCCCGGGCCGCGCCAGTCGCCCGAGGCCGGGTTCGGCGAAGCCCTGCCCGTCCCACACCGTGCGGCCGCGGACCAGGGTGCGGCGAATCTCGCCCCGCCAGACTCGACCCGCGTAGGGGCTAAGTTTGTGGCGGTCATACAGGTTTTCCCGCGTGAGGAGGGGAGAGCGGCCCGGGTCCACCAGCGTCAGGTCCGCGTCGAACCCGGGCGCGAGGTCGCCCTTCCCGGGGAGGTGCAGTACGCGGGCGGGGGCGGTCCCCAGCACCTCCGCCACACGCGGGAGGGGGAGGTCATGCACCTCGGCCCCCGTGAGCAGCGCGGCCAGAGTACTCTGCACACCCGCGATGCCGCCCCAGACCTCGAAGAAGTCCGCCCGGTCCTTGAGGTCCGCCGGGCTGGGCGAGTGGTCGGAGCCGACGGTGTCCACCCGGCCCTCCCGCAGCGCGGTCCACAGCGCCCCCAGGTCTGCCCCGGCACGTAGCGGCGGCGCGCATTTCAGTGTGGCCCCGACGCGCTCCACATCCTCCTCGGTGAAGGTGAGGTAGTGAGGGCAGGTCTCCACGGTGACCCGGGTGCCCCGCGCCCGCCAGGCCACCGCCTCGGCCACGCCCGCCCCGCTGCTGACGTGAACGATGTGGAGCCGGGCGCCCGCCCCATGCGCGAGGGCGCAGGCCCGGGTGATGGCCTCGACCTCCGCCGCGACCGGGCGGCTGTCCAGATAGGCGCGGATGTCGGTTCGCCCGGCGGAGCGCAATGCCGCCGCGAGCCGGGCCGTCAGCTCGTCCGACTCGGCGTGGACGGCCACGGGCAGGTCGAGGGCTGCCGCCGCGCGCAGGCCCGCCTCCAGGGTCCCGTCGTCCACCGAGCTGAAGTCGGCGATGCCCGAGTGGCTCATAAAGGCCTTGAAGCCCACGGCCCCGGCCTGGGCCAGGTCGGGGAGGTGGTCCACCATCCCCGGCACCAGCCCGCCCCACAGCGCGAAATCGGTCACCGACTTTGCTTCGGCCAGCGCGCGTTTCTCCTCGAACGCCGCGCGGGTCACCGTGGGCGGCGTGCTGTTCAGGGGCATGTCGACGAAGAGGGTGCCCCCACCCGCCGCGAGCGCCCGGCTGCCCGTCGCCAGGCCCTCCCAGTCGGTGCGGCCGGGCTCGTTGAAATGCACGTGGGCGTCGATTACGCCGGGAAAGACGTGCAGGCCCCGGGCGTCCAGCTCCCCCCGGGCGCCCTGGGTGATCTCGGGCGCGACCTCCACGACCTGTCCCCCGGCCACACCTATGTCCGCCCGCCCCACTCCCCGCGCCGTGACAAGCGTTCCCCCGCGCACGATCAAGTCCAGTTCCGGCCCCATGCCTGAGGATAAGGGCGGGAATGCGGCATCATGGCCCCGTGCCTGACCCCGCCTCCCGACATCCCGACCCCCTGCACGGCGTCACCCTGGAACAGATCGTGGTGCGGCTGGCTGACCGCTACGGCTGGGAGGGCCTGGCGCGGCGCATACCCATCCGCTGCTTTCAGCATGAGCCCAGTGTGCCTTCCAGCCTCAAGTTCCTGCGGAAAACACCCTGGGCGCGGGCTAAGGTGGAGGCGCTGTACGTGACCCTCGTGCGGGACGAGCGGGAGACGTGAAGACGGCCCCAGTCAGCGGTGCATCACCACGTTGACCACCGTGCCGCCCGGGTCGCGCACGAAGAAGCGCCGAACGCCCCAGGGCTCGTCCCGCAGGGGATAGACCACCTCGACGCCCTGCCGCCGCATCTCGGCGTGGGCGGCGTCCACGTCGTCCACCTCCACGCTGACATTCGGGTGGAGGCCGGAGGGCTCGCGGGAGATCACGCTGACCTGGGCGGCCGGATCAGTGGGCGAGGCGAACGTCACGATCCAGCCGAGGTCCATCACGACGCAGTAGCCGAGCGTCTCGCCGTAGAAGCGGCGGCTCTGGGAAAGGTCGCGGCTCGGGACGTTGGGCACCGTGCGGAGGACACGCATGGCCCACTGTGCCGGAGCCGTCACCCTAACGGCCCAGCACGAGCCACAGGGCCAGCAGGCCCGCCAGCAGCACGGGTGGCGTGAGGACCAGCCCGGCGCGAAGGTACTCGCCCCAGGTCACGTGCAGGCCGCGCCCGCGCAGCACATGCAACCACAGCAGCGTGGCGAGGCTGCCGATGGGTGTGAGCTTCGGGCCGATGTCCGCGCCCACGACTGCACCGAACAGCAGGGCGTCCCGCGCGGCGCCCGTCACGCCGCTCTCGCGCAGGCCCAGGAGGGCGGTCAGCAGGGCGGGGAGGTTGTTCAGGCCCGCGCTCAGGCCCGCCACGCTCAGCCCCGACGCCAGCACGCCGGGGAGCGTTCCCCCCTCCGCCCGCGCCGCCAGCCAAGCCCCATAGGTCCCCGTGATCCCCGCGTCCCGCAGGCCGGAGACGACGGTGTACATGGCGAGGCTGAACAGCACCACGTTCCAGGGCGCCGAGCGCAGCACCGCGCGGCTGCGGACGTTCCCGCTCCGCGCCGCGACAAGCCACACTGCGCCCGCCGCCAATCCCACCACCGCCGACAGGGGCACGCGCAACTCCTCGGCGAGAAATGCTCCCACCAGCAGCAGCGGGGTCACCGCCCAACCCGCCCGGAACACGCCCCAGGAGAGCACGGCACTCGCCGGGTCCGGCAGGGCCGCCGGATCGTAACGCCGGGGCAACGTGCGCCCATAGACGGCGAGCAGCACGGCCAGGCACGTGAGCACCACCGCCAGGTCCACCGGCACCATCACCCGCGCGTACTCGCCGAAGCCCAGCCGGAAGGCGTCCGCGGCAATGATGTTCGTGAGGTTGCTGATCGTCAGGGGCAGGCTGGCCGCGTCCACCACGAAGCCCACCGCCAGCGCGAAGGCGAGCGTCGCCGGCCGGGGGAGCGAGAGCAGCCCCGCGAGTTCCAGCACGATGGGCGTGAGGATCAGCACGCCGCCGTCGTTGGCGAAGACGGCGGTCACCCCGGCGCTGAAGACCACCAGCAGGATGAGGAGCCGCCGCCCGCTCCCGCCCCCCCAGCGGGCGACATGCAGCGCGGCCCAGCGGAAAAAGCCCGCCGCGTCGAGCAGCAGGCTGAGGGTGATCAGGCCGACCAGCGTCAGCGTCGCGTTCCAGGTCGCCCCCCACAGCGCGGGTAACTCGGAGGGGTGGACGGCGCCCGTCAGCAGCGTGAGGGCCGCGCCCAGGGTCGCCGCCCGCGCCGGACCCAGCCCCAGGGGTCGCCAGATCACCAGCGCCACGGTGAGCAGGACGAGCAGGACGGCGAGCAAGGACGCTCCTACCGCTTGCCCAGCAGGTACGCCCTGGGATGGTGGCCGCCGCTGTACACCTGGAACAGTTCGCGGGCGTGCCAGCGGTCCTGCTCGCGCAGGAGGCGCTCGAACAGTTTGATCTCGTGTGTCAGGACGACCAGGCGGCCCTGACGGCTGCACAATCGGTGCATCTCCGTCAGGAAGGCGGGGTACAAGGCCGCGTTGCCCCCGTGAGTACCCACCGCGTCCCCCCACGGCAGGTCGGAGACGATCAGGTCAAAGGAGCGGGGGGGCAGGCCGGTCTCCAGGGCGTCCACCTGGGCGACCTCCACCTCGCGCCCCGCCGCCCGCAGGTTGGCCCGGGCGCACTCGACGGCCTGAGGGCTTGTGTCCACCCCCACCATCGCGTCGTAGGGACCCAGCAGCGCCCGCTCGACGAGGAGGGTGCCGCTGCCGCTCATCGGGTTGAAGATGCGGTCCTCGTCGCGCTGACCGGCGAGCTTGTGCAGGGCATAGGCGATGGTGGCGTTCAGGCCGCCGCCCATGTTGCACACCCGCCACGGGCGCGCCGAGAGGGGCCGGGGCGTGAGGCGCGCGAGGACCTCCCAGCCGGGGCCGTCCTCCTGCGGGCGCAGCCGGACCAGGAGTTCGCCCTCCTCGGGGTCATGGGGAAGGTTCAGGGCGGTCTGGAGTTCCTCCGCGATCCGCGTCATCACGCTCGACTCGCGGCCCGCCGCCGCCAGCCGGAAGGAGCGGTGGCCCCCGAAGCGCACCACCTCTTCCAGGAATGCCGTCAGCTCGCCGAGCTGCTGATGCCCCAGCAGGCCGCGCGGGCGGGGCACGTCCCAGGCCCTCACCCGGTAGACGGCGACTGCTCCCCGCAGCCGGGTCAGGCGCCCGGGCTCGCCGGGATACCAGAAGCGCAGGCCCCGGAGGTCGCGCGCCAGCGGCACCATCCGCAGTTCCCCCTCGGCAACTGCCTCCAGACCGGGCAGCGCCTCCAGCACGTACTCATGGGCGGGCTGGCGGGCGCGGTGGTCGCCCTGGGACTTTCTGGGGGTGGAGGGCGCGGTTCTGGGGCGGGGCATAGCAGGGCAGTATAGCGGCGGGCCGCCGAATGGGGGGCGGTGATAGAATCGCGCGTTTCCTATGACCCGCCCCCCCCTTCCCCCGGTGTCCGGCCCGCGCCCGCTCGGCTCCGAAGCCCCGCGCGTGCGTAAACCCCTGCTGTCGCGGGTCAGCCCGCCGCAACTGATCGCCCTGACGTTCGCCCTGGGCATCCTGCTGGGCGCGGGGCTGCTGTGGCTGCCCGTCGCCCACGGCGAGGGCCGCTCCGTGAATTTCCTGCAAGCGCTGTTTACAGCGACGAGCGCCCTGTGCGTGACCGGGTTGAACGTGATCGACCCCAGCCGCGACTTCAACCGGCTGGGCCAGGTCATCATCATGCTGCTCGTCCAGGTGGGGGGGCTGGGGATCATCACCTTCGGCACGGTCTTCGCGCTCGTCACCCGGCGGCGGGTGAACTACAGCGAGCGCATCCGGCTGGCCCAGCAGGTGAGCGCCTTCAGCGCGGGCGACGTGGTCCCCCTGATCCGCAACATCTTCCTGTACACCTTTGTCATCGAATTCGTGGGTGCGGTTCTCCTCGCCTTCCGCTTCGTGCCGCTGGAGGGGTGGGGGAGGGGGCTCTTCTACGCGGTCTTCCACTCGGTCAGCGCCTTCAACAACGCGGGGTTTGCGCTGTACAGCGACAACCTCGTGCGCTTCGTGGGAGACCCTCTGGTCAGCCTGGTGATCGCCTTCCTGATCATCCTGGGCGGCATGGGCTTTCTGGTGCAGCTCAACGTGGTCGCGCACCTGCTGAATCCCCGCCGCAGCCGGATGCTCGTTCACTCCAAGCTGGTGCTCACCATGATGGTCGCGCTCCTGGTGATCGGGACGCTCATGTACCTGGGGCTGGAGTGGAGCAACCCGAGGACACTGGCGCCGCTTCCTTTCGGGGACAAGCTGCTGGCGAGCTTCTTCCAAGGGGTGGTCCCGCGCACGGCGGGCTTCAACACCCAGGACTACGGCGCGATGCGCCTGGGCACCATCTTCATCACCATCATCCTGATGTTCATCGGGGCGAATCCCGGCTCGACGGGCGGCGGGATCAAGACGAGCACCTTCTACGTGATGATGGCCTCGGCCTGGAGCATGGTGCGGGGCCACCGCGACACGACGCTGTTCGCCCGGCGGATAGATCAGGAGACGGTGCTGCGGGCGATGGTGGTGGGCCTGCTGAGCATCGGCCTGGTGAACACCATGTTTATCCTGCTGCTGGTGACGAACAGCCGCAACGACATCTCCTTCGCGCAGCTCTTCTTCGAGGCGGTGAGCGCCTTTGCCACGGTGGGCCTCAGCATGAACGCCACGCCCCTGCTGAACACCGACCAGCAGCTCGTGCTGATCCTGCTGATGTACCTGGGGCGCATCGGGCCGCTCACCTTCGCCGTGGCCTTTAATTCCCGCGGGCAGGGTGACCCGGTGCGCTACCCCGCCGAAAAGGACATCCTGATAGGGTAAACCATGCCGCCCACGCCTCCCCCACTCGCCCGGCCACGGCGCGGCCTGGCGGCCCGGCTCCAGCCGCCGCAACTGATCGCGCTGGTGTACCTGCTGGGCATCGGGCTGGCAACGGCGCTGCTGCACCTGCCCGGCGTGACCGTGCCCGGCGCGGGGCTGGGGAGCATCGACCGTCTGTTTACCGCCACCAGCGCCATCTGCATCACTGGCCTGGTCGTGGCGGATACCGGGGAGGCCTTCACCCGCTTCGGGCAGGTGCTGATCATCTTGCTGGCACAGGTGGGCGGGCTGGGCATCCTGACCTTTGGGACGCTGTTCGCCTTCCTGAGCGGGCGGCGGGTCAACTTCACCGAGCGGCAGCATCTGGCGCAGCAGGTGAGCGCGCTCGACGTGGGCGGCGTGCTGCCGCTGATCCGCATCATCTTCCTGTACACCCTCGTCGCCGAGGGCGCCGGGGCGGCGTTGCTCGCCCTGCGCTTCGTGCCACAGTTCGGGCTGGGGGAGGGCCTGTATCAGGCCGTCTTTCATTCCATCAGCGCGTACAACAACGCGGGGTTCAGCGTGGTGCCCGGCGGGATGGGGCAGTACGCGCAGGACCCGCTGGTCAGCCTGACGCTGTGCGGACTGATCATCCTGGGCGGCCTGGGTTTCCTGGTGCAACTGAACGTGCTGCTGCACTTCCTCGGCCCCCGCCGCCATCGCCTGACCGTCTACAGCAAGCTCACGCTGCTGACCACCGGGCTGCTGCTCCTGATCGGCGCGGCGCTGATCCTGGCACTGGAATGGGACAATCCCGCGACGCTGGGGACGCTGCGCGCACCCGGCAAACTGCTCGCCGCCTTCTTCCAGGGCGTCACGCCGCGCTCGGCGGGCCTCGCCACGGTGGACATCAACGGGATGACGAGTGCCAGCCTCTTCCTGCTGATCGCCCTGATGTTCATCGGCGCCAACAGCGGCTCGACGGGCGGCGGCATCAAGACCAGCACCTTCGCCATCCTGGTTGGCAGCGCGTGGAACATGGTGCGCGGTCGGGGTGAGCTGATCGCCTTCGGGCGGCGGGTGGAGCCGGAGAACGTGGTGCGGGCCGGGACCGTTACTACCCTGTACGCCCTGCTCGTGGCCTCATCCTTCTTCGCGCTGCTCGCCACCAACCCCAAACTCGGCTTCACGCACCTGCTGTTCGAGACGGTCAGTGCGGCGGCCACCGTCGGCCTCAGCCTGAACATTACTCCCCTGGTCAACGATCCCGGCCTGGTCATCCTGACCGTGCTGATGTACCTGGGGCGCATCGGCCCCGTCACCTTTGCGGTCGCCTTCAGTCTGCGAAGCCAGCAGAGCCGGAGCGTGAAGTACCCGCCGGAGCGGAACATTCTGGTGGGGTGATGGGGGGAGCGTTCGGGAGTCGTACGGTTGCGTCCCAGGCCGTTACCGAATCGGGAAAGCGCCCATTTGACCCCTCCTTTCCCGGCCACCATCCTTTTCCTGCCCGCCCCCACCCGGGTTGAACAGCGGTTGGAACTGTTCAACAGAATTCGTATCTGTCGTCAGTTTTCAGCCTGCCGTTGAGGGCGGACCGCTGACCACTCTCCCCCGCGCTACCCTGCCCTTCGGAATGAGGACCGCCTGAATGAAGACCAAGCAATGCCTGGTGATCGGCCTGGGCCGCTTCGGCACCGCCGTCGCCACCACCCTGTACGAGATGGGCCATGAGGTCGTCGCCATCGACCAGAACGAGGAGAATGTCGAGCGGGTAATGAACCTCGTCACCCACGCCGCCGTCGCGGACGCCAGCGACGAGCGGGCACTGCGGAGTATCGGCGCCGCCGACTTCGACGTGGTCGTCGTCGCCATCGGCACGGACGTGCAGGCGAACATCCTCGCCACCATGAACGCCAAGAGCCTGGGCGCGCCGTACGTGGTCACCAAGGCCATCGACGAGATGGCGCGGCGCGTGCTGGAGCGAATCGGCGCCGACCTGGTGATCCGGCCCGAGCACGACATGGGCGTGCGGCTCGCGCGGCAGATCGCCACGCCGAACATCGTGGACACGCTCGACCTGGGCGGAGACTACGCCATCGTCGAGATCGAGGCGAACGAGCGGCTGCGGGGCACCCTGCGCGACCTGAACCTGACGGGGCGCTTCGGGGTGCAGGTGATCGCCGTCAGCCGGGCCGGGAAGGTGGAGGTCACCCCCCGCGCCGAGGATGAGGTGCGCCCGCACGACAAGCTGGTGGTGATCGGGACGGGGCACAGCCTGGACGAGCTCCGGCGGTATCTGGGGGAGTGAGGGGGCAGTGGAGGGTTGGGGCGCTGGGGAGGCCACCCACTGACCGCCCATATACGTTGGAGGTGCAAGAGGGAGAATTCCGTCTCAGCCCTGCTCTTCTTGCTCCTCCCCCCTGCGGGGGAGGCTGGGACTCGCAGAGCCGCTGGCGGAGGGGGGTGACGAGCGCCGCTCGTCCTCGTGTGGAAGGCAGAAACTTCTCCCACCCCACTTCCTATTCCGTATCGAGCGTCTTCGGCCAGGCTGCATCAGTCCCGACTTCTCTCCTCAGAAGAGAGGAGCATAACAACGTCCCAGAGCGGCTGACCCTCCAGCAGCTTTCCTGGCCCGGAAACCCCCTCCGTTGCCCCCTTGCTCGCCCGGCCCTCACGTCCCGCCTCTACCCTGCCGGAGTGATGCGCCGCGCTGCCCTCCTCCCCGCCCTGCTGCTCGCCGCCTGCGCGGGCGCGCAAACCCTCGTGCCCCTGGATTCGCGCCCGGCGACCCGGGTGCTGCCCGCCCTGATCGCGGGCGTCGGCGGGAAGGCGGTGCAGGTGCCCGGCGCTGGCCTCCTGGGAAATGCCCAGCGCGGGGCGGACCCGGCGGCGCTGGCAGCCTGGTTGAACGCCCAGCCAACCGACGGGCCGCTCGTCGTGGCGCTCGACGCCTTTGCCTACGGCGGGCTGGTGCAGTCGCGGACGAGCCCGCTGAGCGTGGAGGAAGCCTTGAGTCGCCTCCAGCCCGTGCGTGACTGGCAGGCCCGGACGGAGCAGCCCGTCTATGCCTTCATCACCCTGCCGCGCGAGCCGGACGCGACGAACCGGGAACGCAACCTGGCGGTGGTGCGCGGGATGATCGGCTGGGCGCGGGACGGCGTGTTCAGGGAGTTGCACGTGACCTGGGACGACGCCCTGCCCGGCAGCCCCGCCCCGGCCGAGGGAGCCGAGTTGGCAAAGGATGCCCCCGCCAACGTGCGCGTCTACCCCGGCGCCGACGAGGTGCTGGCGATGCTGGCCGCCCGGGCGCTTGCTCCCGCCGAGAAGACGGTGCGGGTGGAGTACAGCGACCCGGTGAAGGCGCAGGGAGTCATCCGGTACGAGGGCATTCCCCTCACCGGGAGCGCCGTCAATCACGCGCGGGCCAGCGGCTTCCGGGTGGTGGACTCGGGTGCCGCCGACCTGACGCTGTTCGTGTACAACGGCGGAGACGCGCGGCAGGCGGCGGTGCGGGTCAGCGCCCTTCTGCGGCGCGGCCCGGTCGCGGTGGCTGACGTGGCGCAGGTGAACCTGGGCAACTCCCGGTTGTGGACCGACCTCGCCACGTTGCGCCAGCACGCCAATCTCCGCTCGCTGGCGGCCTGGGGCACGCCGGGCAACAACCTGGGCACGGCGCTCGCCCATGCCCGGCTGACGCTGGAGGGGGCCGACCCCATCCGGCAGGACGCCCTGCTGGCCCGCGAGTACGCCAACGACGTGATCTACAGCGGCGAGGTGCGCGCGGCCCTCCGCAAGGCTATCCCCGAGGCGGAGCTGAACACGTCCGCCGGGCAGGCCAAGCTGCTCGAACTCGCCCGCGATTACTTCCCCCTGCGCGTCGGCCTGACCTACACGCTGGACGACGCGACGCTCCCGTGGGGCCGCTCCTTCGAGTGGGACTTCGACCTGAAGGGGAAGTGAGACGGGTTCCAGCCGCACCACCAGGCCTTCTACCTGAAGCGCTGGACAAATGAAGATGTGCCCCCTGAGCACGGCGAAGGGGCTTTCCCTCGTGCCCGGGAACGCTTCGCGTCACTCAACAGGTGGGGTTCATTCGCCCAATGCTGTGGACCCCCGGCAGGCGACGGGAGACACTGAGGTGTGATCGAACTCGCCCAGTTCTTTGCCCTGTCTCCAGAGGGCTGGACAGTCCTCGCTCTGCTTGTCGGCGGTTTGCTGTTCTTGGGCCTGACCTACCTTGTGCCGCGCCGTTTCTGGAGCTGATTGCTCCTGATCGGCTGCCCGCTCTTCACCTTCGGTCCTGTTGCCGTCCCCCTACTCCTGAACCGGATGTGAGATGGGCGTCCCCGGGCGTTTCTCCACGCTGAGCAGCAGCGCCGCCCCGATCACCAGTCCCGCGCCGAGCAGCGCGGTGGGGGAGAGGCGCTCGCCGAACAGCAGGGCGGCTAGACCCGCCGCGACGATCGGCTCCAGGCTGGCGATCACGCTCGCGCGGGTGGCGGGCAGGTGCCTCAGGCCCGCGCTGTAGGCGAGGTAGGCGAGGTAGGTGCTGAAGACGGCGATGACGGCCAGGCTGCCCCACGCGCCCGTCGTCTTAGGGCCGAACTCCACGAAGGGCAGCAGCCCCAGCGCCCCCACCGGCAGGGCGATCGCCAGCAGTGCCGTGGGCGAGTAGCGGGTGAAGAATGCCTTGCCGTACAGGTAGTACAGGCTGTACGTGAACCCGGCGGTCAGGCCCCAGCCCAGCGCCGCGCCTGTCACGTTCACGCCCTGCCCACCGCCCAGGCTGATCAGGCCGATGCCCGCCAGTGTTCCGGCAACAGCGGCAATTTCCCGCGCCCCCAGCCGCTCGCGCAGCACGGCCCAGCCGAACAACGCCACGAAGGCCGGGGCGGTGTACAGCAGCACGCTGGCGAGGCTGGCCCCGCCCGCCCGGACCGCGAGCTGGTACGAGCCGTAGAACACGCTGACGCCCAGAACGCCGAAGCCCACCGTCACCAGCAGGTCCCGCCCCCGGGGAAAGGCTGCGCGGGTGACGAGGGCGTGCAGGGCGTAGAGCCCCCCCGCCAGCACCGCCCGCCAGAAGGCGACCTCCAGCGGCGATACGCCCGCCGACTGGGCGTTCTTGCCCAGGATGCCCAGCAGGCCCCACAGCACGGCGGCGGTCAGGATCAGGAGGGGTGCGGGGACCCTCACGTGCGCCGCCACAGCTGCAGGGTCGCCAGGCTCACCAGCAGCAGCCCCACGCCGCCGACCGCCGCCAGGATGAGGGGTCGGGTGTCGCGCGTCTCCCCCACGGCGGGGAGGGTGCCCCCGGTGAAGGGCGCCGGGTCCCCCGAGGGCAGCAGCACGTCCACCGGCACGGGGGCGTCCGCCCGGCCCGCCTGGAGCACGGTGGGGCCGGGCGTGGCCCCCGGGCGCAGCACGCCGTCGGGCGTGAGCGGGGAATACACGCTGCTCGTGACCCAGTAGGCGTAGTCACCGGGGGGAATGGCCGCGTCGATCACGAGGTCGGTCCCCTCCACCCGCACGGTCGGCGCGGGGAGTGCGGTGAGGGAGGCGGGACCCTCCCCGTTCTCCGACACGCGCTCCAGCGTGCTCCCGAAACCCGTCACGCGCAGGTGGTAGGTCCAGCCCCCGCCCGCCGCGCTCAGTCGCAGGTTATCCAGCGTACGCTGCCCACCTACAGGTCCCCCCACGAAGACGTCGGTCACGTTCGCCGAGAAGCCCGAGGGGGCGTTCCAGGGGTTCTCGATCCGGCCCAGGCTCACCCGGAAGCGCATCCCCGACCCCTGCGGCCCCGCCTGAAAGCGGCGCAGGTCCAGGGCGTCTGCGCCCACGGCGGGCCGGGTGGGAAGGATATATCCGCCGTCTCCCCGCGCGTCCCCGGCAGGATCGGCAAGCGTCAGGAGCGCGGCGGCCAGGAGCGTCAGCACGCGCGCCAGCATAGAGCAACGGCCTAAGGGTTGGAGTCTTCCTGACTGGGCGGAGGAACCAGGTGTTTCGGGGCGTTCAGGCCGCGCTCCGCATCTGGGCGATCATCGCCAGCAGGGCCTGCGCCAGCGCGGCCGGGTCGTGGCGGGCGGTCGGCCCCGCTTGCAGGAGGGGAGCGGTCCGCACCCGGCCCCGCAAGTCACTGCTCGCGCCCTTCAGGTCGAGGATCTGCGCCCCCTCGGCGGCGTAGCGGGCCTGCACGTCGGGGGGAATGGGGGTGCTGTTGGTCAGGACCCAGTTCGGCGCCCGCCCCAGGTGCGCGGTGATCGCGCTCACGTGGTCCTCCAGGCTCAGGCTGGTGGTCTCGCCGGGTTCGGTCATCAGGCTGGCGACGTACACGACGGGCGTGCCCGACTCGCGCACCGCCCGGGCAATGTCGGGCACCAGCAGCGCCGGGAGGATCGAGGTAAAGAGGCTCCCCGGCCCCAGCACGATGAGTTCCGCCCCCCGGATCGCCTCCAGCACGGCGGGCAGGGCGGGGAGGTCGGGGGGTTCCAGCCGCACATCGGTCACCCGCGCCTCGCCCACCTGCCGCGCCAACCCGCTCTCGCCGCGCACTTCGCGCCCGTCGGAGAGCCGGGTGACCAGGGTGGCCGGGCGGGTCGTGGCCGGAAACACCTGCCCGCGCACCCGCAGCACCTCGTGGATGTCGCGCATCGCCCCCTGAAGCCCGCCCTGTTCCTCGCTGAGCGTGGCGAGAAGCAGGTTCCCGAAGGTGTGCCCCTCCAGCCCCTCCCCACGGCCGAAGCGGTGGAGCAGCAGCCGGGCGAGAACCGGGCTGTCTGAGAGTGCCGCGTAGCAGTCGGTGAGGTCGCCGGGCGCGATCATGTCCAGCGACTGCCGCAGCCGTCCGCTGGACCCACCGTCGTCCGCCACAGTCACGATCGCGGTGATGTTACCCGTGTGGGCCTTGAGCCCGCTGAGCAGGTTCGACAACCCGGTGCCGCCCCCGACCGCCACGATGCGCGGTCCCCGCGAGAGGGTGCGTTTGGAGTAGATCACGTCGAGCGCATTCTCCGGCGCCGTCCCCGTCGAGCGCAGCATGGAGCGGTTGAGCATCACGATGGAGAGAAAAGCCCCCCCCAGCGCGAGCGCCATCACGGCCATGCCGACCCCGTACAGCGGCATGATGTTGGGCTCGGTCAGCGCATTGAGCCACAGAATCCAGCGGGTGGCGATGAAGTGCAGCGGCCCCGTCCAGGTGAAGTGCAGGAAGCCCACCGCCCCGATCAGGGTGCAGAGGACGAACAGCACCAGCCAGCGCTTGACCCCCATGCCGGGCGTCATCCACATCCGCGCCCGGCGGCCCCCCGCCCGCACGGCCTCCACCCTCCCCCGCGGCAACTCGTTCATGGGCTCTCTCCCAGGTGCATGTCGCGGTGCCCCACCACCTCCGCATCCAGGTCCACCAGGTCCCGTGCCAGCCGCTCGGCGACCGCTACCGAGCGGTGCTGTCCGCCCGTGCACCCCACCGCCACGGTATACCCCCGGCGCCCCGACGCCCGCGCCCGCTCCGCCGCCGTCCGCACGAAGTCCCGGATCTCGCCGTAGAACTGTTCGGAATCCTCGTCCTGAAACACGTAGTTCGCCACGTCGGGCTCCAGACCTGTCCGGGGGCGCAACTCGGGGACCCAGTGGGGGTTGGGCAACGAGCGCACGTCGAGCGTCAGGTCCGCGTCGCGCGGCGGCGTGTGCTTGAACCCGAAGCTCAGCAACCGCAGGCTGAAGTCCTGTTCCAGCCGGAAGGTCTGCAAGACCCGCCCGGCCAGTTCGGCGGCGGTCAGCCGGGTCGTGTCGATCACCGTGTCCGCGATGGCGCGCAGGGGGGCAAGCAACTCGCGTTCGCGCGCAAAATCCACCATCAACGTCTCGCCCAGGGGATGCACCCGGCGCGTCAGGTTGTAGCGCTGGAGCAGCACCTCCGAGGTCGCCTCCAGGAACAGCACGTGCAGGTCCTCGCGGCGGCGTGAGAGCCGCTGGTAGCTGTCCTCCAGCGCGCCCAGAAAGTCCCGCGTGCGCGCGTCCGTGCTGACCGCCACCCGCGTCAGCCCCCGCGCCGCCCCCAGGTCGTGCATTGCCCCCCACAGCTCGGGCGGCAGGTTGTCGGTGATGAAAAAGCCCGCGTCCTCCAGTGTGCGGAGCGCGGTGCTCTTTCCACTTCCCGACAGGCCCGAGACGATCACGAACGGCATGGGGGCAGTGTAGCGAAGGGGGAGGCGGGGGAGGCATAACGCTCGGGACGGTGCCAAGGAACCGCTTTTTGTGAGCCGAACGAGGCGCACAAAGGGCAAAGAATTACGTCTGGAACAGCAAAAAAGCTCCTCCCCTTGAAGGGGGAGGTTGGGACTCGCAGAGCTGCTTGCAGAGGAGGTGAACAGGCATGCCCCGCGGCGGGGCTGGAATGGGTGACAGGGCGTCTTGATGCCGTTCGAGCTGGTCACACGCCCCCTCACCCCGGCCCCCTCCCATGAGGCGAGAGGGAGAATGATGTGCATCACCCCGCGCGTTCGGAGTGAGGAACCCGGCGCGACATGAGGTGGTCCCGGGGGATATACCCTTCCCGCCTACCGCACCTTCGTCCCGCTCGGCAGGTCCAGCCCCGTCCCCACCAGGTCGAGATTTCCCGCCTCATCCTCGGCGGCGAGGATCATGCCCTGCGACTCGATGCCGCGCAATTTCGCAGGCTTGAGGTTGGCGACCAGGATGACCTTGCGGCCCACCAGGTCCTCCGGCGTGAACCACTTGCGGATGCCGCTGACCACCGTGCGCGTCTCGTCGCCCAGCCGCACGGTGAGCTTGAGCAGCTTGTCGGCCTTTTCGACCGCCTCGGCGGCGACGACCTCCGCGATTCGCAGGTCCACCCGGGCGAAGTCGTCGATGGAGATGACGGGCTGCGTCTCGGCGGGGGTGTCGGTGGGCTGGGGGGCGGCCTGCGGCGTCTGGGTCATGGGCTTCTTCTCTTTCTTGAGGGCGGGGGTGTGACGGGCATTGCTCTCAGCGGCGCTCGTCGCGGGCTGAGGCGCCTCGGCTTTCGGCAGTTCCGGCTTGGGGAAGAGGATCGGGCCGCCCACCACCCGCGTTCCGGCGGGCGTGAGGCCCCAGTTCCCCGTCAGGGCGTACGACTGTCCCCCCAGGCCGAGCTGCTTGCGGAGTTCGCGCGCCTTGCCGGGAATGATGGCCTCCAGGGCGACGCTGGCGACGCGCAAGCCTTCGGCCGCCGTGTAGAGCACTGTGTCCAGTCGCCGCGCCGTCTCCGGCGACTTGGCGAGGTTCCAGGGCGCACTCTCCGCGATGTAGCGGTTGAGGTCGCGCACGAAGTTCATCGCCGTCTCGACCGCCATGTTCACCTTCAGGTCGCGGGCCAGGCCCAGCACCTCGCCGGGGAGGGCGAGTGCGGCCGCCTCGATCTCGTGCTCACGCTCGGTGAGTTCCAGTGCCTGCGGAATGATGCCGTCCCGGTACTTCTGAATCATGCTGACGGTGCGCGAGAGGAGGTTGCCCAGATCGTTGGCGAGGTCGGAATTCAGCCGCGAGACCAGAATGCCCTCGCCGTAAGGGCTGTCCGCGCTGAGGGTCGCCTCGCGCAGCAGCGTGTAGCGGATGGCGTCCACCGGGTACTCGGCGACCAGCTTTTCCGGGTCGATGGCGTTGCCGAGCGACTTGCCCATCTTGCGCCCGTCCTCGGCGAGGATGTGGCTGTGGACCACCAGCTTGCGGTAGAGGGGCAGCCCCGCCGCTCTCAGCATGGTCGGCCAGAAGACCGCGTGCGGCTTGAGGATGTCCTTGCCGATGACGTGCCACGCCTTGCCGATGGTCTCCTCGCCCATGCCCAGGCTGACGGGCGCGGAGACATAGTTCAGCAGCGCGTCGAACCAGACGTAGGTCACGTGGTCGGGGTCCCACGGCAGTTCGATGCCCCACGGCACCCGCGACTTCGGGCGGCTGATGGAGAGGTCCCCGATGGGCTCGCGCAGCATCTCCAGCACCTCGTTGCGATAACCTGCGGGCTGGATGAAGTCGGGGTTGGACTGGATGTGTTCCAGCAGCCAGTCCTGGTACTTCTCCATTTTGAAGAAGTAGTTCGCCTCGCGCCGCAGCTCGGGCGGGTCCTTGTCGCCGGGGTAGCGCCGCACGCCGTCCGGCCCCGCCACGAGTTCCTTTTCCGTCACATACCGCTCGGCGCCGACCGAGTACAGGCCCTCGTACTCCGCGAAGTAGATGTCGCCCGCATCGTACACACGCTGGAGGATGTCCTGCACGTAGCGCTTGTGGCGGCCCTCGGTGGTGCGGATGAAGTCGTCGTAGCTGATCTCCAGGCGGTCCCACAGCCCTTTGAAAGCCCGCTGGCTCAGGTCGTCCACGAACGTCTGTGGCGTCTGCCCGGCCTTGGCGGCGGCCTTGGCGATCTTCTCGCCGTGCTCGTCGGTGCCCGTCACGAAGGTCACGTCGTACCCGGCGAGGCGGTGGTAGCGGGCCAGGGCGTCGGTCAGGATCTTCTCGTAGACGTGCCCGATATGCGGCGCACCGTTGGCGTAGTCAATCGCGGTCGTGATGAAAAAGGTTCTGTCCCCGGTTTCAGGCTGTCTCGTCATGCTCGGCCCCCCGCCCGGCGATCACCTCCTGATGAGAGAAGGGGCCGGGCAACCGCTCAAAGATACGGAAAAAAAGAAACGAAAACGCGGGGCGTCCCTTCTCCGGCACCGCCCCGCGAACCCCAGATGCGTCAGGAGCGCGGGGGCATTCGCATCATCACGGTGAAAGTGATGGTCATGGACCCAGTGTAACGGTTGGACAAGGCTCCTGCATCTGGAACCTGGCGTATGGCGGGAGTACGGTGAGGGGACAGGAAAAGAGACGGAATCCATGACGCAGGGCCACACGAGGGGCCGCCCGTCACCGACCGTCCCACCCGCCGAGTAAGGAGGGGGCAGCATGACCAGCTCGCCGACCCGTGACCTTCCCGACCAGAAACTGCCGTCCCAGACTTCCCCCGCCGAGGAGGTGCCGACCCAGGGCCTCGCCCCCGGCCTGCCGCCGACCTGGGCGAGCAGCGACAAGGACTTCGTGACGACCGCGCTGGGCGGCGCCTCCCGGCTGTGGGTCACCGGGGGCCACGGGGCACTGAACGAGGTGTACTGGCCCTCCACCGGGCAGCCGCAGATCCGCGACCTGACCTTCTACCTCATCGGCGAGTCGGGCTGGGTGGACCTGGCGCGGGCGCGGCGGTACGTGTTCTCCATGCCCAAGCCGTACCTTCCCCTTCCCACCATCATCCACCGGGGCGAGGACTACGAGCTGGCGCTGGAGGTGCTGCCCGACCCCACCCGCGACGTGCTGCTGATCCGCTACGCCCTGAGTGGTCCCTACCGCCTGGCGCTGGTGCTGGCCCCCCACCTCACCTCCACCGGGCACGGCAACGTGGCCTGGGTGGAGGGGCAACGGCTGCTGGCGGTGAGCGGAGACCGGGCGCTCGCGCTGCTGGCGGGCGGGCCGATGACGCACCTCAGCGCGGGGTACGTCGGCTTTTCCGACGGCTGGCAGGACCTCCACGCGCACGGGCGACTGACCTGGGCGTACGAGCGGGCGGAGAACGGCAACGTGGCCCTCTCCGCCGAACTCGTGGAGCCCTCCGGGCTGCTGGCGCTCGGTTTCGCGGAGAGCGCGCAGGGCGCTCAGGGGCTCGCCCGCGCGAGTCTCGCCGAGGGGGACGAACCCGCCCGCCGCGCCTTCCTCCACGCCTGGGAGGACTGGGGAAGTGCCCTGAAGCTGGGCGGTTCCAGCCCGGAACTGGAGGCGGAGGCGGTGCTGAGCGCGACCGTCCTCAAGATTCACGAGGACCGCACCTATCCGGGCGCCCTCGTCGCCAGCCTGAGCATCCCATGGGGGAACTACACCGACACGCTGGGCGGCTACCACCTCGTCTGGCCGCGCGACGCCACGCTGGCGGCCTTCGCCCTGGTCGCCTGTCATCAGCGCGAAGACGCCCGGCGGGTGCTGGCGGGCTTCATCGCCAACCAGCAGCCCGACGGCCACTGGTTCCAGAACTACTATCCTGACGGTCAACCCTTCTGGCACGGCATCCAGCTCGACGAGACGGCCTTCCCGGTCCTGCTGGCCGCGGGGCTGCGCGAGGAGGGCGAGCCGGAACTGGAGGGCACCCGCGACATGGTGCGCCGGGCGCTCGCCTTCGTGGCCCGCACCGGCCCCACCAGCGACCAGGACCGCTGGGAGGAGAACCCCGGCGTGAACCCCTTCACCCTGGCGGTCGCCATCGCCGCGCTCGTGGCGGGGGCGGGGTGGCTGGAGGAGGACGAGCGCCACTACGCCCTGGGGCTGGCGGACGACTGGAACGAGCGGCTGGAGAGCTTCTGCTACGTGACCGATACGCCGCTGAGCCGCAAGTTGGGGGTGGAGGGCTACTACGTGCGGCTCGCCCCCCCGACCCGCGACGGTGCCCTGACCGGAGAGGTGATGCTGCAAAACCGCGAGGGGAAAACGGTCGAGGCATCCGCCCTCGTCAGCCTCGACTTCTCGTACCTGCCGCGGCTGGGGCTGCGTTCCGCGCACGACCCGCGCATCCGGGACACCGTGCGGGTGGTCGATCACCTGTTGGCCGAGGAGACCCCCACCGGAACCTTCTACCACCGCTACAACGACGACGGGTACGGCGAACACGACGACGGTTCGCCCTACGACGGGCACGGGTGCGGGCGGCTGTGGCCCCTGCTCACCGGCGAGCGCGGCCACCTCGCCCTCCAGATGGGGGAGGACCCGGCCCCGTACCTGGACGCCCTGTTGCGTTGCTCCAGCCCGGGCGGCCTGCTGCCCGAGCAGGTCTGGAATGGCCCGCCGCTCCCCGAGTGTGGCCTCTTCCCGGGCCGTCCCAACGGGAGCGCGATGCCCCTGCTGTGGGCGCACGCCGAGTTCCTGAAGCTGCTGCAGGCCTCCCAGACGGGCCGCCCCGCCGAACTCCTGCGCGAGGTGGAGGAACGTTACGCCGAGCCCCTTCCCGCCGAGGTCCGGCACTGGCGCCCCGCCGCGCCCGTTCCGCAACTCGAACCCGGCCTGCTGCTGCTGATCGAGGACGCGCGGCCCTTCACCCTCCACTCCGGCTTCGACGGCTGGAAGGACGTGCGGGAGCGGGCCGCATTGCCCCTGCCCTTCGGCCTGTGGGGGGTGAGCTTCAGCCCCGCCGAGCTGGAGGGCCACCACCTGCTCAACTTCACCCGGCGGGGGGAGGCGGGGTGGGAGGGGCAGGACCACGTGATCCGGCTGGGGCAGGACACGCCCCGCACCTCTCTCACGGCGCGGAGTGGGGGATAGGCGCCCCTCCCCCCGGGCTGCGCCCCCTAGAATCCCGGTGTGATTGCCTACCTGAGTGGCGTCGTGCGCGAGGTGCGCGAGGCGAGCGCCGTGATCGTCGCTGGGGGCGTGGGGTACGAGGTCTTCTGCCCCGCCTCCACCCTGGGGAAACTCACCCCGGGCCAGCCCGCCGAACTCAACACCCGCTTCGTGGTGCGCGAGGACGCCCAACTGCTGTTCGGCTTCAGTGACGCCGACAGCCTGCGCCTCTTCGACCTGCTGACGGGCGTGAGCGGCGTCGGGCCGAAGCTGGGCCTGGCCCTGCTCTCGGCCATGCCCGTCAGTGCCATCGCCCAGGGCCTGATCACGGGTGACGTGAAGCTGCTCTCCAGCGTCTCCGGTGTGGGGAAAAAGACGGCCGAACGGCTGGTCCTGGAACTCCAGAACAAGGTTCCCGAACACCTTGCGGCGCCGACCACGGGGGCCAGGGCCGCCCCGGTGAACAGCACGGCGGGCCGGGACGCCATTGAGGCCCTGCTCGCCCTCGGCTTCCGGGAGGGGCAGGTGCGGGGCGTGGTGGCCGAACTGCTCGCCGCCGACCCCGCCCAGAGCGCCGACGCGCTGATCCGCCGGGGTTTGGGGAAGCTCCGCTAGATGACGCACGGCCAGCCCGACAGCCTCACTATCGAGGACGGAGCCCCGCGGGAAGAGGCCTCCCCCGGCACGTCCCCCACCGACGAGCAGCGGGTCACCTGGCTGGAGCTGTTCTTCGACCTGATCTTCGTGGTGGCCTTCGACCAGCTCGCCAAGCGGCTGGGGGACACGCCCAGCGGGGCGAACGTCGGCATCTTCCTGCTGCTGTTCACGGCGGTGTGGTGGGCCTGGGCGGGCAACACGACGTTTGCCGCCCGCTACGGCAACGACCGGCGGGTGTACCGCTGGGGCAGCCTGCTGCAACTCGTGACGCTGGGCATCATCGCGCTGACCGAGCGCGGCGACCTCGACCAGACGGGCCAGGCCTTCGCTCTCGCCTACGGGGCCAACCGCCTCATCCTGGTCGGGATGTACCTCGTCACCCTGCGGCGCGACCCCGACACCGCCGTCTTCGCCCGGCCCACCGCGGCGGGGTACGGGCTGGGGGCGCTGCTCTGGCTGGGGAGCGCGCTGCTGGGGGGAACGGCGCAACTCGTCACGTGGTGCGTGGCCCTCGCGGTGGACCTGCTCACGCCGCTGGTGATCCGCGAGCGCCAGGGGGCCGCCCTGCCGCACCAGGAGCACCTGCCCGAACGCGTCGGTCTCCTCCAGATCATCGCGCTGGGTGGGGTCGTCAACGAGGTCGTCACGGGGGGTCGGCAGCGGGACCTGACGTGGGATTCGCTGGGGGCCGCCCTGTTCGCCATTGTCGCGGCGGTCGCGCTGTGGCGGCTGTACTTCGACCAGGCCCGTGCCCTGCCCGTGGCCCTCGCCCACCGGGTGGGCCGCGTAGGCGCATTCCTCGCCTGGCTGTACGGCCACCTGCCCTTCACGGTCAGCGTGGTGATGCTCGGCGTGGGGTTGGGGCACGGCATCGGGGACACCGAACCCGACCACGACGCCGTGAACCGCGCCCTCGTGGCCTGGCCGCTGACCGGGGCGCTCCTCACCCTGGCCCTGCTGCGCTGGAATGCCCGGCGCCTCACCGCGCACCGCACCCGGTTCGACCGCAGCCTACTGGCCCTGTCTCTCGGGGCTATGGCCGCCGGGGGTCTCGCCTTCAGCGGGCTGGGCACCCTCGCGCTGCATGCCGCCGTCGCCGCCATGACCCTGGCCCTCGCCCTGATCGTCGCCACCGACCCCCTGACCCGGCGCCTGGGGCAGATCGAGGAGCGGCTGGGCGCGTCGGGGTCGCCGATCTGAAGCTGAGACGGCCCCGGAACGCCCCTCAGGCAGAGGAGGGTTGGACGTTCCCCGGGGCCTCTTTCCCCTGCTCCGTCGGCCCGGCGGCGACACCCAGCCACGTTCCCTGACGGACGAGCAGAATCTGGCCCTCGGGACGGCGCAGGACCAGCAGGTCCCCCAGGACGGCGGGGGGGTGTCCACTCTGGACGGCCAGCAGGTTCCCCCGGTGGTCGAGGCGCAGGGTGAGGGTGCGGCCCAGGGCACGCAGGGCCAGCGGTTCGTCGCCCAGGTCCACGCTGACGAACCGCCCGTCCCCCGGCACCTCCACCCGGGTCAGGGATTGCGGCTCGGGCAGGTCCTCGGGGATGAAGGCGGCGGCGTGCAGCCGTTCGTGCAGGCGCCGGGCGCGTTCGGCGCTCAGGCCCAGGACGGCGGCACTCGCCCGCAGCGCGGCGTCCGCCCCAGCGGGGGTGAGGCGCGAGAGGCGGGCGGTGAGCCCCTCGGCCCCCTTGCGCGTGAGGGCGAGCAGGGTCCCTTCGGGCGCCTCGAAGTAGCGCGCCGCACTCCCGGGACCCAGGGAGGCGGCCTTCACCGCCCCGTCCCGCAGGAACTGCACGGCCGCGCGGGCCAGCCGCAGGTTCGCGTGGTATTCGGTGGGGTCGAGCAGCAGCGCCACGACCCGCACCTGCGCCGCCAGCCGCCCCAGCGCCGCAGCGGAGCGGGGCTCGGCCCGGAGGAGCAGGTAGGCCCCGCTCAGGGCGCCGTGCAGGGTCAGGTTCGGCGTCGTCAGCGTGAGGAGCCGCTCGGCGGGGGAGCGGTCCGGGCGAAGCAGGGCGACCTGACCGTCCACCTGGAGCTGCCAGTTCGGCCCGACCGGCTGCCAGCGCAGGTCCAGCCCCCGCCAGCGCGCCGCCTGCCCCCCGGCGAGGTGGATGACGAGTTCGGCCGCCCCATCGTCCGGTTCGGGCAACGCGGCCTCGGCGTGCGCGGCATACAGGATGCTGCGGCCCGGCAGCGTCCCCAGGCCGGGACCCGGCGCGTCCGCCAACACCTCGTCGAGCCCCTGCTGGAGACGTCGGGCCGCCTCCCGGATCGCGGGCCGCTCGCGGGGGTCGCGGGCCTGCGGGAAGGAGGCGCGCAGGGCGTCCATCAGCGCGGCCCGGGCTCCCGGCGCCAGCGGCTCGCGCTCGGCCGCCTCCAGCCGCGCGGCGAACACGTCCTCGTCGGGGTGGCGGGGAAAGGGGGCCTCGTGGACGGCGGAGAGGGCGGCGCGCAGGCGTGATCGGCCCCCCGGAGAGAGCAGCCCATCCGCCAGGGTCAGCATCAGGTCGCGCGTCACCTCCGGCTGGTGCAGGGAGACCAGCGGATCGTGCGCGGCGGGCACCGCCAGCTCCTGGGCGACGCCGCGCGCCTCCCGGCCAGCGTTCTCGACCACGGCGTACAGCGTGCGGAGCATCGGACGTTCCGGCTTGGCCTGAAGGGCCCGGCCCAGGTGCAGCAGCCGCGTCCGCAGCCCAGCGTACCAGGCCAGTTGCCGCAGCTCCTCCCAGGCGTGGGCCTCGGCCGCGCCGCTGGTCACCGGGGGGGTCCAGGTGGGGTGGACGTCCTCCGCGGCGGGCGGGCGGGGCGCGGGGGGCCGGGCGGGAGTCGCCTCCACCAGACCACCCCCCCGCAGGTGGGCACGGTACTGCCGCTCGCTCGCCAGCAGGCGGTGATAGAGGGCCGGTTCCAGGGGCGCCGCGAGCAGCACCTCGCGCAGCTCGGCCAGGGACCGGCGGCCTCCCCGCGGCACGCGGCTCCCCAGCGCGTCCGCGACCTTGTACTCGTACAGCTCCACGAGTTCGGCCCAGTAGGTCATGCGGGCTCCGGGAATGGCCATGGGCGGGTACGGGAACTGCCCGGCCGCAGGGGGAAGGATGAGGGACGTTCCGGCGCTCTCCCGGGGGGTCCTTCATTTCGCGGAAGCCGTCGCACCCGGTCAGTATAGGCACCCCGCCCCCTCCTCCCGCCCCCGCTTTTCTCACGTCGGGGGCCGGTGTAAGGCGCCCGACAGGGGGGCCAGGTATAACAGAGGGGCATGCCTGCCCGCCCCGCCCCGCCCCGGTTCCGCCTGCCCCTCCCCGGCGGGGGCCGACCGTGACCGCCTTCCCGAACCTGCTCCTGAACGCGCTGCTCCTCGCGGGCCTGTTCGTGGTGGGGCTGCTGCTCACCGTGCGCGCGGGCGAGCGGACCCTGCGGCTCGCCGTGACGCTGCTCGCGCTGGGGCTCGCGGTGCCCCTCGCCGTGCTGGCCGTGCAGAGCGGAAGCCTGGGCCGCGCGCAGGGCGTGCTGGTGGTGGCGGCCGTGCTGCTGGGGAGCGCGCCTTTCACGCTGGGGGCGCTCCCGCTGCCGGGCACGGGCCGCTCGGTGCGGGTGGGCCGTGCCGGTCCCCCGCCGCCGCGCCCCACCTCGGCCGGGTCCACGGTGCCCGACCTGCACTTCCAGGACTACGAGGTGCTGGGCCGCGTGGGGGTCGGGGGGATGGGCAGCGTGTACCGGGCGCGGCGTAAAAGCGACGGGCGGACCGTGGCCCTCAAGGTGCCGCAGGAGAAGTACCTTGCCGACGCCAAGTTCGTCCGGCGCTTCTACCGTGAGGCGGAGGTGCTGCGGAGATTCAGCCACCCCAACATCGTGCGGGTGTACGACTACCGTATGGAGGATCCCGAGCACTACATCGCCATGGAGTTCCTCGACGGCGAGAGCCTGGAAGCGCTGCTGGAGGCCCGCTCCCTGGAATTTACCGAGAGCACCCAGCTCCTGCGGGCGCTCTCCGACGCGCTGCGGCACATCCACATGCAGAACGTGGTCCACCGCGACATCAAGCCCGCCAACGTCATGGTGATGAAGGGGGCCTTTGTCGACGGCAGGCTGCGCGAGGGCGGCGTCAAGCTGATGGACTTCGGCATCGCGGTGGGCAAGGTGCTCACCCGGCTGACCATGACGGGCGCGCGGGTGGGCACGCCGATCTACATGGCCCCCGAGCAGGCCAAGGGCCACCGGGTGGACGCCCGCAGCGACGTGTATTCCCTGGGCCTCCTCGCCTACGAGATGGTGACTGGCCAGACCGCCTTCAAGGGGAGCTACGAGGCGGTCGTCCACCAGCAGGTCTTCGAGACGCCCAAGCCGCCCAAGCAGGTGCGGCTGGAGGTGCCCGGCAAGCTCAGCGACCTGATCCTGCACATGATCGAGAAAGACCCCGCGGGCCGCCCTACCCTGGACGAGGTGATTGCCCGGCTGGACGCCGGGGTCCTGGGCGACGACGTGTTCACCGACCCCGTCGCCCTGGCGATGAGCGTGGGCGAGAAGCGCGGCGCCCTGCGGCTGCTCGACCTGGGCGGCAAGCTGCGTCTGAGCCTGCGCGACCTCTCCGCCGCCGAGGGCGGCCTGCCCAGCCCCCCGAACGCCCTCGCCTCGGACGCGGACGGCAACCTGTACCTGACCCTGCTGGAGTTCCGCCAGGGCCGCGCCGGGGCGCTCGTCCGCAAGCTCGGGCCGGACGGCCGGGAACTCGCCGCGTTCGGCGGCTACGGCCTGGGCGAGGGCGACCTGCTGCAACCCGTCGGGGTCGCCGTGTCGCGCGGTCACGTCTATGTCCTCGACGCCGAGGCGCATCACGTCGTCGTGTATGACGCGGCGGGCCGCTTCGTCCGTCGTTTCGGGGGGCGCGGGCCGGGCCAGGGCCGCTTCGAGGGGCCGCGCGCCATCGTCGCCGCCCCGAACGGCGAGATCTACGTCCTCGACAGCGGCAACCGCGAGGTGCAGCGCTTTTCCGCCCAGGGCGAGTACCTCAGCCGCTACGCCTTCCGGGTGGACCGGGGCGGCGACGCGCTGCGCGACCTGGAGGGCTTGGCGGTGGACCTGTTCGGCGCCGTCTACATCGTGGACGGGGTGGCCCGCAAGGTCCGCAAGATCGAGGCGGACGGCACGCCGGGCTCGACCTTCGCCCTGGAGACGCTGGTGGGCGAGCCGGAAGGGGCGCCGTGGCTACTCCAGGTCAGCGCCGAGGGGCAGGTCTACGCAGTGCGGCAGGGCGGCCAGGTGCTGCGGACGTACAGCGCCGCCGGGGACCTCCTCGCCTCGCGCGACATGTACGCTCCCGTCCAGGCGATGACGCTGGTGGCCCGCCCCGTCCCGGTGGGGGTGTAGCCCTTGTCCCGCCTGCCCACCCTGACCCTCTACACCCGCGCGGGCTGCCACCTGTGCGAGCAGGCGGAGGAGGGGCTGCGGGCGCTGGACTACCGCTACGAGGCGGTGGACGTGGATGGTGACTTGGCCCTGAAAGCCCGCTACGGCGACGACGTGCCGGTGCTCGCGCTGGGCGAGCGAGTGCTGCTCAAGGGCGTGCTGGGCAAGGGGCGCCTGAGCGCCCTCAAGCTGCAACTCCTGCGCGAGGCCGGAGCAGGACGAGGCTGACCTTCCTCGCCCCCACCCGGGCGCTATGGTGTGATCATGAGTTGGCTAGAGCGCCTGCGGGACGGGCTGAGCAGGACCCGCAAGCAGATCAATGACACGGCCGGGAATCTCGGCCAGGACCTGCGGAACACCCTCACGAACCGCCTCGACTCCATCGAGGACCTGGAGTACGCCCTGATCGCCGCCGACGTGGGCCGCGCCGCCACCGAGGAAATCCTGGAGGACGTGCGGGCGAGCAACAAGCCCAACCTCCAGGAAGCCCTGATGGAGGCCCTCACCCTGCAACTGGAGCCCGACGCCCGCCGCGCGCAGTTCCGCAAGCTGGGCTTCACCCCCGACGCGCGCCGGGCTGTGGTGGATCCCCGGGGCCACGTCGTCATGGTGATCGGCGTGAACGGGGTGGGGAAGACCACGACCATTGCCAAGCTGGGCCAGTACTACATGGAGCGGGGCCGCAGCGTGATGTTTGCCGCCGGGGACACCTTCCGCGCGGCGGCGGGCGCGCAGCTCGGCGTGTGGGGCGAGCGCCTGGGCGTACCCGTCGTGCAGGGGCCGGAGGGGGGCGACCCCGCCGCCGTCGCCTTCGACGCCGCCACCGCCCGTGCTTCCCGCGGCACCGACCTGCTCTTCGTGGACACCGCCGGGCGCCTCCATACCAAGCACAACCTGATGGAGGAGCTGAAAAAGGTCCGCCGCGTGATCGACAAGGCCGATCCCGGTGAGCCCACCGAGGTATGGCTGGTCCTCGACGCCGTCACTGGGCAAAACGGCCTCGCCCAGGCCAAGAAGTTCCACGAGGCCACCCCCCTGACCGGCGTGATCGTTACCAAACTCGACGGCACGGCCAAGGGCGGCATCCTGGTGCCCATCGTCCGCGAACTCGGCGTGCCCATCAAGTTCATCGGGGTGGGTGAGCGCGCCGACGACCTGCAACCCTTCGACAGCCAGGAATTCGTGCGGGCGCTGTTCGACGTGGAGATTCCGAAGGCCTGAGCAGCGGCGGGGAAGATGTTTTCTCCCTCTCCCCCGTGGGAGAGGGCTGGGGTGAGGGCGCGCGAGCAGCGCAAGATGGATTGCCTCATCTGCTGACCGCACTGGGGTCGTGCCGTTCACTCCCTCCCAGCCTCCCTCCAAGGGGAGAAGTTTTTGCTTTGCCGGTGGGCTTGTTCCGTTGCGGTGAGGGCAGACGAAAAGGGCAGTCCTCCCACTGGACTCCCCCTTCTCGTTCTGCCTTTTACCCCCCCAGGTACGCGTGCAGCACCCGCTCGTCATTCACCAGCCGCGCGCTGTCCCCCTGCAAGGTAAGTTGCCCCGCCTCCAGCACATAGGTCCGGTGGCTGGACTGCATGGCGAGGCGGGCGTTTTGCTCGACCAGCAGAATGGTCACGCCCTGCTCGTTGAGCTCGCGGATGATGGTGAAGATTTCCCGGACGATGATGGGCGCGAGGCCGAGGGAGGGCTCGTCGAGGAGCAGCAGGCGGGGGCGGCTCATCAGGGCGCGGGCGATGGCGAGCATCTGCTGTTCGCCGCCAGATAAGGTGCCCGCGAGCTGGTGGCGGCGCTCTCCGAGGCGGGGGAAGCGTTCGTACATCCGGGTGAGGTCGTCCCGGACCTCCGCGGCGCTGCGCCGGGTGTAGGCCCCCAACTCCAGGTTGTCCTGCACGCTCTGCCGCGCCAGCACCTGCCGTCCCTCGGGGCTCTGGGCGATGCCGAGCCGCACGGCCTCATCGGGCGCCACACGGGTGATGTCCCGTCCGGCGAGGAGAATGCGACCCTCACGAGGACGCACCAGCCGCGAAACGGCCCGCAGCGTCGTCGTCTTGCCCGCGCCGTTCGCGCCGATCAGGGTGACGACCTCGCCCTCCTCCACGGTCAAGGTCAGGCCGCGCACCGCCTGGATGGCGCCGTAGTTCACGCTTAGGTTCTCGATCTCCAGCAGCGCCATTATTCGCCCCCCAGGTAGGCCTCAATCACCCTCGGGTCGCGCTGGACCGTCGCCGGGTCGCCCACCGCGATGAGTTGCCCGAAATTCAGCACCGCCACCCTGTCGCACAGGTTCATCACCAGCGGGACGTGGTGTTCGATGACCAGCACGGTGAGGTCGAAGCGGTCCCGCACCTGGCGGATAAACGCCGTGAGCCCGCCCTTCTCGGCGGTATTCATGCCCGCCGCCGGTTCATCGAGGAGCAGTACGCGCGGCTCGGTCGCCAGGGCGCGGGCGATCTCCAGCCGCCGCTGGTCGCCGTAGCTGAAATTTCCGGCGCTCTCCCCGGCCCGGTCCGCCAGCCCCACAAGGTCGAGCAGCGCCCAGGCGCGTTCCTCCACCCGCCGCTCCTCCGCCCGGGCGGTGCCGAAGACGCCCGCCCACAGCCCCGCCCCCGTGCGGACGTGCTGCGCGATCTTCACGTTTTCCAGCGCGGAGAGGGCGCGGAACAGCCGGATATTCTGGAAGGTGCGGCTCATCCCGAGGGCAGCGATGCGGTGCGGGGCGAGGCCGGTCACCGCCTGCCCCCGGTAGCTCAGCGTCCCGCTGCTGGGCGGCGTCAGGCCCGTCATCAGGTTGAAGAGCGTCGTTTTCCCCGCCCCGTTCGGCCCGATCAGCCCGAAGATCTCACCCTCCCGCACGTCGAAGCTCACGTCGTTCACCGCAACCAGGCCGCCGAAGCGCCGGGTCAGACCGCGCGCCTCCAGCACGGTCGTCCGCTCGGTCGTCATGGCGGTCACGAGGTTCCCCCCTTCACCTCGGCCACGGAGGGCGGACGTTGAGGAGGAGGCGTGCGCCGCAGCCGCTGGAGCGCCCCCACGATCCCCTGCGGCAGATAGAGGCTCGCCACCACCAGCACGAGACCGTTGATGACCAGTCTCCAATCGGCCAGGAAGCGCAGGAGTTCGGGAACGGCCGTCAGCAGCGCCCCGCCCACCACCGGTCCCCAGAGGTTCCGCGAGCCGCCGATGAGCACGAAGGCCAGGATGGCGATGGAGGCATCGAAAGTTCCCTGCTTGGCGTTCCAGGTATTCAGGAAGGGCGCGCTCATCGCCCCCACGATTCCGGCCAGGACCGCGCCGATCACGAAGGCGAGGACCTTGTAACGAGTCGGCGGCACGCCCATCGCGTCGGCGGCGAGTTCGTCCTCGCGGATAGCGCGCAGGGCACGCCCGACCCGCGACCGCTCCAGTTGCCGGGCGAACAGCAGCGTGAGGACCAGCAGCGGCCCGAACAGCCAGATGTACTGCCAGCGGTCCTGAAAGCCGAACGCCTGCGGAATCCCGAAGATGCCAATGGCCCCGCCGGTAATAGCGAGGTTCAGGCTCACGACCCGCAGGATTTCCACGAACGCGATGGTGGCGAGCGCGAGGTAAATGCCGCGGAGGCGCAGGGCGGGCACACCGACGATGACCCCAAGAACGCCGCAGATCAACGCTGCCGCCAGCCACGTCAGCGGGAACATGCCGTTTCCCAGGGAGTCGCGCAGCCCGGAAAAGGCCGGACCCGTCAGCAGGATCGCCGCGACATACCCGCCCACCGCGTAGAACCCCGGACTTGCCAGGCTGAGTTGCCCCGCCTGGAGCGGGAAGTACAGGCTCAGGCCCAGCAGCCCCGCCTGCACCATCGTGACGATCAGGAAGCCGTACTGGCTCAGAAACTCGCCCACATCACACCTTCTGAATCTGGGCGCGGCCCAGCAGCCCCTGAGGCCGCACGAGGAGAATGACGAACAGCAGCGCGAAGGCGACGGCGTCCTTGTAGGCGCTGTACTGCGAGGGTACGAAAGCTTCGGCGAGTCCGATCACCAGACCGCCGACCACCGCCCCCGGAATGCTGCCCAGGCCGCCGAGGACGATGACGGCCAGCCCCTTGAGCCCATACGTCACGCCGAAGTAAGGCCCCGCCACGCCGAACGCCGTGCCCACCAGCGTCCCCGCCAGTCCGCCCAGAAACCCCGACAGGAAGAAGGTGATCAGGATAAAGCGGTCCACACTGATGCCCAGCAGGCTCGCCGTTCCCGGATTCTCCGCCACCGCCCGCAGCGCCTTGCCCACCTTCGTCCGCCCGATCACGTAGCCCAGCACGGCGAGCATCACCAGGCTGACCGCGAAGATGATGACCTGCACAGTGCGGATGATGACAACCCGCTCGCCCACATGGAAGCTCAGCGCCGGTTGCACCTGCCCGTACGCGTCCGAGGGGAAGTTGTAGATCTCCGCCCCCACCAGGAGCTGAATCAGGTTCACGATCACGAGCGCCACACCCAGGCTGCTCACCAGCGCGAGCAGGGGATCGGCCCCGCGTGCCCGCATTGGACGGAAGGCGAGGCGTTCGATCAGTACGGCGACCAGCCCCGCGAGCACCGCCCCAATTAACGTCGCCAGCGCAAACACCCAGGGATTCCCCGAGAGCGGCGATCCGTTCGGGAAGAGGTTGATGCCTTTCAGGAGCCCGTTGTTCTCGAACTGCCCGACCACCAGCGTGTACGTGAAGTACGCGCCCAGAGTAAAGACTGCCCCGTGAGCGAAGTTGATGATGCCCAGGATGGAAAAGACGAGCGTGTACCCCAGCGCGAAGATCGCGTACACGCTCCCGATGGCGAGGCCGTTGAGCAGGTTCTGAATAATTTGACTGACTTCCATGTGCGCTCCAGGAGGCTTTCAAACTTCAGCCGCCAGCGATCAGCTCTGGTTCTGCTGATGGCTGGCGGCTGACCGCTGACCGCTTACTTCAGGTACACGAACGAGCCGTTCTTGGCGTCCTTCATCTTGATCTGGGCGACGTAGAACTCCTTTTGGAGGATCTCGCCTTCTTTGTCAAAACGCAGCTCGCCCAGCGGCGTGTTGTATTTCCCGGCCAGGATCTGCCTGTTCAGCTCCACCCGCAGGTCGTCCAGGTCCCACTGCGAGAGCTTCTTGCGGCGGTCGATGGCCCGCAGCGCATCCGTCATGACCTGCACGCCCGCGTAGGCCTGGGCGGCGAACTGCGGCGGGTCCTTCTTGTACTGGGCGCGGTATTCCTTCACGAAAAGCTGGTTGGCGGCGCTGGCCTGTGCGGGGCTGTACGCCTGCGCGATGATCACCCCGTCGCAGTATTTCTGGCAGACCGGGAAGATGTTGGAGGTGTTCAGGCCATTGCCCCCGATGATCAGGCCCTTGTACCCGAGTTGCCGGAGCTGCTTGACGAGGTTCCCGCCGTCCGCCGCGAGGCCGGAGATGATCACGAGGTCGGCGTCCGAGTTGAGCACCGAGGTGACCTGGGTGGTGAAGTCGGTGTCGGTCGTCTGGAACTTCTGCACCGTCACCACGTCCAGCCCCTGCGCCTTGGCCGTCTCCTGGAAGGTGCCCGTCTCAGAGGTCGAGAAGGCGTCATTCTGCGCGTACAGCACGGCGACCTTCTTGATCTTGGAGTCGAGCTTGAGCGCCTGCTTGACGGCGTTGGGCGCGACGACCGCAACCGGCGCCGACACGCGCGCGATGAAGTTCCCGATCTGCGGGATGCCCTTGGCGGTGTTGCTCGGCCCCAGCACGGGCACCTTCGCCCGCTCCGCGATGGGGTCAGCGGCGAACGCCTGCTGCGAGAGGGTCGGCCCCACGATCCCCACCACAGCCGACTTGGTGATCAGGTTCTGGAAGGCGTTGATGGCGCTGTTCTCGTCGCCCGCGGCGTCCTGGAAGATCAGCTTGATGGGCGTGCCGTTGATCCCGCCACGGGCGTTGATGAACTTCTCGGCAAGCCGCGCGCCGATCACCTGCTCCTGCCCCAGCAGGGCGGTGTTGCTCGTCTGGGCGAGCGCCACACCGATGGGAATGGGCGTCTGCACTTTCTGCGCCTGGGCGGAAGTGATCAAACCGAGGGCCACGGTCAAAGCAATGCGTTTCATGGATGCTCCTCTGCTGAGCGGCAGGGCCGCTCGTGAGACTGGATTGAAGGTCCGTTCACTATCCGGTGGGGCCGGGGGGAAGTCAAGCGGGAATCCACCCAAAAAAGCACCGGGGTGACCCAGTGCTTCCTCGACTCCTCGTTTTGCCCTGCCCTGTGGGCCGTGCTTACTTCAGCAGATTGCGGCTGATCACCACGCGCTGAATCTCGTTTGTGCCCTCGTAAATCTGGTTGAGCTTCACGTCGCGCAGCAGCTTCTCGACCGGGTACTCGCCCACATAGCCGTAGCCGCCGTGAACCTGAATCGCCTCGTTCGCCGCGTCGAAGGCCATCTCCGAGCAGTACGCCTTGGCAATCGCGCTCTCGTAGCTGTGCGTCTGGCCGCGGTCCACCAGCCAGGCGGCCTTCATATACATCAGGCGGCCCGTCTCGATTCCCATCGCCATCTCGGCGAGCTTGAACTGGATCGCCTGGAAGTTGGAGATGGGCTTGCCGAACGCCTCGCGCTCCTTGGCGTATTTCACGCTCTCGTCCAGAGCGCGGCGGGCGATGCCGACCGATCCGGCGGCAACCGGAATGCGGGTCTTGTCCAGTGTCTTCATGGCGATCTTGAAGCCGTCGCCCAGCCCGCCGAGCTGATTTTCCTTTGGCACCCGCACGTTCTCGAACACGAGTTCCGAGGTCAGAGAGGCCCGCTGGCCCATCTTGTGCTTGATCTTGTTGTACGAGAAGCCCGGCGCGTCCTTGGGCACCACGAGCGCGACCGTCGCCCTATGCCCGCCCTGACGGTCGGTGGTGGCGAAGACCACCGTGATATCCGCCACGCCACCGTTGCTGATCCACATCTTCGTGCCGTTGATGACCCACTCTTCGCCGTCAAGGACAGCGGTGGTGTGCATGGCGGCGGCGTCCGAGCCGTTGTTCGGTTCCGACAGTGCAAACGCGGCGAGGCTGGGCTTTTCCGTCAGCGGACCCAGGAAGCGCTTCTGCTGCTCCTCGGTGCCGCCCACCAGGATCGGCGTGATGCCCAGCTCGGAGGCCATCAGGATCGTGTAGATGCCCATGCAGCCGTAGCCGATCTCCTCGCCGATCAGGCACTCGTCGAGCATGCCCAGGCCCAGGCCGCCCGCGTGTTCGGGGACGCTGGCGTTGAGCAGGCCGACCTCGAAGGCCTTTTCCACCACCTGCCAGGGCAGTTCCTCCTTCTGGTCGTACTCGGCGGCGATGGGGATGATCTCGCGGCGGGTGAAGTCGCGGGCGAGTTGCTGAAGCTGCTTCTGCTCGTCGGTGAGGGTGAAGTCGATCATGGGAACACTCCTGGGGTGGGGCTGGCCGCGGACAGTTTCCCGGCCGGAAACAATCAGGTCTCTGGACTCGGTTCAATTTAACATGGGCGAGAGGCTGCCCCCGCCGCTGTTCCTCCCTCCGGGACGCCCTCGGCGGCAGAGCCTGGCACTACCCTGGACCCATGCCCGACGACCGCCTCACGTTGCGCCCGGTCCAGCCCACCGACTCGGCGGCCCTGGCGCGCGTGGCCTACGAGACGGCGTTTTTCGGGGAGAGTGCCGAGCGTTTCTTTCCGTGCCGCCCGCTGTTCGCGGCGCTGTGGGTGGCGCCGTACCTCCGACCCGGAGCGGGTGGCGTGGGTTTTGTCGCGCTGTGGGGGGAGGAGGTCGTGGGGTACATCCTGGGCAGCGTGGACCCGGGCCGGTACACCCTCGCCATTGCCGCGCAGGTTCCGGGGCTCTTTCGGCAGTTGCTTCGGGGGCAGTTGCCGGGAGCGTGGCCGTCGCTGACCTACCTGCTGCGCTCGGTGCGCTACGGGGTGCCGCATCCCCCCGCCGACCGCTATCCGGCCCACCTCCACCTCAACCTGCTCGCGTCCGCGCGGGGGCTGGGAGCGGGCGGGGCGCTCCTCGACGCCTTTCTGGCCGAGCTGCGCGCCCGGCGGGTTCCCGGTGTCCAGCTCTCGACCACCCGCCGCAACGTCGCTGCCGTCGGGCTCTACACCCGGCGCGGCTTCCGGGAGTGGGCGGCGCGGCGCACGCCTCTCTGGACCCCCTGGACCGGGCAGCCGGAAGAACAGCTCACGATGGCCCTCGACCTTGGTGGGGCAACGGCATGACGCCCGACTTCCCCGGACGGCTCATGCTCCTCGACCGCACGCCACCGCCCTGGGGCTGATGCTTGTGGAGGGAGCGGAGGTGTCGGGCGTCCCCGGCTTCCCACTCCAGACAGCGGCGCCCCGTCCCCCCGGGCGCGGGGCCTATCATTCGGGGATGAGCCAGCGAACGCCCCCGCGCACCGGCACACCGAGGGTCTTCTACGGCTGGGTCGTGGTGGGCGTCACCGTCCTGGCCCTGCTGCTGGCGGCCGGGGCACGCAGCGCGCCGGGGGTGTTCCTGGTGCCGATGCAGGAGGCGCTCGGCCTGAGCCGCGGCACCCTCTCGCTCTCGGTCAGCCTGGGGCTGCTCGTCTTCGGGTTGGCCGCCCCGCTGTCCGGCCGCCTGATGGACCGCTACGGGCCGCGCCGGGTCGCCACCGCTGGCCTCGCCCTCGTCGCCCTCAGCTTCGCCCTGAGCACGCTCGCGCACTCGGCCCTGAGCCTGCACCTGACCTGGGGCCTGCTGAGTGGCCTGGGTACCGGCCTGGTCGGCAGCGTCCTGGGTGCGACGGTGGCGACCCGCTGGTTCGTGCGGCAACGTGGTCTCGTCACGGGGCTCTTCGGCGCGGCGACCAGCGCCGGGCAACTGCTGTTCATCCCCTTGCTGACAGGCTGGGCCGGGGCGCGTGGCTGGACGGGCGGCGCCCTGCTGATCGCGGTGGCGGCGGCCCTGCTGGTCCCCCTGGTGTGGTGGTGGCTGCGCGACAGCCCAGCGCAAGTGGGGCTCAGGCCGGACGGTGATGCGCCCACGCCGGACGCGCCCGTGACCGCCGCGCCCCAGCCCGACCACCTCGCCATGCGGCGGGCGGTACGGCACCGCGATTTCTGGTTGCTGGCGATCACCTTCTTCGTCTGCGGGGCGACGAGCAACGGCATCATCGGTACCCACTTCATCGCGTACTGCGGCGACCTGGGGCTCACGCCGGGCTTCGCGGCGGGGATGCTCGCCGTGATGGGCGTCTTCAACTTTGTCGGGACGCTCGCCAGCGGGTACTTCACCGACCGCACAGACCCACGCTTTCTGCTGGGGCTGTACTACGCCTTCCGGGGGATCAGCCTGGCGCTGCTGCCGTTCGTGCCGCCCGGCTACAGCCTGACGCTGTTCGCGGTGCTGTTCGGTCTCGACTACATCGCCACGGTGCCGCCCACCATCGCGCTGACGGCGGACACCTTCGGGCGGGCCAACGTGGGCACGGTCTACGGCTGGATTTTCTGCTCGCATCAGGTGGGGGCCGCACTCGCCTCCTGGCTGGGCGGGCTCAGCCGCGACGCGCTGGGCAGCTACAGCGCGGCCATGATCGCGGCGGCCATCCTGGCGGGGGCGGCGGCGGTGCTGGCGCTGGGGGTCACGGCACCTGCCCGGCGGGCTCAGCCCACGTCGTAGGGCCAGGCTGCGGCTCGCCGGGATAAGGAGCGCCCATGCACCTCACCTCACCGCCCGGTCCCGGTCTCGCCCCCCTCGTTCACAGCCTCACGGCGGGCCAGCACGGGGTGTCCCCGCCCAGGCACCTGTGGCCTGATCCCCATGTCGAACTCGTGTTCAGCACTGCTCCGCTGGAGTTTGGCACTTTTGCGGGGAGGACCTGGCGTGCGGGTGCGGTCTCTACCCCGGGCCTCCAGTGGCGGCCCCTGACCTGCCATGTGGGTGTGGGAAATACACTCCGCGTTCGGCTGTACCCGTGGACCCCGCCCGCCCTGTATGCCGAGATGCTGGCGGGCTCGGCAGGCGGCGCGGCCCCCGAGGTCGTGGACCGGCTGCGGGCGAGTGACCTTCAAGGGGCGGTGGAGGCGGCGGAGTTCTGGCTCCACCGCCGAGCAGACAGCTTTCCTGGTCCCGGCCCGCTGCAACGGGCAGTCCGTCACCTCTATGGGGCGCCCCTGGCGTTCCACCTCCCCGAGTTGGAGGACCTCGCGGGATGTTCGGCCCGCGAACTCCAGCGCCGGAGCCGGGAGGAACTGGGGATGACCCTCAAGGGGTTCCAGCGCCTCGCCCGCTTCCGGGCGGCGGTGGCGGCGCTCGCCCGGCCCCCCGTCCCGCCGCTCGCCGAACTCGCCCTGAACCTCGGATACGCCGACCAGGCCCATTTCGCCCGGGAGGTCAGGGCATTTGCCGGGCTGTCCCCCACACGCCTCGCGCGGCACCTCGGGGCCTGACGGTCGTTTTTGTGCAAGACGGGCGGGGCGGCGCCGTGGCACCCTTCCCCCATGACCACGACTTCTGCGGCGAGGCTCAGCAACGTCAACCTGCTTGTGCAGGACGTGGCGAGGGCGCGAGACTTCTACGAACGGGCCTTCGGCCTGGTGATGGACGCCCGCCGCTCGGCGCCGCCCCACATGCTGATCCTGGACGCCCCGGGCTGCACCCTGAGCCTCAAGGCCGAGGAGACCGAGGACCCCGCTAAGCGCGAGGGTCCGGGATCGGTCGAACTGGGCTTCGAGACGGAGGACCTGGAGGCCATCCACGCTGCCCTGACCGAACTCGGGGTCTTCGTCACGCCCATCCGGGAGCAGGGCTTTGGCCGGACCTTCGATGCCCGCGACCCCGACGGCCACCATCTGGTCGTCTACACGCTCAGCGCGGAGAACCGCTAGCGCCTGTCCCTACAGCACGTCCTCGGCGCTTCCCCGCTTCCTGAGGTTGTTCTGCGTCTTGCGCCAGCGCAACGCCCTCACGATGGCGGGGGCAGCGGCGTTCAGGTTCAGGTCATAGGCGGGATACCACACGCGCTGCTCGCTGAACTTCAGCTTCATCTTGAAGACGCCGTAGGAGTGCTTTTCCTCGTCCAGCCTGCGCGGAATGCCCCAGAAGTCGAAGAGGGTGTAGCCCCGCCGCTTGGCGTCGAGCATGGCGTTCCAGTAGAAGGCGTCGGGGGCCTTGGCGTCCTTATAGGGCGTGCCGTCCGCGTGGGTGCGGTCGTCGCGCACGCTGCCACCGAAGAGGTAGTACGTGCCCGTGCCCATCGCCAGGAAAAAGCCCCCGGCGAGCGCCTTCCCCTCGTACCGCGAGAGGACGATGTACGCCTCGCCGCCGTGGGCCCCCCCCTCGTGCAGCATCGTCTCGTAGTAGGCGCGGGGAAAGGCGCCGAGCTGGGCGCGCTCGTTCGTCGCGGTGAAGATCTCCCAGAAGGCCTCGAAGTCGTCGTCCCGACCCGCCACCACGCCCAGCTTCTGCGCGGCGCGCACGTTGCGGCGGGCCATGGAGTGCAGGCCTGAAAACAGCTCCTCCTCCGGCCGGGTGAGGTCGGCAAGGATCGTGTGCTCGGGCTGCTCGCTCTCGGCCCGGCGGAAGGGGCCGTACTCGCCTGGAACGGGCACGCCCTCAATGGCGGGGATGGGGGAGGGGGGTTCGATCTTCAGCAGGGCATCTGTTGGCCGGGCAACCTGCCGCACCGCCTCGGCCACCGCCGGGAGCAGGTCGAGCGATTCCAGCGCCGGGCCGCGCGGGGCGTACAGGGTGGAAAAGCCCGGCACCAGCCGCTTGCGAAGGAGTTGCAGCGCCCCGACCGTCTGCCCGCCCCGCTGAATCAGGAACCGCATGGGCACCTGACCCAGCACGCGCCTCGCCTCGCCGTAGCCCCAGCCCTGGAGGGCGCTGGTGATCGGGAGCGAACGCACCGCGTCGTCGTACGCGCGGGAATCGGTGGTGGGCACGAGGGTCAGGCGCATCGGGGGGGATTGTAGCAGGGGTGGGAGAGGCTGCCGGGGCGAGTCGGCCTGCCCGGCGCGACGTTCACCCGTCTCTCAGCCGACAGTTCACCCGGCGTCCTGGACGCTACAGTGGGCGAATGAAACAGAGCCTTCTGACGCTCGCGCTTCTCCTTGGCGGCGCCGCCCTCGCCCAGACCACGCCCGCCCCCGCCCCCACGGCGCCTGCTCAGACAGCTCCGGCCCAGCCCGCCCCGGCGCAAACCGCTCCGGCACAGACGACTCCTGCCCCGGCAGCTCCGGCCACCACCCCGGCCCCCGCCAACGCTCAGGCCGTCGTGGCCCGGGTGGGCGACGAGAGCTACACCCTGGCGGACTACGAGCGGGCCTTCCGCATCGCGGTGGCGCGGGTGCTGAACTCGCAGGGGGTGCCCTACACGCCCGACATGCTCGCCGAATTCGCCGACGCCCGCGCGGACTACCTAACCCAGTACGCCCGCGACCGCGCCGTGTATCAGCTCGCCCGCCGCAGCACTCAGGTGCCCGCGACGCAGGTCGACGCGCAGCTTGCCGATGCCCACAAGGGCTTTTCCAGCGATGCGGAGTTCGCCCAGGCCCTTCAGGCGACCGGGTACGAGAACGAGGCCGACCTGCGCGCCGACCTGGAGCGCCAGGCGGTCGTGCAGGCGTACCTGGACAACGTCAAGAAGCGGTTCACCTTCGGCGACGCCCTCGTGCAGAGCTTTTACAACCTGAACCGGGCCTCCTTCAATCGCCCGGCCCAGGCCTGCGTGAAGCACATCCTCGTCAAGACCCAGGCTGAGGGCCAGACGGTGCTGCGCGACGTGCAGGGCGGGGCGGACTTCGCCAAGATCGCCCAGGAGAAGAGCCAGGACCCCGGCAGCGCCCAGGAGGGCGGCGACCTGGGCTGCATTGCTCCCGGCGACACGGTCGAGGCCTTCGACAAGGCGGCCTTCGGTGGTCCCCTGAACCAGCCGCAACTCGTGCAGACCGAGTACGGCTGGCACGTGCTGGTCGTGACCCAGCGCAACGAGGCGGGGCTGACCCCCATCACGGAAGCTGCCCCCCTGATCCGCGAGCAGCTCGCCCGCGACGCCGCCCAGAAGTACCTCGACGCGCAGGTCGCCCGCCTGAGTGTGACCACGAACAAGGCCCTGGTGGCGGCCCCGGCGAGCAAGTAAACAGGCCGGAAGAGGATAACCGGACATGGGAACAGGGGGAGTGGCGAGTGGGCCGCTCCCCCCTCCTATTGGCCCGGCCTACGCTCCCCGCCTCGCCTGGCGCAGGCCCACGAGCAGGGCCGCCGAGCCGAGCGGCACGAGCGAACGGGTCTGCCCGCCCAGCAGGCCCGCCCCCAGGCTCCCCACCGCGACCCAGCGCGCCAGCCTCACCCGGTCGCCGGGGACAGGCAGGGGCGCGCGGTCGCACCGGCTGCGCACCGCTTCCGGCGCGGTCAGGGCACCCGCCAGGCCCAGGGCAGCGAGGACCAGCACGTCCGCCGCGAGGCTCCGCCCGCGCCCCTCCCGCCGCCGGGGCAGCAGGCCCGCAGCCCCCACGATCCTCGCCGCCCCGGTCGTCGCCCGAAAGGGGTCCGCCCGCGAGGCCGAGAGCGCCAGGGCCGCTCCCGGGACGAGGGCGCTCACCTGCTCCCCTCGCCGGGCCGCCAGGCCAGCCTGTCCCGCGAGGGCGACCAGATCGGGAAGCGTGGGCCGCTGCCCCACGGTCGCCGCCAGGACACGCAGGCCGCTCAGTACCGCGAACCCCGCCAGCGGGTCGGGCGGCCTGTCGGTCAGGGCGACGAGGGCCGCGACCGGCAGCGCCGCGTTCGCCGTTTCGGGGTGGTCGGGGTCGAGTTCCCGTGCCGTGGCCCAGGCCAGGAAGGCGGCCTCGCCCACCTCCAACGCCTCCCACCAGGACCGGCCCAGGAGCCGGGCGGCGAGCGTGCCCACCACAAATCCCCCCGCGGCGAAGCGGTTCGACGGCACCGAGGGCACCAGCGGGCGGCCCAGCGCTGAGGCGGTGGGGGAGGAGCGCGTCATGGTGTTCCTCTTCCCCCTCACAGCAGCGGGCGCGGACGCCGGGCGGTCAGGACAGCGCCGACTAGCACCAGGGCCGCGGCGAGGGCCACCCCGATCACCACCGCCGTCACGTCCGGCCGGGCGACGTACACGCCATAAAAAGCCCACAGCAGCACCGCCGCGAAGGCGTAGTCCCGGAAGCGCGCCAGGAAGAACACCCCGATCAGCGCGGCGATCACGACCAGAAGCGCTGACCACGCCGGGCCGCCCAGCCCCAGCAGCCCCGCCGTCACTCCCCGGCTGACCAGGAACGCGGTGATGTTAGCGATGGTCGCCACGCTGATCCAGCCCAGGTAGAGGCTGACTGGCAGGCCCAGCGTCAGCGGCTCGGCCCCGAGGAGCCTTATCCCGCGAATCCGCAGGTACAACTCGATCAGGCTCGCCAGCAGCGCCAGCATGATGACCACACTGACGCCGTGGTTCAGGCTCTGGAAGGCGAGTAACCAGCAGACATTCAGGACGTTCGCCAGCAGGAAGGGCCAGGCCAGGCGGTCGTACCGCGGCCCACGTTGATTGGGCAGTGCCTGGTAGACCGCGAACACCAGCAGCCCCAGGAAGATCGGCCCCCACACCGCGAAGGTCAGCCCGGCGGGCGTGAAGGCGTTGGGGAGGCTGTCACTCACCTCCTTGTTGCTGTTGCCGAACAGTGGCAGCGCGTTGCTGAGGTAGTTCATCACCAGCGTCACGGCGGTGGCGACGAGCAGGATGATCTGGCGGCGAATTCCAGTCATGCCCCAGTGTGACCCTCTGCCGTGCGCGCGGCTGTCGGAAGGGTGACCGTCTGCCGGAGCTTCAGGTCGTGTAGTCCGCGTTGATGCTCACGTACTCGGCGCTCAGGTCGCAGCCCCAGGCCTCGCCCGACGCGACGCCCACGCCCAGGTCAATCTCGAACACAACCTCCTGGGCCCGCATGCTCTGGCTCACCGCCGCGTCGTCGTAGGGGAGGGGCCTGCCCGCGAAGACTGGGTGGCCCTGCACAGTTACGGTCATCCGCTCCAGGTCCACCGCCGCGCCGCTGCGCCCGACCGCCATGATGACCCGGCCCCAGTTGGGGTCGTTGCCGTGGACGGCACTCTTTAGGAGGGGGCTGACGCAGCAGGTACGGGCGGCGGTCAGGGCCTCGGCCTCCGTCCGCGCGCCGTTCACCCGCACGGTCAGCAGCTTGGTGGCCCCCTCGCCGTCCGCCGCGATCATCCGGGCGAGGTCGCGCATCACGCCTTCAAGAGCCGTCAGGAACTCGGCGGGGTCCACGTCGCCCGCCCGCCCGTTCGCCAGCACCACGGCCATGTCGTTCGTGCTCGTGTCCCCGTCCACCGTAACCGCATTGAAGGTCCGGTTCACGATGGTGGGAAAGGCCGCACGCAGCACCTCCCCGTCCACCTGCGCGTCGGTGAAGGCGAAGGCGAACATGGTCGCCATGTCCGGGTGGATCATGCCGCTGCCCTTGGCCGTGCCCACGATGCGGGCGCCGGTGCTGAGGGTCACCTCGGCGAGCTTGGGCCGCGTGTCAGTCGTCATGATCGCCGCGGCAAAGGGGGCGGCGCCCGTGCCCAGCTCCTCCGGCAGATGCTCCACGCCGCTCAGCACCCGGTCCATCGGCAGCGGGTGCCCGATGATGCCCGTACTGGCCGTCAGCACCGCGTCGGCGTCCATGTTCAGCACGCTACCCAGCGCGTCGGCCATGTCCACGTTGTCGCGCAGCCCCCGCGCCCCGGTCGCCGCGTTGGCATTCCCGGCATTCACCAGGAGCGCCCGCACCGCTCCGCCCTCCCGGTACAGCTCGCGGTTGCGGGTCACGCAGGCCGCCGCCGTGGTGCTGCGGGTGCCCGCGTAGGCCCAGGTGCAGTCAGCGTCACTCACCACGCACGAGAGGTCCGTCCTGCCGCTGGGCTTGATGCCCGCACTCATCGCCGCCGCCTGGAACCCCTGGGGTAAGGCGGGACTCGGCTGGTTCATTCCCATCTCCATCATGGACGCATGGTAGCGGGTGAGGAGGAAGAGTTCGGGCCCTTCTCGCCCTGCCGTTTCGGGGAATGTCGACCGTGTTTCGGCTGAGGGCTCCCTCGGCGTTCCGTCCGGCATCTGGTCCTCAGGGTGGCCAATTTGCTCACGGTGAGAGCGAACGGTCCCGCTCTGTGAAGGTTTTCTAAATGCAAATAAATTCACAAAAGGGCACGATGCCCTTAACCCACCTTTTATTACTCAGTAGCTCTGGAGCGACCTCTCACTGTGGGTTCCGGGGAGAACACCATGAAACAGCGTAACTCCGGCCGCCTGTGGCTGGGCGGCAGCCTGACCCTGTTGCTCGTCGCCTGCACTCAACCCCAGATGCAGGCCCCTGATCCCTACGCGAACGGCGCCGATTACCCGTGGGAATACACTGCCCCGGCCGGAAAGCTCTCCACGCTCAGCCTCACGCCCGGGGAGAACAACCTCTACTTCGAACCGATCCTCGCCGCTAGGAACGGCTGGGGCCCCATCGAGATTGACCGCTCCAATGGCGAGCAACGGCCCGGGGATGGCCGTCCCCTCACCCTGGGTGGCAAGACCTATGCGCGGGGCTTCGGCACCCACGCGGCCAGTGAGCTGCGCTACAACCTGAAGGGGACCGGCGCCGTGTGCACCCGTTTTACCGCCGACATCGGGGTGGACGATGAGGTGGGCAACCGCGGCAGCGTCGTCTTCCAGGTGTACCTGGACGGGGTAAAAGCCTACGACAGCGGGGTGATGACGGGAGCAAGCGCTACCAAGCACGTGGCGGTCGACCTGAAGGGGCAGCAGGAGCTGCGCCTGGTCGTCACGGACGCGGGCAACGGCAAGAACTACGACCACGCCGACTGGGCCATCCCCAGGGTCTACTGTGAGGCGCCCAGAACACCCAACATCACGCTGGCTCCGGACAGTCTGTCGATCTTCCACAAGCACAGCGCCACGGTCAAGGCGACCTTCCGCAACCTCTACGGGCCGGTGAACCTGCGCCTTGAGGTTCAACCCGGCCGCACGACGGGGCTGGAATTGTGGACGACCTCCGTGGACCTCCCCAACAGCGGGGAGACTCCCGTGACCCGGGACATCGTGATCGCCGCGCCAGAGCTGCCGAACATCCAGGACGGGGACGATCCCCTCACAGCCACGTATTTCCTGGTCGCCAGCGTGGACGGCCGTGACGTCGCCAGCACACCCCTGACCATCACAGAGAAGCTGCTCCAGATCCAGTCCTCCCTGGAGCCCGCCACGTTAAGTGGCCGCCCCGGGGAGACGCGGCGCCTCACCCTGACTGTCAAAGTCACCCCGCCGTTGGACGGCCCTTTCCCCATTGACCTCAATTGCGCTCCCAATGTCAGCTGTGACGAAACCTCCTTCACGCTGACTCCAGTCGGCTCAGCCTCGGGAGACGGCGGGACGATGCGCCGGGATTTCAATTTCACGTTAAACCCGGACCTCCCTGAAGGAGTCGACAGTCTCCAGCAGGATTTCTATGTGTTCGTCGATGACTTCCAGGGGTACAGAACTCCGTTCTACGGCCAAGCCAGGAGCGTCACCTGGAATGTCGTGCGCTGAAGCGGGCTGAGGAACGGGAGGGTCGGGGGAAGTGGTAGCCCCGACCCTCCCGGCCTGGAGCGGCATACCGCCCGCCGCTTCCCCGCACACTCCTCACCGGGTGTTCATGGCCCGTCAGGGGCCGGGCGGGTAGGGTGAGAGCGATGAAGAATGTTCTGCTCTCCCTCCTGGCGGCGGGCCTGCTGTCGGGTGCCGCCCTGGCCGCCCCCATCAAGCTCCAGACCATTCCCGTGACCCTGGAACCCAGTGCCCGGTTGCTCACGCTGAACGACGCGGGCATCGCCAAGGCCTTCCCGTCGGCGGCGGGCCGCCCGGACGCGGTCTTCCTGACCGAGGACCGCCGGGTCAGCGTGGCCTTCGAGTGGCGCGACGCGCGGCTGACCCCCGCCCAGGTGCCCGATCTGGTGACGCAGTTCCCGGCGGTGATCCGCGCGCAGGTTCCCAACATCAAGACGCTGAGGGCGAACGCCGTGCAGATCGGGGGTCAGCCCTGGGCGCAGTTCGTGTTCACCACACCGGGCCAGGGCGACGACCTGCGCCGCGAACTGTTGATGACGAGCGCCCAGGGCCGCCTGCTGGTGGTCACCATCGTCGGAAACGTGAAGGACTACAGCCGCAACGAGGCGCTGATCCGCAACATGACGAACAGCGTGCGCGTGGGCTGAGGACAGGCGAGGAGCGGGAGGCCGGAGGACTTTTCCCCTCCGGCCTTCTCCAGTTCGTCGCCCGGGGAATGTAACCTGTAATAGGTCTGTTTGACCGGCGCCGCTACAATGGACCGCGTGCAGGAATTCCCTGAGACGCAAGCTATCGCTCGGCGGCGCGTGCTGACGCGGCGCGGTGGCGTGCAGAGCGAGGCGGGCGAGTGGCGCGGCCGTCCGGTGTTCGTGAAAACCCTGCTGACGGACGACCCCGAGGCCGCCCTGCGGTTCGACCACGAGGGGCGGATCGCGGGCAGCCTGACCCACCCGTTGATCGTGCCGCTGCTGGCCCGCAGCCCCAATCAACTGATCTTCCCGTTCGTGGAGGGCGGCACCCTGCGGGAACGGGTGGAGCGGGGTCCCCTGCCTCTCGCCGAGGCGCTGGAGGTGACCTGCGGTGTACTGGAGGCGGCCGAATACCTGCACGCGCAGGGCGTCACGCATCACGACCTGAAACCCGAGAACGTGCTGCTGGCAAACGGCCAGGGACGCGGACAATGTGTGCGGCTGATCGATTTCGGCATGAGCCACTCGCGGGCGCTGCCCTTGGACGTGCATGACGGCACCCGAATGGGCACCCCGCACTTCATGGCCCCCGAGCAGTTTCGCGGCGTGCGCGGCAACCCCCGCAGCGACCTGTACTCGGCGGCCGTGCTGCTCTTCGACTGTCTGTGCGGCTTCCCCCCCTACGAGGACGCCCTGGGCTGGCTCGTCGGGTTGCATGCCGAGTGCGCCCCGCTCCCCGGCCCGAGTGTCCTGCACCCCATCCTGCGCGCGGCCCTGAGCCGTGACCCGGCGGGCCGCCCCGACAGCGCGGCGCAGATGTGCGCGGCCCTGCGGGAGGTGGCGCGGGACCTGGAGTGCCGTTGCCCCTGATCGCCTTCAGCGGCAACCGCTTCCTGGCCGAGGAGGCATTGCGCGAGACCCTCGCCGCGCGGGGGCTGAACGTGCGCGACCTGCCCCGGCTGGGGGGCGAGGACGTGACCGCCGAGACGGTCGCGCCCCTCCTCGCCCCCAGCCTCTTCGGGGACGGCGGAGTCATCGTGGACCTCGCCGGGGTGAAGCCCGACAAGGCATTCCTCGACCTGCTTGCGTCGGCCCCGGTCACGGTCGCGGTCCTCGACGAGACGCCCCCGGCCACCCGTGTAAAGCTCTACGAGGCGCGCGGCGAACACCATTCATCCCCTGCCCCCCAGAAGACGGGCGATGTGGCCGGGTGGGTCGCGCAACGGGCGCGAAAAACGGGGCTCAAGCTCGACCGCGACGCCGCTCTCTACCTCGCGGAGGTGTTCGGCCCCGATCTGACGGGGATCGCGGGGGAGCTGAACAAGCTCGAACTGCTCGATCCGCCGCTCACTACCGACCTGGTGCGGCGGGTGGTGGGCCGTGAGCCTCCCGGCGACTCCTTCGCCATGCTGGGGGCGGCGACCACCGGGAAGCCCGGCGAGGCCGTCACCCAACTGCGCCGACTGCTGGCGAGCGGCGAGGACCCCTTCAAGCTGATGGGGGCGGTCGTGTGGCAGTACAGCCTGGTCGCCCGCTGCGTGGCCCTGACCCAGGAGGAGGGCCGCGTGACCGAGGCGGTGGCCGCCCAGCGCCTGGGCGTCAAGCCCTACCCCGCGAAAAAGGCCCTGGAGGTCGCCCGCCGCCTGAACGAGGCGAAGATTCGCGCGCACCTGAGCCGCATCCTCGACGCCGACCTCGCCATGAAGCGGGGGCTGGACCCGGGCGCGACGCTCGAACGCCTGATCGTGCAGCTCAGCGTGTAGGGCAAAGTTCCTTTCCGTACGGTCAGGGACCTCGGCTAGGATGGGGGGCATGGCGACCCTCTACACAGTTCTCCTCACCCTGCACAACCTCACCCGCTGGCTGGTGCTGCTGGCGGGGGTGTGGGCGCTGCTGCGGGCCTTTCGTGGCGTGGGGGGCGCGCAGGCCTTTACGCCCACCGACCAACGCGCCGTCACGCTGTTCATGAGCAGCCTGCACCTTCAGGTCGTGCTGGGCCTGCTGCTCTTCGGCTTCCTGGGTTCGCAGGGGGCGCGGGCCTTCGCGGAGGGCCGCCCCAGCTTTCAGTGGGAACACGTGGGGTTGGGCCTCGTCGCCGCCGTCCTCGCCACCCTGGGTAACCGGTTCACCAAGCGCGCGGGCGGCAACCAGGCGAAATTCCGCGCGGCGAGCCTCTGGACCGTCCTCAGCCTGCTCGCCGTGCTGCTGGCGATTCCGTGGTGGCGTCCGCTGCTGCGGCTGTTCTCGTAAACGGTCAGTCATCAGCAGCAGAAGAAAGGGACGCCCCCGCTCATGTTGGGGCGCCTCTCTTACTGATCGCTGACGGCTGACCGCTTCATCTCTTTCATCTCTGCGGCTCAATGATCACCTTCCCGGTCGTCTTGCGGTCCAGAATGTCCTGAAAGGCGCGGGCACTCTCGGCGAGGGGATAGGTGGGGCCGACCTGGGGCGTGACCCGGCCGCTGCCGACGAGGGCGGTGAGGGCCTGGGCCGCCTCGCGCGTCGCCTCGGCGTCCGGCATCAGCGAGGTCAGCCACAGGCCCGTCACGGTCAGGTTGCGCTTCATCAGCTCGACGGGGCGCAGGGTCGCCTGCTCGCGGCTGGCATTCCCGATCACGATAAGGCGGCCCCGGTTCGCGGCCATGTCCAGGCTCTCCTGAAAGCGCTTGCCGCCCACGACCTCCAGGATCAGCGGCACACCCTTCCCGCCCGCCGCCTCGCGCACCTTCTGGACCCGGTCGGGGTCGTCCTGAAGCAGCGTCACGTCGGCGCCGAGGTTCCGGGCGATCCCCAGCTTCTCCTCGGTGCTCGCCATGGCGACGACGTTCATGCCAAGCGCCTTGGCGAGCTGGATGGAGGCCGTGCCGAGCGCGCCCGCCGCGGCCTGGACCAGCACCCACTCGCCTTCTTTGCCGTGCCCCAGCGTCTTCAGGCCGTGGTAGGCGGTGTAGTACGACACGGGAAAGGCGGCGGCCTGCGCGGCGCTGAAGCTTGCGGGTACCGGGATCAGCGCGGCGGCGGGGGAGAGGGCGTACTGGGCCAGGCCCCCGCGTCCCCCCAGGCTGGCGACCCGCTGGCCGACCTGCACCCCCGTCACACCCTCGCCGAGCGCGTCCACGGTTCCCGCGAACTCCATGCCCGGCGTGTAGGGAAAGCGCGTCCGCGTCAGGTACTCGCCCGCCACCGTGAGCACGTCCGCGAAGTTGATGCCCACCGCCTCCACCCGCAGCCGGACCTCGTCAGGGCCGGGCTGGGGCACGGGGAGGTCGCGCAGTTCCATGACTTCGGGAGGCCCGAGGCGCTCGACGACGACGGCTCTCATGGTGTCGCTCATAGGGGGAGCATACCCGACTGTTTCCCGGAAAGTGAACGCGCACGTACACCCTGAACGCGCACGTATTTGACCCGGCCCGCTTCCCGTGGAAGCATGGGGCGCACGTCACCAGAACGCCGGTCTGTCTCGTGAGGGGAGACCCCCACCTGGCCGCCCGCCGCTCTGGCCGGACCGGGCCGTCCCTGCGCCCCGTCCACCCACACCCGTTTCCAGGAGGCAGCCTTCATGAGCATCGTCGACCAGACCCGCGAGGGGGACGTTCTCGTCCTTACCATCAACAACCCGCCCGTCAACGCCTTCTCGCCCGGGGTCCCCGAGGGCCTGCACGCGGGCCTGGACGCCGCCGAGGGGGACGAGGGGGTGAAGGCCGTTGTCATCATCGGCGGGGGGCGCACCTTCATCGCCGGGGCGGACATCAAGACCTTCGACCTGCCCCGTGAGCAGGCCCCCGACCTGCGCGGGTTCATTCAGCGGTTGGACAGCTTTTCCAAGCCCACGGTCGCGGCGATTCATGGCACGGCGCTTGGGGGTGGGCTGGAGGTCGCGCTCGCCTGCACCTACCGAGTGGCGACCCGGGACGCCCAGATGGGACTGCCGGAGGTCAAGCTGGGCGTCCTTCCCGGTGCGGGCGGCACTCAGCGGCTGCCCCGCGTGGTCGGCGTGGTGAAGGCGCTGGAGATGATGCTCTCCGGGAACCCCATCAAGGCGACCGAGGCGAAGCAGCTCGGCCTGGTGGACGAGATCGTGGAGGGCGACCTGCGCGAAGGGGCGATTGCCTTCGCCCGGGCCCACGCCGACGCCCGGCCCCTGCCGCGTGTCAGCGAGCGCACCGTGGGGGCCGACCCCGCCGTCTTCGCCGCCGCCCGCGAGGGCATCAAGAAGACGCACCGCGGCCAGCTCTCGCCCGGCTTCATCATCGACCTCGCCGAGATGGCCGCCACCCGCCCCTTCGCCGAGGGCTGGGAGGCCGAGGCCCGGCTCTTCATGCAGGCCAAGGACTCGCCCCAGTCGCGCGGCCTGCGCCACATCTTCTTCGCCGAGCGCGAGGCGGGGAAAATTCCCGGTCTGGCAAAGGACACGCCGACCACCGAGATCAAGTCCGCCGGGATCATCGGCGCGGGCACGATGGGCGGCGGCATAGCGATGAACTTCCTGAATGTCGGGATTCCCGTCACCATCGTGGAGACCAGCCAGGAGGCCCTCGACCGCGGCCTCTCCGTCATCCGCCGCAACTACGAGAACACGGCGAAAAAGGGCCGCCTGACGATGGAGGATGTGGAGAAGCGCATGTCGCTCCTCACGCCCAGCCTGAACATGGAGGACCTCGCTGACGCCGACATCATCATCGAGGCCGTGTTCGAGAACATGGACGTGAAGAAGGACATCTTCACCAAGCTTGACGCCATCGCCAAGCCGGGTGCGATCCTCGCCACCAACACTTCCACGCTGGATGTGAACGAGATCGCCTCCGTCACCGGTCGGCCCGAGCAGGTGATCGGCCTGCACTTCTTCAGCCCGGCGAACGTGATGAAGCTGCTGGAGATCGTGCGGGCGGACAAGACCAGTGACTCCGTCCTCGCCACGAGCATGGCCCTTGCCAGGCGCATCAAGAAGGTGGGCGTGGTGGTTGGTGTGTGCGACGGCTTTGTCGGCAACCGCATGATTCACCGCTACGGCGACGAGGCCCGCAAGCTGGTGGAGGAGGGCGCCCGCCCCGAGGACGCCGACGCCGCGATGAACGCGCTGGGCCTGCCCATGGGTCCCTTTCAGATGAGCGACATGGCGGGCCTGGACGTGGGCTATCTCATCCGCCAGCATCAGGCGAAGGTGCGCGGGGCGCCGAAGCCCGACGGCTGGCTCGACCGCATTGTGGAACTGGGCCGCAAGGGTCAGAAGACCGGCGCGGGCGTCTACGACTACGACGAGAACCGCAGGCCGAAGCCGAACGCCGAGATCGGCAGGCTCATCGAGGACTACCGCACCGAGAAGGGGATCCAGTCCCGCCAGCTCGGGCAGGAAGAGGTCACGGGCCGCCTCGTCTACTCCCTGGTCAACGAGGGCGCCCAGATTCTCGATGAGGGCATCGCCCAGCGGGCGGGCGACATCGACGTGATCTATATCTACGGCTACGGCTTCCCCGCCTACCGCGGCGGCCCGATGCAGTACGCCGACGAGGTTGGCTTGAAAAACGTCGTCGCCGATCTGGAGAAGTACGGTCAGACGCCCGCACCGCTGCTCAGGCGGCTCGCGGACGAGGGCAAGACGTTCGCGCAGTACGACCGGGAGAGGGCGGGAGCCTGAGCGCATGACCGTCCAGGTGCGCCTGCTGGGTGAAGGGGAAGCGGGGGTGCTGCGAAACGTCGCCCCCGGGGTCTTCGACGATGATCTCCGGCCTGACTCGCTGGCCGCCTTCTTCTCGGACCCCCGGCACCACCTGGCCGTCGCGCTGGACGGCGAAACTGTGGTCGGTATGGCCGCCGCCATCCATTACGTTCACCCGGACAAGGCGCCCGAGCTGTACATCAACGAGGTCGGTGTGGCGGACACTTACCAGGGGCAGGGCCTGGGCCGCCGGATGCTCGACGCCCTGCTCGCGCACGCCCGCATGCTGGGCTGCGTGGCCGCCTGGGTCCTCACCGAGGAGGACAACACTGCCGCCCGCCGCCTGTATGCCTCCGCCGGGGGCGAGGAACAATCCGGCGTCGTGATGTGTCTCTTCGAACTTTAAGGAGTAATCGAATGCCCGAAGCTGTCATCGTCTCCACCGCCCGCACCCCCATCGGCAAGGCCTACCGGGGCTACCTGAACGACACCCACGGCTCCGACATGGGCGCGCATGTCGTTACCCACGCCCTGCAACGCGCTGGAGTTGATCCCTCCGAGGTCGAGGACGTGATCATGGGCGCAGGGAATCCCGAGGGCGCGACCGGCTCGAACATCGCCCGGCAGATCGCGCTGCGGGCCGGAATGCCCGTCACCGTTTCCGGCGTGACCGTCAACCGCTTCTGCTCCAGCGGGCTGAACACCATCGCGCTCGCGGCGAACCACATCATGGCCGGACAGGGCGAGATCATCGTGGCGGGGGGGCTGGAAAGCATCAGCCTCACGCAGAACGAGCACGCCAACAAGTACCGCCTGAAGGGCGAGTGGCTGGTGGAGCACAAGCCCGCGATCTACATGCCCATGCTGGAGACGGCGGAGGTCGTGGGTGCCCGCTACAAGATCAGCCGCCAGGCGCAGGACGAGTACGCCTATTCCTCGCAGATGAGAACGGCAGCGGCGCAGCAGAACGGCCTCCTCGACCAGGAGATCGTGCCCTTCACGGCCATCATGAAGGTGCAGAACAAGGAAACCGGCGAGATCAGCACCCGTGAGGTCACCCTGACGAAGGACGAGGGCAACCGCCCCGACACCACGCTGGAGGGTCTGGCCAAGCTCAAGCCCGTCATTGAGGGTGGTTGCGTGACGGCGGGCAACGCCTCGCAGCTCAGCGACGGCGCCTCGGCCTGCGTGGTGATGAGTGACGAAGTGGCGCGTGACCGTGGCCTGGAACCGCTCGGCATCTTCCGGGGCTTCGCTGTGGCGGGCTGCGAGCCGGACGAGATGGGCATCGGCCCGGTGTTCGCCGTCCCCAAGCTCCTCAAGCGGCACGGATTGAAGATTGACGATATCGGCCTGTGGGAGTTGAACGAGGCTTTCGCGGTGCAGGGCATCTACTGCCGTGACACACTGGGCATCGACCCCGAGATTTACAACGTGGACGGTGGCTCCATCTCGGTGGGCCACCCCTATGGCATGAGCGGCTCGCGCCTGACCGGGCACGCGTTGATTGAGGGCAAGCGCCGGGGCCTGAAGTACGTCGTCGTGACCATGTGTGTGGGCGGCGGCATGGGGGCGGCGGGGCTGTTCGAGATTATCTGAGGAACACCGGGCGTTGAAGGCCAGCCGCCCCGACCTCACGACGGGTCGGGGCGGTTCTGTGTGTCACTCATAATAGTTCAACGTTAAGCGATTAAGATGGAGGTATGACAACCGTACCCTTCGTCCCGCATGGCCTGCACCACGTCACCGCCGTGACAGCGAACGCGCAGGCGAACCTCGACTTCTACACGGGCGTTCTCGGTCTGCGCCTGGTCAAGAAGACGGTGAACCAGGACGACGTGACGGCCTATCACCTCTTCTTTGCCGATGGGGCGGGGAGTCCGGGAAGCGACCTGACCTTTTTCGAATGGTCCGTGCCGCCCGAGGTGCCCGGCAACAATTCCATCACCCGGACGGGGCTGAGGGTGCCGCCCGGAAGCCTGGAGTGGTGGGCGGCGCACCTGCGGGGGCACGGGCTGGAGGTTGTACCGGTGACCCGCGCGGGCCGTCCCCACCTCGATTTCGCTGACCCGGAGGGCCAGCGCCTCAGCCTGGTCGAGGGCGGACCGAAGGGTGTGGCGTGGGAGGGCAGCCCCATTCCCGCCGAACGTCAGATTCTCGGCCTCGGCCTCGCCGAGCTCACCCTGCCCGGCCTGTTCCCGACCGAGCGGGTACTGACGAGGGTTTACGGCCTGCAACCAGCGGGGACGTACCCGGACCCGGAGAGGCCCGAGCGGACGGTCCATGTCTACGCGATGGGGGAGGGCGGCCCCCACGCCGAACTGCACCTGCGGCTCGATCCCGCCCTGCCCCCGGCCCGGCCCGGTGCGGGCGGCGTCCACCACCTCGCCCTGCGGGTGCGGGACGACGAGTACCACGCCTGGAACGAGCGGCTGAGCGGTCTGGGCCTCCGCACGAGCGGCGAGGTGGACCGCCACTGGTTCCACTCCATTTACTACCGCGAGCCGCAGGGCATCCTGATCGAACTCGCCACCGACGGCCCCGGCTTCGCGGTGGACGAGGACCCGGCACACCTGGGCGAGACACTGGTGCTGGCACCCTTCCTCGAACCCCAGCGGGCGAGGATCGAGGCGGGGTTGAAACCTTTGACGGTCAAGGCCGGGGCGGCGGCCGGGCGCTAAGCTGGTTCCCCACAGGGCAAGCCCAAGGTCGGGTTTTGGCAGGGCTGGCCGCGGTCAACCCCTCAGTCCGCTTCGCGGACAGCTCTCCTGGGAGGGGAGCCCCCATTCCGCCCTTGACCTGCCAGGAACCTGAGGCTCTGCCACCCCTGCGACTTTGCGCTTGCCCTGATTCCCCCACGCAATCTCTACCCTCCCTTTCGCCTTTCCGTTAAGCTGCGCCCACATGCCCCGTGCCAAACTCACGTTTCTGGCAGGCGTGCTGGCCGCGCTGCCCTTCCTGAGCGCTCAGGCGCAGTCTCCCGCCGAGGCGAAACTGCTCGCGGGGCTCAACCAGGCCCGGGCACAGGGAGTGTCCTGCCCCGCCGTGGGCCGCCGCCCGGTGTCCGCGCCGCTCCTCGCCAGCCCAGCCCACGCCCTCGCCGCCCGGACTCAGGCCGGGTATATGGGCAGCAGCGGGCGCATTACCCACACCGGGACGGGAGGCAGCACACCCCGCGTCCGGGCGGCGAGCACGGGCGTCACGGCGGTGAGCGTTACCGAAATCATCTACCTGGGCTCGGGCGTGAATCCCCAGACGGCGGTACGTTGGTGGCTGCATTCGCCGGTCCACTGCGCGATCCTGACTGATCCCCGCTACACCCACGCCGGGGCGAGCGTGGTGCAGGGCTCACGTGGCACCGCCTACGTGGTCGTGCTGAGCAGCCGCCCGCGCTGAGAGAGGGACCCTGGGCCCGGCTGGGACGCGCGTGAGGGCAGGGCCACGGCACCGTTTCGCCACCTCACCCGCGCGTCACGTGGCGGGAGGAGCATCAGGACATGACAGACCTTTCCGCGGCCACTTCTCCTCCCCCCACCCTGGCCGCGGACGCTCCCGTCAGTGCCCGCCGGACGGCCCGCCTCACCGCGCTCGATGCCTGGCGGGGGCTGACCGTGCTGCTGATGCTGCTCGTGAACAACGTGGCACTGGGAAGCTACACGCCCGCGCAACTTGTCCACGCTCCCTTTGGCGGGATGACGCTGACCGACCTGGTGTTTCCCTGGTTCCTGTTCTGCGCGGGGGCGGCGCTGCCCTTCTCGCTCGCCGCGATGACCCGGGCGGGCGTGACGGGCTGGGCGTGGGTGCGGCGGTTGCTGGAGCGGGCCGCCCTGCTGTACCTGGTCGGCGCCTTCCTCACGAGCGTGACTCTGGGCGCCTTCTACCTGGGGCTGGGCGTGCTGCAACTCATCGCGCTCGCCACGCTGTGTGCGGCGCTGCTGGGCGGGCTGCGCGGACGCTGGCAGGCGCTGATCGCCGCCGGGCTACTCCTGGGGTACGGCGCCTTCCTGGCCTACGGGCGGCACCCGGCTGGTGTGGGCATCATCTCGGAGACGGCCAATCCCGTGCAGGCGGTGAACCAGACGCTGCTCGCCCCCTGGGGCCTGCGCGGGCTGCTCTCGGTGATTCCCACGACGGCACTCGTGCTGCTGGGGAGTCTGGCGGCCCGGCCCCTGCAAGCCCGTGATCCCCGGGCGCCGGGAAGGCTCCTCGCGCTGGGTCTGGTCCTCAGTGTCCTGGGCTACAGCTGGGCCCTGAGCGGGCATCTGCCCTTCGCCAAGGCGCTGTGGACGCCGCCGTACATCCTGTACAGCGCCGGGCTGGCGACGCTGGGCATCCTCGCCTTCTTCCTGCTCGCGGACGCGGGGCGGGTGGCCTGGGGCGCGCGTCTGCTCGCGCCGCTGACCATTCCGGGCCGCAACGCGCTGGCCGCCTACGTGCTGCCCATCCTGTTCAAGGTCTGGGTCCTCCAGGGCCTGACCGTCACCTGGGCGGGAGAGCCCCAGCCGATGGGCGCGGCGCTCCTGACCCTGGCCCGCACCCATCTGGGGGCACTGGCGGGCGGCTGGACGTACACGCTGGGGTATATCCTCGCCGCGTGGCTGGGCCTGGCCTGGATGGCGCGGCGCGGCTTGATCTGGAAACTCTGAGCGGGGGAGGCGCTGTGCCCCACCTGGGGTCACATCCGGCCCCCCCGCAGGACACCCCACCGGGAAGCGGAGACGCCCTGTCGGCTTCCCCCTGGCAACCTCTGCTCGCTATCCGGCCCTTCTCGCCCGTCCTTCCCCGCTTGCCCTTCCGAGGTTCCCATGCGCCCACCACTCGCCCTGACTGCCCTCAGCCTCCTCGCCCTCGCCTCCGGCACCCTCGCCGCCCCCGCGCCCGCCTCGCTGACCTACGGCGGCCCCAATCTCCGGGCGCTGGCCGCCGACTCCTACCGCCTCGCCGGGCTGAGCGGGTCCTTCGAGACCTGGCTGGCGGATGCCTACAGCCGGGCCGGGGTGCCGCTCGGGAAGGGAGGCACGTCCCTGACCGCCGCGCTCGACGCCCGCCGGGCACAGCTCGCCGCGGCGCGGGGGGCGGAGCGTGACCGTCTGGCGCGTGACACGGCGGCCTGGGCGCACCGCTTCATCAAGAAGGCCGTGCCGAAGTTCAGCCTGGAGCGCGGCTTCGAGTTCGCCAGCCTGGTGAAGACCGGCGAGCGGCAGTGCCTGCTTCAAAGCACGGTGATTGCGGGATTGCTGCAACGCGCCGGACTGAACGCCGGGCTGGTGATGGTCTGGAAGAGCCAGAGTGGCCAGGAGAGCAACCTGGGCCACGTGACGAGCGTCCTGCGGCTGCCCTCGGGCACCGGTGACATCCAGGTGGACGCGAGCGAGCCCGAGCCCTTCGCCCGGCACCAAGGGGTCCTCGCCTGGGCGGACGGGGGTTACCGCTTCCTGTCGCCCCGTTTCAGTGGCGACGTGATGACCGGCTACGCCCGCGCCGACGGCAAGGGAAGCGTGGGGGCGTCCGCACTCACTTTCCTCGACCTGTCCTACCTGCGCTCGCAGTTCAACTATTACCGCGGCGAGCGGGCTCCCGGGGGCTTCCTGGGTACCGGCACCGGGAAGGCCACTCCGGCAGGATTGAAGGTGAGCGAGGCCTTCCTGCGCACCGCCCTGCGCGACAACCCGAACAATGCCCTCGCGGCGGGGGTACTGGGCAGCGTGCAGCGCAAGCTGGGGGATGAGGACGCCGCACGCGCCCAGTACCTCGCGGCGGGCCGACTGTACGCGGGGCAGGGCCACCTTCCCGCCAGCATGGCCGCCAATCTCGCCTGGGTGAAGGCGGGCACGACCAGCCTGAGCGGCACGTCCGGTGTACGTTGAGGCCGTGAAGCGCCGGTTGCTCCTGCTGGTGCCCGCCCTGCTCCTCGCCGCCCACGCACGGACACTCCCTCCCCACACCTCTCGCCCCCTGAGCCCGCAGACGATTCCGGCCCTGCCCGGACAGGTGCAGCCCGTTGCGCCGGGCACCCGCCCCGCGCCCTCCATCCCCACCCTGACGCTGACCCCGCCCGTGCCGCAGGTGGACCGGGTGGAGGTGCTGGGCAACGGCTTTATCGAGGTCGCGCACGCCGTCCTGCTCGTCACCCCGGCGGAGCAGGGGGGAGTGCGGTCGCTGGCGGCCCAGGTCACGCGCCGGATGTTCGCGGCCCGTCCCGGTCTGGCGGAGGTCGACCTCAGTGTGTACGACCGGGGGAGCTACGCGGGCTTCGGCGGGCCGCTGCCGCTCATGACGGCGAGCGTGCCCCGGGGGCGGCTGAACGACTTCCTGAATTGGACCGCCACGGGCGCCTTTTACGAGCGGGTCTGGGTCAATGCCGGGAACCTGCCCGCCTACCGGGCGCCGGACCGGATACGCGAGGTGGGACCCACCCTACAGCCCTCGCCGACCCCGGGGAGCCCGGTTGCCCAGAATCGCGCCTCGATCCGCATCACCACTGCCCAGGTGGTCGGGGGGCTGCACGGCGGCCTGCTGTATCGGGGCAAGCGGGGCACGGCGCCCGTGGCGGCCCTCACCTTCGACGACGCGCCGCACCCGCTGTACGAGCCGCTGCTGCTCGATTTGCTGCGGCGCAGCGGTGTGCGGGCCACCTTCTTCGTGATCGGGCGCAACGCGCAGGCCTACCCGTATTTCGTGCGCGATATGGTGGCCGGGGGACATGAGGTCGGCAACCACACCTATCACCACGTCCGGCTGCCGCCCCTGCCCCTCGCCGACGCCTTTCAGGAGATGCGGCTGGCAAGCGAGACCATCCGCGCGCTCACCGGCCAGCCCGTGCGCTATTTCCGCCCCCCCGGCGGCGAGTACACCCCCGAGACCCTGCGCGCCGCCGAGAGCCTGGGCCTCACCACCGTCTTCTGGACCGACGACCCGGGCGACTTCACCAACCCCGGCGACGCGACGCTCGAAAGCCGCCTCAAGCGCGGGCTACGTCCCGGCGGCATCGTGCTGCTGCACGACAATGCCCCCGAGATGCTCGACGTGCTGCGCGGCTTCCTGCGGGTGGCCCGCCAGGAGGACGTGAGGCTGACCACGGTGGGCGGGCTGCAGAAGTAGGCGGGCTGGTATGGCCTGCAGCACTTGACGCAAACCTTGTCATACTGAGCGAAGCGAAGCGTCCCTGGGCGTGGTGTGGGGGTCCTTCGCCTCGCTCAGGGTGACAGGCCTTCTTTCGTCCGGTGCCCTACAGCCCCAGCAAGGCCCCCACCACCGCTGCCCCCAGCACGACCACGGCGCTGTTCACCCGCGTGCGCCACAGCAGCAGGAAGGCGACCCCCGCGAGCAGCGCGGCGGGCCATGAGTTGACCGAGGTGCGCGCCAGCACCAGCGCCCCCGCCAGAATCACCCCACCCCCGAAGGGCAGCAGGGCATTGCGAAAGGCGACCACCCAGGGGTGGGTGCTGTGCCGCTGCCAGATCAGAACGGCGGTGGCGCTGACCAGGGCGGTCGGGCCGTAAAAGCCCAGCGTGGCGGTGAGCGCTCCCGGAAGTCCCGCCGCCGCGTACCCGTAGTGCGTGACCGCCAGCATGTTCGGTCCCGGCATGAGTTGTCCCAGCGCGAATCCATTCGCCAGCGTCCGCGCGTCGATCCAGCTGTGGTGGAGGACCAGCACCCGCTCCAGCTCCGCCACGTTGGTGCCGCCGAAGCTGATCAGCCCCAGCCGGACGAAGGCCAGGAAGAATTCCCACAGGTCAGTCACGGCTTCCTCCCCGGACGGTGGATCAGCAGTCCGGCCCCCAGCCCTACGATCAGGACGGGCAGCAGGTCCAGCCGCAGCATCCCCAGCGCGAGGAAGACCAGGACGGTGACCACCGGCCCGCCCCGCACCCCCCACCCCACCCGCACGACGGGCAACGCGGCGGTGAGCAACACGGCCAGGGCGGCGCAAGCGGCCCCTTTCAACGCGCTTTGCAGCAGGGGAGGGAGACCCCCCGGCTGCCCCAGCGTCACCACGCTCACGGCCAGCATGGCGAGCAGGCCAGGCGTGAGCACTCCCAGAACGGAGGCAACGGCTCCCATCCGCCCCGCCAGCCGTGCCCCCACCATCGCCGCCAGATTCACCGCGTTCGGCCCCGGCGTCAGTTGCGCGAGGGTGAACGTCTCCGCAAACGCCTCGTCGGTCATCCAGCCACGCGAGAGCAGGGCGCGGCGGGTGTGGGCGGGCAGTCCGCCGCCAATCCCGGACAGGGCCACCCCGACGAACAGGCGGGCCAGGGTCAGCGGCGTGGGCGCAGGTTGGGTGGAGGTCGTCGGCTCATCCTCCGGGGGCAGGGCGGCTCCGGCCTGGGTCATACCTGGAGCCTAATCCCGTGCCTGAAGTGGTATCCGGTGACTGCCCGGGGAACAGCCGGGCACGGAAAGCACGGAATGAACCGCCAGAGCGTCCCTCTCCTAAACCGTTCTGCCCGCCCCTTGACCTTTACGTCATCTGGCGTATTCGGATTTCTCAATTTCAGCTTTGACGTACCCTGAGACCAGCTATGACCACATCCACCCCGGACGCCAGCGTACGCGTCCGCGACCTTCGCAAGAGTTACGCCGTCCACGAGAAGGAGCCGGGCTTCCTGGGCAGCCTGCGGTCCTTCGTGAAGCGCAAGAGCCGCGAGGTCGAGGCCGTCAAGGGCGTGTCCTTTGACCTCGCGCCCGGGGAGGTCGTGGGATTTCTGGGGCCGAACGGGGCGGGGAAGACGACCACCCTCAAGATGCTCTCGGGCCTGCTGCACCCCTCGGGCGGCGAGGCGCGGGTGGCGGGCTTCGAGCCCCGGCGCCGCGAGGCCGCCTTCCTGAAGCGGATCACGCTCGTGATGGGGCAGAAGCAGCAGCTCATCTGGGACCTCCCCGCCCTCGACTCCTTCCTCGTCAACCAGGCGATCTACGAGATTCCCGACGCGCAGTACCGCGCCACGATGGCCGAGTTCACCGAGGTGCTGGGTCTGGAAGGCATCCTGAAAAAGCAGGTCCGCAAACTCAGCCTAGGCGAGCGGATGAAGTGCGAACTCGCCGCCGCGCTGCTCCACCGCCCACAGGTGCTGTTCCTCGACGAGCCGACCATCGGCCTGGACGTGAACATGCAGGAGAGCGTGCGCGCCTTTATCCGCGACTACAACGAGCGCCACGGGGCCACCGTGATCCTGACGAGCCACTACATGGCCGACGTGACCGCCCTCGCCCGCCGCATCCTGGTGATCGACGCCGGTCAACTCGTCTTCGACGGCGACCTCGCCCGCCTCGCCGAGCGGGGCAGCGGGGGCAAGACGGTGCGGCTGCAACTGCGGCACCCTGTCACCTCGGCACGACTCGCCAGTTACGGCAGCGACGTGCGGGTGGACGGCCTGAGCGCCGAACTCACCGTTCCCCGCGCGGAGGTGAGTGTGCGCGCCGCCCGGCTTCTTGCCGACCTCGACGTGGCCGACCTGACGGTGGAGGACCCGCCCATCGAGCAGGTGATGGGGGAGCTGTTCGGGCGGAAGGAGGCGGAGCGTGTCTAGGTCCGGGATAAGGTTTCCTGTCTTTTCCCGCCCTCGCCGGAGGCGCCCATGACTTCCCTCTGGCGCAAGGCCCGCGTCCTCTTCGTCACCCGGTTCGCGGAGATGACGGAGTACCGGGCCGAGGTCATCATCTGGATGCTGTCGGGCACCCTGTCCCTGGTCATGATGTTGGTGTGGATGTCGCAGGCGGCGGCGGCGCCGGGTGGGGAGATCCGGGGCTACAATCCCTCCGAGTTCGCCACGTACTTCCTCTCGACCTGGGCGGTCGGTCAGCTCATGGTCGTGTGGGTCGCCTGGGAACTCGACATGGAGATCCGGCAGGGGCTCCTCTCGCCCAAGCTGCTGCGCCCGATGGACCCCATGTGGCTGCATTACGCCTCGCACGCCGCCGAGCGGGTGGTGCGCTTTCCCGCGCTGCTGGCGCTCGTCGCGCTGTTCGCCTGGGTGGCGGGCGCCCGCTTTTCCACCGATCCCGCCGCGTACCTGGCGGCCTTCGGGCTCGCCCTGCTGGGCTTCAGCGCCCGCTTCCTGTGGGAATACACCGTCGGTTTGCTCGCCTTCTGGACCGAGTCGAGCACCTCTTTTCAGGAAGTCGTGTGGCTCGTGTACGCCGCGCTAGGCGGCATGTTCGCGCCGCTCGCCTTCTACCCCGAGTGGGTACAAAGGGTCGCCGTCTGGACGCCCTTCCCGTACATGCTGGGCCTCCCCGCGCAACTGCTGGCGGGCAAGGCCGACCTCGCCGATGCGGGCCGCGGTGCCCTCGTGCTGAGCGGGTGGCTGGTCGTCTTCTGGCTCCTGCGCCTGATTGTGTGGCGGATGGGGCTGCGGAAGTATGGGGCGGTGGGGGCGTGAGGGGGAGGCAGACAAGGATGGCCCCCCCGACCGCCTCTCGCTGCTGGAGGTGCCCATGACCCGCTACCTCCGCCTCGTGCGCCTTTTCACGGGGGCCACGCTCGCCGCGCAACTGGAATACCGGGCGAACTTTCTGGGCGCTATCCTCGCCAGCCTGGCCGAGTCCGGGGTCGCCCTCCTCGGGATCGCGGTGCTGTTCGGGCAGCCGGGCACCACCGAGGTGGGGGGCTGGTCCTTCCACCAGGCGCTGCTCGTCGTGGGCCTCTTCACGCTGACCGAGGGCTTTATCAGCGTGTTCATCCAGCCCAACATGAGCAAGATCGCCGAGGCCGTCCGCACCGGCAGCATGGACTTTACGCTCCTCAAGCCCATCGACGCCCAGTTCAACATCAGCACGCGCAACCTCAACGTGCTGCGCGTGACCGACCTGCTCATCGGGGCGGGGCTGACGATCTACGCCGCCTCGCACCTGAGCGTCACGCCGGGCGGCGTGCTGGCCGCCGCGCTGCTCTATGTCTGCGCGCTCGTCATCGTGTACTGCATCTGGCTGGCGCTCTCCACAACCGCCTTCTGGTTCGTAAAGACGCAGAACGCCTCCGAACTGTTCAACGGCGTGTTCGGCGCGGCCCGCTTCCCGGTCACGGCCTTTCCGGTGCCCGTGCGCGCCTTCCTGACCTTCGTCGTGCCCGTCGCCTTTATCACGACCGTGCCCGCGCAGGCCCTGACGGGCAGTCTCTCGCCCGGGCTGGTGGTCGCCTCGCCGCTGGTGGCGGCCGCACTGTTCACCCTCACGCGCCTCTTCTGGCTGCGGGCAGTGGGAAGCTACACGAGCGCGAGCAGTTGAGGTTGGGCGAGGGGTGAGCCACGTCACAGGTAGACGCTTCCCGGCTGGAGTGGCCTGGCGCCGGAGGCTATGCCGTCCGGCAGGACATATCGGCCCGCCGCATGACCTGGGAGGTCGAGGTCTTTCGCTGGGACATTCAGGAAGGAAGGGATGCCCAGCCGGGACGTGTGCGGTTTGAAGGACTGGAGGAGGTCGAAGCATTGCACGACCTGTCGGGTGGGTTTGGAATGGGTGAAGTCGACTGGGAGGTCTTGAGGAGCGAATTTCGCCGTTTCAACGGGAGGATACGCCGGGTGTTCATGCTGACGCTTCCGCAGCTTCGGAACGCGCTCGGCGGCCCTGATATGCCGAGCTTGTCGTGACACGCCGCGAGGCCTGGTTTATCTCATCCGCTGAGGAGTCCTGACTTCTTACCCCCTCCCTCCACCCCCAACGGGACCTTTAGGCTTGACCGCCGCGTGACGGGGGGCGTGGTACGCTGCTGGACAAGTTGACCGGCCTGATTGCTCGCCCGTTCCCTTTCCCGCTCCTGGGCGGCGGGGGTGCGGGCGCGCCACTTGCCCTCAACAACCCAGAACGCTGTCGGGGCTGCCGTGAGGTGGCCCCGCGTGCTTTTCGGAGGTTTGCCTTGACGCTCAACGAACAGTTCCAGACGCTCCCCAAGCTCCTGAAGGTCCGCGAGGTCGCCGACTTCACCGGCACCCACGAACGGACTGTCCGCCGCTGGATTCGGGACGGCCGCCTCGGCGCGGTCGAACACCCCAGCGGCCTGCGGGTGCCCCGGCGCTCGCTGTGGCGCTTCCTGGGACTGGACTACGGCCTGAGCGCCTGAGGGGGGAGCCAAGCTCGCGGCCCGGTATGCTGGCCCCATGTGGGCTTCTTCTGGGGGCTATGACGAGCGTACCTGGACGGCCCAGCCCTGGAGCTGTCCGTGACATTGGCCGATGTGCGGGCGGCGATGGACCGGGGAGACGATCCGGCCGCCCTCGCCACCCTGCGTGCGCTGACCCCCGCCCCTGACGAACGCGAGGAGGCCGCCGCCCTGGCGCTGCATCTGGGGCAACCCAGCCTCGCCGTTCGGTGGTCTGAGGACCCGCTCCTGCTCGCCGCCGCTCAACTCCGGCTGGGAGAGGCGGCGGTGGCCCTGGTCTCCCTGCAAGATCAGCCAGATACCGCCCGGCCTGCCCTTTTGCGGGCTCGTGCCGCGTGGCAGGGCTCTGGGGACGCCGCCACCCTGGCCTGGCACGCCCGAACACTCGCCCGGTCCGAAGGGGACGCCGGGGCACTCGTGGCCGCCGTGACCCTGCTCGGGGAACTCCTGTTGCCGTCTGACCCCCGCGCGGCGCTGCGGACGCTGGCCGAGGGCCTCAAGGTCGCCGAACTCACCGGGCAGGAGGCCGACGCGCACCTGATGGCGGTCCTGGCGCATACCCAGGCCGCGCTGGGCAGTGCGGACAAGGCGGGCCGCACGGGGGCCAAGGCGCTGGGCCGCAGCCTGCCGCGCAGCCCCGCCCGCGTCGCCGCCCTGCTCGCCCTGGGCCGCGGGGAGGAAGCCCGGGCGGAGGCGGCAGCGGGAGAGCTGGCCGAGATCTGGTGGCGGGGGCTCTCGTCCCCGGCTCAGGGGGATGCGGGCAGGGTTTCCCCGCAGCGTTTGCAGTAGCGGGCGTCCGGGTCGTGCCGGTCGAGCCCGCAGCGGGGGCAGGTGCGCTGCTGCTGCCGTCGGTCCTGCGCGCGGGCCAGGTTGACCGTCACGATACCGGTGGGAACGGCCAGGATGCCGTAGCCCAGGATCATGGCGAGCGAGGCCAGCCCCTTGCCCAGCGGCGTTTTCGGCGCGATGTCCCCGTAGCCCACGGTCGTCAGGGTCACGATGGCCCAGTAGATGCTCGTCGGGATGCTGGTGTAGCCGTGCTCCGGCCCCTCGATCAGGTACATCAGCGCGCCGATGACCGTGACGAGCGAGAGGACGACCACCAGGAAGACCGTGATCTTGGCGGCGCTGGCGCGAATCGCCTCCGTCAGCACGTTCGCCTCGCTGAGGTAGCGGGCGAGCTTAAGGATGCGGAAAATCCTCAGTATCCGCAGCACGCGGATGATCAGGAGGGTCTCGGCCCCCGGCAGGAGCAGGGCCAGGTACCCCGGCAGGATGGACAGCAGGTCCACGACCCCGAAGAAGCTGCGGGCGTAGTGCGAGGCGTGCCGGGCCGAGATCAGCCGCAGCACGTACTCCGTGGTGAACAGCAGCGTGAGAATCCACTCCGCGCGGTTGAGCACGCTCCCGTACCTCGCCTGGATGGGGCGGACGCTGTCCAGCATCACGACCAGGATGCTGCCCAGGATGAGCACGATCAGCACGAGGTCAAAGACCCGCCCCGCCGGGGTGTCGTTGTTGAAGATGACGTTGCCGAGGGTGACCCGCCAGGGCGCCCGCCGGTCGCTGAGGGTCCTCATGCCGGGAGTCTATCCGTCCCCGTGGCTGCTGGGCCTTCCTGATGCGGAACGTTTGGAACGTTTGGCGCGGAGGAGCTGGCCGTCACCGCAGGCCGCTCGCCGCCCACCGCTCTTGAAACGGTACGTAGGATGGCGGGCCGATGAACCCGCGCGGGCCGGGATTGCCGTCCACGTACACGCTCTCGTACGTCCAGACGTTGCGCTCCTGCGCGAGCGCGTAAAAGGCTGCGCCGTCTCCCACGCCCGGGGGGCGAGGCGGGTCTGCTCCCAGTCGATCAGGGCGGCGGGCCGCAAGCCCCGGAAGAACACGTTGCCCTCGTGGTAGTCGCCGTGCAGGAAACGACGTGGGAAAGCCGGGGAGTGGCCGGTCAGGGGGCAAGCGTGTAGATAGGCCAGCCGCTGCCGCGTCCGGGTCAGCGCCCAGCCGTCCACCTCGTCCGGGGACGGAAGGGCGAGGATGGCCGCCTCGATGCGCTCCGTGTGCGGGGGAAGGGGTGCGGGCGTGGGAACACCCGCCCGGACCGCCACCCCAATCGCCGCATGTTCCCGCTCCACCCTCGCGCGGCCCGGGCTGCGGTACACCCGCAGGTGGAACTCGCCCGCCCCGGTGACCATCCGGAAGGCGCCGTTGATGCTCCCGCCGCTCAGGGGCCAAACAGCCCGCACCTCCCCCACGGCCCACGCGCCCGCAATCTCCTGCGGCCTCACCCCGGCACGACCTCCAGCCGCCTCAGCCCGCGAATCACGAAGCCGCCCACGTACTCCGGGTCGGCGCCCGGGTCCTCCAGCCGCAACCCGGGAAAGGTCCGCACAAGTGCCCGCAGGCTCAGCGCCAGTTCCAGCCGGGCGAGCGGCGCCCCCAGACAGTAGTGGGTGCCCAGGCCGAAGGTCAGGTGAGGGTTGGGATCACGGGTGAGCATCAGCCGGTCAGGGTCCCCGAAGCGGCGCGGGTCGCGGTTGCCGCTGGCGTACAGCAGGCCGATCTTCTCGCCGGGATGCAACTCCTCGCCGTGCAGGGTCAGGTCGTCCAGCACGTACCGCTCGAAAAGGGGCAGGGGCGTGTCGAAGCGCAGCAATTCTTCCACCGCCGTGCGGAACAGGGGCAGGCTGTCCTCCCGGGGCGCGGCCTCCACCAGCCGCTTCCACTGCTCCCGCTCGCGCAGCAGGGCCAGGACGCCCGCCGTCAGCCCGTTGACGGAGGCCTCGTGCCCGGCGTTCAGGAGCAGGATGCAGGTGTCGATGAGTTCGCGCTCGCTCAGGCGGTCGCCCTCCTGCTCGGCCTGGACGAGCGCGGTGATGAGGTCGTCCTGCGGTTCCGAGCGTCGCCTCCGGGCAAGGTCGCGCAATAGGGCGCTGAAGTCGAGGACCGCCCGCTCGGCCTCGTCCTGCTCCTGAGGCGTGTACGTCGGCTCGTACAGCCGCACGATGGCCGCCGACCAGGGTCGGAGCATCGCCCGTTCCTCCGGTGGCACCCCGAGCAGTTCCGCAATTACCGTGACGGGCAGCGGCTCGGCGTAATCCGTGACCAGATCGAAGCCGTCACCAAGCCCGGCCAGTTGCGCCGCCAGGATCGCCTCGATGCGTCCGGAGAGGCCCTCCACCCGCCGGGGCGTAAAGGCCAGCCCGACGAGCGAGCGCAGCCGTGTATGTTTGGGCGGCTCGGAGTCGAGGAGGTGGTTGCCGTTGAAGGCGTCGAAGTTCGCCTGGCGGGGGTCGGGCGGCGGCCAGCCCAGCTCGTCGCGCGTGTAGCGGTGCAGCACGCTGCGCCCGAAACGGCGGTCACGGAGCAGGGCCGCGATGTCCTCATACCGCGTCAGGAAGACCCTCCCCAGCGCCGGGTCACGGAAGGCGGCCGTTTCCCCGCGCAGCCGGGCGAGCAGGGGATACGGGTCCCGCACGAAGGCCGGGTCGCCCAGGGGCAACGTGAACTCGGGCATGGGCATGGGCACAGGCTACGGCACTCGTCCTTGAACCTCGAAAACTTTGGGGCAAACGTACGGTCTGGCGGCGGGGCTCTGCCAGAATGCCCGGCGATGCTGCGCTCGCTGCTGTGGCTGCCCGGAGGCGCCCTGATTCTGGCCGTGCTGCTGGACCTGCTGGCGAGCTCCATGCAGACTGGTGAGGGCCGCATCCTGCGGCTCGTTCAGCGCCCGCTGTACAAGGCGATCAGCGGGCTGGCACGGTGGACGGGCCGCCGGGGCCTGCTGGCCTGGTCAGGCGGCGTCCTGGTGGTGGGCACCATCGGGGTCTGGACCCTGCTGACGTGGCTGGGCTGGACCCTGGTGTTCTGGTCGGGAAAGGGGGCGCTCGTCGGCACCACGACCGAGACGCCCGCCGATCTCTGGGACGTGCTGTACTTCGTGGGCTACACCCTGGCGACGCTGGGCCTGGGTGACCTCAAGCCGCTGGGCAACGGTTGGCGGCTGCTGACAGACCTGGCGGCGCTCAACGGCTTTTTCCTGATCACCTTCGCCATCTCGTTCGTCGTGCCGGTCGCCCAGGCGCAGGGCGAGCGGCGCACCCTCGCCCTGTGGCTGCACCGGCTGGGGGGCAACGCGCAGGACCTGGTGATCCGGGCGTGGCACGACCACCCGGGCGGCCTCCAGGGGCTGGTGGGGGACGTGGCGACCACCCTGAACACCCTCGACGCCCAGTTCAAGAACAGCCCCGCCCTGCACCGTTTTCACGACCGCCGTGCCGACGAGTCCCTCGAACTCGCCCTCCCCGCCCTCGACGAGGCGCTGAGCCTGATCGAGCACGCGCTCGACGTGACGCCCCCCCGGGGGCTGCGGCTGGTGCGCGACTCGATCTCCAGCCTGCTGGGCAGCTACCGCCAGGTGCACCCCCGGTTGCGCGTGGACCCGCCGCCACTCCCCGACCTCACCCCGCTGCGCGACGCGGGGCTGCCGCTGCACCCCGACGCCGAGGTGCGTGGGCGCTTCCTGGACCTGGGCGAGCGCCGCCGCGTCCTGCGCGCCATGACCGAGCAGGGCGGCTTCACCTGGTCGGACGTGGAGGTCAGTTCAGCCGAGGTGCCTGGCCCCTCCCTCTCCCTGGAAGAGGAGCTGGGGCTCAGCGAGCCGACCAGCCGGGTCCGCTGAGCCCCGGTTCACACGAACTGCTGCTCCTCCAGCCGGGCAAGGTCGCGGGACGGCCCCGCTTGCCCCTCCTCGTTCCCCGGCTCGTCGAGGGTGAGGACCGCTGGGGACCCGGGCAGCGGCGAGGCGGGCAGCGAGAGGTCCTCGGCGGCGGGCAGGTGGCGGGCGCTGAGTTCGGCGAAGGACTGGATGAGCGCCCGGTACTGGCCCACGAACTGCGTGTATTCCGTGCGGACCGCGCTGAGGCGGGCGGTGAGTTCGGCGTACCGCTCGTTGAAGGCCCGCTCCAGGTACACGGTGCGCTCGGCGTGCGCCCGGTCGCGCTCCAGGGTGAGGGTGTGGTGCTCACGCTCCAGGTCGGCGAAGCGGCCCCGGAAGGCCGCCTCCACCTCCGCCATGCGGGCCTGGTGGCCAGCCTCCAGCTCGGCGAGGCGTGCGGCCGAGTCGCGGTCGATGGCCTCGCGCTGAGTCTGCGCCTGCTCGATCATCAGCTCGCACTGGCGGGTGGCGTTCTCGCGCAGGTCGTGCCCGATGCGCTCGGCGGCCACGACGGCGCGGCGAATCTCGTCCTCCGCCTGGCGCCGCTCGTCGAGTTCGCGCTCCAGTTCCTCGACCCGGCCGCGCAGGGCCTGGCGCTCGTGCAGCAGGGCCTCGACCTCGTTCGCCACCTGACCCAGGAAGATGCGGACCGCGGCGCGGTCGTACCCACCCGGCCTTCTGGGAAAGGTGCGGTGGCTGATGTCCAGGGGCGTGAGGGGTTCGCTGCTCAGAAGTTCACTGGAAAGCTGGTTCATAGAAAAAGACTCCTTCCGACGCGCACCAGGGTCGCGCCCGCGCGCACGGCATCCGCGTAGTCGCCGCTCATGCCCATGCTGAGTTCCGGGAGGCCGAGGTCGTGGGCCTGGGCGGCGGTGTCCGCGAACACCCGCCGGGCCGCCGCCTCGTCCCCCTCGGGGGCCATCACCATCAGGCCCCGCACGTTCAGTCCGGTCTGCACCACCCCAGCGTAGACGGCGGAAAGCTCATCCGGGTGAATGCCGTGCTTCTGCGCCTCCCCGTTGTGCCGTTGCAGCAGCACGTCCGGGGCGCGGCCCCACCCCTCCGCCGCGCGGGCCAGCGCCTCGGCCTGCCGCACGTCCTCCAGCGCGTGGATCAGCGAGACCGGCCGCATGTACTTGACCTTGTTCAGTTGCAGCGGCCCGATGTAATGCCACTCCACCTCCGGCATCTGCGCCGCCTTGTCCCGCAACTCCTGCGCCCGCCCCTCGCCCAGCGGAAAGCCGCCCGGCTGGAGGCCCGCGTGGGCCAGCACGTGGGTGCGGATCGCCTCCAGGTCCTGCCCCTTCGTCACGGCGACCAGGCGCACGCTGCCCGGGGGGCGGCCCGCCTCCGTTTCAGCGGCGCGGATGCCCGCCAGAACCTCCGGCAGACTCAAGGCCCCCTCCTCCCTCTGCGTCTCACGCCGCGCATTGTGGCACCCCAACTTTGAAAGAGGTAGCCAGGGCAGGTGAGCCCTTCAGGTGGAGACTCCGTCAAGTTTCCTTCACTCTTCTCAGGGCGGAAACGAGAAAGGTTATGGGCAGCATTCGGAGCTGGTGTTTTCCAACGGGAGTCCCCAGCTCTGTGCCACACTAGGAGACGCATGCGACACCCTCATACACTCGCGCTGACCCTCCTGCTCGCTGCCCCGGCTGCCCTCGCGCAGCAGGCCGGAACGGTGCAGGACGTGGTCGTCAACGGCACCACTGACGTGCTTTCGAACTTCGTCAGGGCCACGCTGAACGTGCAGCCCGGCACCGCGCTCTCGGGCGTGAACCCGCGCCAGGTCGAGCAGGAGGTGCTGGCGACCGGCTACTTCCGCACGGCGAGCGCCGAACTGCGGACGGTCGGCGGGCGCGATACCCTGGTCATTACTGTCACGCCAAACGCCACCATCAAGACAGTGGACGCCACCGGCCTGACCTTCCTGCCTGCCGAGGCCTTCAAGAAGAGCATCGCCGAACTCCTGAACATCGCCCCCGGCGCGACCCTCAACACCCAGCGGCTCGACCAGGCCAAGCAGGCCCTGTCGCAGAACTACCGCACGGAGGGCTTCCCCTTCACGCCCAGCATCAGCACCCAGACGAAGACGAACGCCGACGGCACCGTGGGCGTGACCTTTGTGGTGGACGAGACGGCGCCGATCAGCCGTGTGGAGGTCGAGGGCGTGACCCTGCTGCCCACCGGGACGGTCACCAACCTCTTCAAGCCGCTGTACGACGCCAGGAAGTTCACGACCGCCGCCTACTACGGGGCGGTGGAGGCCCTCCAGCAGGCCTACGACGAGGCCGGGTACGTCCAGAGCGGCGTGGACGTGCGGGCGACCACCCTGCAAAACGGCGTGCTGAAGGTGCGCGTGATCGAGGGCCGCGCGGCCAGCGTGAACTTCCAGGGGATCGAGGGCGCCGGGGTTCCCCTCCAGACGCGGGTGGGCCAGCCCCTCGCGCTGGAGCGCCTGCGCGCCGACGTGCGGACGCTCTCCAACCGCACGGGCAAGCCGGTGGGCTTCGCGCTGCAATCCGACCCGCAAAACCCCGCCCAGGTCGCGGTGTTCTTCGGCGTGGCGGACGCGGCGAGCGGGCCGGTGCGGACCATCACCTTCGCGGGCAACACCCAGGTGCCCACCGCAACGCTGACCGCCGCGGTCAGGACCAAGGTGGGCGACGTGTACTCGCCCCAGCTCGCGCAGGAGGACTTCCTCGCCATCCGCGACGCCTACCGCAAGGCCGGGTACGAGATCAGCACGCGCGACGCGGTGACCTTTAACAACGGCACCCTGACCTTCAACATCCGCGAGGTGCGCCTCGCCGGGTACGAACTCCAGTGGCAAGGCAAGCACCGCACCCAGGACCGGGTGATCCTGCGCGAGCTGCCCGCCGCCGGGGGCCTCTTTAACCTCAACGAGCTGCGCGCCGGTTTGAGCCGGGTGAGCCGCCTGGGCTTCGTGCAGGTGGTCGGCGAGAATGTCCGCAGCGATCCCCAGAACCCCGAGAACGTGACCTACGTGCTCACGGTGGCCGAGAGCAGCCAGGGCATCCCGGTCAGCCTGGGCCTGGAGTACGACACCCTCAAGGGCTTCGCGGGCGACGTGCAGTATTCCAACCCCAACGTCTTCGGGCTGGGCCAGAACCTCAGCGTCAGCCTGGGGGCGCAGCAGAACGACGCGAGGCAGAACTTCGTGGGGAGCGTGTCGTACACGATTCCCTGGCTGGACCTGAACTTCCTCGACTTCCGCACCAACCGCACGAGCTTCAGCACCAGCATCGGCACCTCGGTGTCGGGCAACTTGCCCCTGACCACCGGCAGCGGCAGCGCCACCGCGGACACCGGCCGTCAGTACACCGTCCGCAACACCGGCTTCAGCGTCAGCGCCGGGCGGAACATCACCACCAACCTGGCGGCCTCGGTCGGCGTGGGCTACTCCTACCGCACGTACTACCTGGAGCCCCTCAAGGGTGACGAGACGAGTGCCAGTTACCCCGACACCCCCGCGGGCAACGCGGCGGCGGCGGCGCTCCTCACGCCCACCACCCGCACCACGAGCGTGCGCGGCAGCCTGAACTACGACACGACCGACAACGCCGAGTTTCCCAGCCGCGGCGTGCGTGCCAACACCGAACTGTCCTACAACTTCGGTGCCTCGGGCAGCACGCCCGTCGCCTGGACGGACACGCAGGCGGGGGCGAGCACCTACTTCGGCCTGGGCCGCACGCTCGACAAGGGTCAGGGTGTTCAGACCCGTCAGCAGGTCTTCGCGGTGCGTGCCAACGTGGGCACGATTGCGGGCAGCCCCCCTGCTGGCACCGGCTACGCCATCGGGGGCGGCTCCACCCCCATCGCGGCGTACCAGCTTCGTGGCTTGGACAACAACCAGCTTTTCGGCACGAAGTACCTGACCGCCAGCGCCGAGTACCGCTACGACTTCAATCTCAGCAACTCCTTCACCCAGGGCCTGTACGGGGTGGCCTTCATTGATGCGGGCGATGCCTGGAACGACAGCAAGGACTTCGGCCTGAACTACGGCGTGGGCGCGGGTCTCCAGCTCAACCTGGGCTTCGGCGGCGCCCGGTTGCCCAGCCTGCGCTTCGACTACGGCTACAGCCCCCAGAACGGCAACGGCAAGTTCTACTTCCGCATCGGGAACTTCTTCTAAGTCAGGGCAAAAGGGGAGAGGTGGGCCTTTCGGGGCCTGCCTCTCTGCTTTCTGGGGATGGGGAACGCGCCCCACTTTTGGCTGGACAGCCGGTGGGGGTGGTGCGAGGCGCGGTTTCTGAACAGCCACAACCCGCTACCATGCCTCGGTGAACCGCCGATGCTCCCCCCACAAGGACCACCCATGGAAGGGCTGATGCTCGCGCGGGTGCTGCGGGACCTCTCGGGGCACCTGCCCGCCCGCACCCTGGGCTGGGCCTTTCCCGACGAGACGACCGCCGCCCTGCTGCTCGAAGGGGTGGGCAACCTCGTTCTGTCGTACCGCCCACCGCAGCCCGTGGTGTTCGTGTCGCGCGAGCGGCTGCGGGGCGAGCCGCATAACCCCTTCCAGCGTTACCTGGCGAACCGGGTGCGCGGCGACCTCGTGAAGGCCGAGCAACTCAAGCTTGACCGGGTCTTCGCGCTGCACTTCGGGGGCGAGACGGGCTTCGTGGATCAACCGCCCACGCGACTCCTCTTTGAGGTGACGGGCCGCAACGCCAACCTCCTGGTGCTGGAGGCGGGGGGGGGGTTCGAGGGCCGCATCCTCCAGGCCGCCCGCGAGATTACGGGGAGCCGCAACCGCTTCCGCACCGTTCGGACGGGGGGTGTGTACACCCCGCCGCCACCCTACGAGAAACTCGACCCACGCAGCATGACCGAGGAGGAAGCCCGAACCCTCGCCGTCCTCCCCATCGGCAAGTGGCGCGAGCGGGTGGACGGGATCGGGCTGCTGCTGGGAGCGGAACTCGCGCGCCGGGCAGGGGTGGCCGCGAACGAGGCACCAGGCGACCGTTGGCCGCAGGCGTTCGCCGCGCTGCGCTCTCTGGTCGACGACCCCACCGTCTCCGAGGGCGTGATGCAGGAGGGGGCGCGCGAGGCGGCCCGGGCGGAAAAGGCCGCGCAGCTTCGCAAGGCGCTGCGCGAGCCGCTGGAAAAACGCCTGACCCTCGTCACCAACCAGCTTGCCGATGTGGCCCGTGCCGAGGCCGGGCTGGACGCCGCCGCCCAGGACCGCACGGAGGCCGACCTCCTGATGGCCTACGCGCACACGGCCCAGCCCGGCACCGCCTCCGTCCTCCTGCCCGCCTTCGACGGTAGCGGGGAGGTCCCGGTCAGCCTCGACCCGCAGCTTTCGGCCGTGCAGAACGCGGAGAAACGCTACACCCGCGCCCGCCGCCGCGAGGAGGTGTACGAGCGGCTGGCCGAACGCGAACCCGCCCTGCGCGCCGAGCTGGCCGAGGCCCAGGAACGCCTGGCCCAGCTCGACGCTGCGAGCCTGGAAGACCTCGAAGCCCTCTCGGAGACCCTCCAGGCCGAGCGGCCCGAGAAGAGCCCGTACGGGACGCGCTTCACCACCCCGGGCGGCTTCGAGGTGCTGGTGGGCCGCAACAACAAGGAGAACGCGACCCTGACCCACCGCGTCGGGCGCAGCCTGGACTACTGGTTCCACGCGCAGGGCTACCCCGGCAGCCACGTGCTCGTCCGCTCGGGGGGGCGCGACCTGGCCCTGCCGGACATCCTGTACGCCGCGCGGCTGGCGGCGGCCCACTCCCGGGCCCGCGGGAGCAGCAACGTGCCGGTGGACTACACCCGCGTCAAGCACGTGTGGCGGCCCCGGGGCGCCCCCGCTGGCCAGGTGCATTACACCGACCAGAAGACGGTGTTCGTGGACGGGACGCTGCCGGAGGGGTAGCGTCTTTCTCCCGAGTACAATGCCCCGCTGTGGAACGCATCATGTTCAGGGCCAAGATCCACCGCGCGACCGTCACGCAGGCGGACCTCGATTACGTCGGGAGCGTCACCATCGACCAGGACCTGCTGGACGCGGCGGACATCCTGCCCCACGAGCGGGTGGACATCTACAACATCACCAATGGCAACCGGTTGAGCACCTATGCGCTGAGGGGACCGCGCGGCAGCGGCGTCATCGGCATCAACGGGGCGGCGGCCCACCTCGTGCAGCCGGGCGACCTGGTGATCATCGCCGCCTACGGCCACTTCACCGAGGAGGAGGCCCGCACCCTGGAGCCGCGCGTGGTGCTGGTGGACGCGGGAAACCGGGTGCTGGACCTGCAACCGGCCTGAGGGCTCGACCATATTCCGCCCCTCCCCGGGCATGGGAAGGGGCGCCCTGTTGCCCGCGGGGAAGGGCTCCTCCCTTCTGTGAGAGTTTTGCGTGACCCCGCCGCCTATCATCGGCGCTGATGCTGCCTCATCTCACACAACTGGTGGCCGACGTGGACGGCGCTTGGGCCGCGGCCATCGGCGGGCTCGACGGCCTGCTGGTCGAGGGCCACACCGCCACCGCCACCGACCTGAACCTTCTCGTCGCCGAACACGCAGGCCTGCTGCGCGGGGCGAACGCCGCCTACGGCGAGACGCTGGGGGGCGGACAGGCGCGCGAGCTGTACCTGCGCGGCGAGCGCCTCAGCGTGTACCTGCACCCCATCACCCCCGAATTCTTCCTGCTGCTGGCCCTGGACGGCCGCAGCAACCTGGGCCAGGCCCGGCTGTACGGCCGCGACGCCGCCCGCAAACTGGAGAGCTACCTGTGAGGCTCGACCCCCTGCGCGCCGTGCCGGGCGTCGTTGCCAGCGCCCTCGTAGGTCCCGACGGCCTGTTCATCGAACTGATCGGCGAGGCGGGCGACGCGCTGGCCGCCGAACTCGCCGCTCTGCGGGTGGTCCTGGACCGTGTGGGCCGCCGCCTGGGCGCGGGCAACGTCACCCGCGTCGCCTTTACCAGTGAGCGCGTCGAGGTGGTCGCCGTGACCAGCGGTGACTTCGTCCTCGGGGTGGCGTTGACGCGCGGGCACGACACCCGGGCCGCCCAGCAGCTGCTCGCCCGCCTGGCGCTGGAGCTCACCGATCTGCCCCGGCCGGAGGTCGCATGATCGTGCAACTGCTGGAGGTGCGCGGCATCCGCCACGTCGCCCTGATCGACGCGCAGGGCGGCATCGTGTCGAGTGCCGGGGGCGGCTCGGATATCAGCGTGGTGCAGGCGGGGCGCGCTGTGATCGGGAGCCTCCAGGCCGCGCTCGGCCAGAGCGGATGGCAGGACCTGCTGCTCGACGTGGGGGACGGTCCGATTCTGCTCACTCCCCACGGCGACCAGGTGCTGCTCACCGCCTTCGACGACGTGGCGAGCCTGGGCCGCATTCGCTTCGCCGTGAGGCGGCTGCTCAGCTAACGCGCAGTTCGGAGGGCCGTGGTGGCGAGCGCCCGCTTATCCTGCGGATGGGCCCTGAATCGGCTCCCGATTGGCCTCTGACGCCCGGCCCGTTCACCCCCTCTGCAAGCAGCTCTGCGAGTCCCAACCTCCCCCCTCCAGGGGGAGGAGCTTTTTTGTCGTCTCAAACAGCTTTTCTTTTGGAGCCTCCCGTGCATCGCCCAGGCCGAAGGGCTCAGGTAGAGGGTACAGGCTCGATCTGGCTCAGGCGCCGGACATCGACCGTGACCGGGCGGCCCGGCCGCCGCACGAACATGTCGGTGAAGCGGGCGTGCCAGCGGATATCGTCCACCTGGTAGCTCGTCCGCGCCCGCACGGTGCCGTACACCACGTCGTCCAGTCCCCGGATGTTGACCATCACCTCGCTCTCGGCGGCCCGCATCCGCTCGGGGGTGACCTGCCACAGGGGGCTGTCCTGGGTGATGGGGTGGACCACCGTCCAGGCCAGGGGAAAAAAGGCCACGTTGTCGCGCTCCAGCTTCAATCGGGTGAACTGGCGCACCGGCCGCCCCTTCACGTCCCGGAAGTAGGCCAGCGTGACCTCCGCCTCCAGCTCGATGAGCTGGGTGCGCTGGCCGTTGACGAGCCGGAACATCAACCCCCAGCCGCCCCGGTACGGCGCGACGACCGCGCACTCGCTGAACAGCACCCGGGGCTTGGGCCGGGAGAAGCGGGCGAAGATCATGCCTGTCGCCAGCGCCACCCCCAGCAGCCCGACGAATGCCTCCAGCGTGACGATCACGTCCGCCGCGAAGCTTTTGGGATATACGTGCCCGAAACCGATGGTGCCGAAGGTCTGCACGCTGAAGAAAAAGCAGGCCCAGAAGCGCCCGGCAGGGTCGGTGGGCATATCGGACAGGGCGCCCGGCCCCGCCGCCAGGTAGGCCAGGGCGAAGGCGGCGTTGAGCAGCAGGTACGCCACGCCCAGCAACGTGACGAACACCGGCCACGAGATGCCGATCAGGTCGTAGTACAGGTTCAGCGAGTGCCAGAACCCCAGCCCGCTGCGCTGGAGGTTGAAGCTCCCGTCCCGGTTCACCACCCGCTGGTGGCTCTCCTGCGACACCACCCGCCCCAGCCCCAGGTCATTCCCCAGCGGTTCGACCGGCCCCTGGGCCTGCTCGCTGCCGGGAGAAGGAGCCGTCATGAGGAGAAGTTTAACAGCGTGCGGCAGAGCTTTTCCCTCAGTCCAGTTCCTCGAACCCCGGCACCCCGTCGAAGAGGCCGCGCAGGGGATAGCTCGCCAGGGCCGTACGCGTGCCGCCGATGCTGAAGTTCTCCGTGCCCAGCAGGCGGCTCTCCATCGCCTCGCGCTCCTCCGGGGTCATGCGGCCCAGCAGGCTCTGCTCGCCCGTCTGGGTGCCGTGGGCCCGGAGCGCCGCCCTCTTGTTCTCCGCGTAGGCGGCGACGTTCATGCGGACCGCGACGGTCCCCTCGCTCACCCCATACACCAGGGGGTCGAGGTTCTGGCCCATGCGCGAGATCCCCTCGGCGGCCTCGTGGGTCAGGGCCGTGTAGTACAGCCGCTGCGGTCCGCCGCCCGGCAGGTGCCCAGTGCTGAAGAAGGCCGCCACCGCCGCCCGGTGAATCTGGAGGTGGTCGATATGCCCGTAGGCGCCGTGCGGGTCGAAGGTGATCATGACCTGCGGCTGAACGTCGGCGATCAGGGCGCGCAGTTTCACCTCCACGGCGAGCGGGTTCACGTTCATTAGCGCGAGGGGGTCGTCGTAGCGGGTGCGCTCGAAACGGCCGGAGTCGTGGTAGTCCAGGAAGATGGGCTCGGAAATCTCCAGGGCGCGGCAGGCCTCGCGCAATTCATGCTCGCGCTGCTGCCCCAGGTCGTCGACCGTCATGCCCGGCACGGTGATCTTGCCCGCCTCGCCGCGGGTGGCACAGGCCAGGAGCACCCGCACCCCCTTGCGCGCGTAGTGCGTCAGGGTACCGCCGACGCCGAACGCCTCGTCGTCGGGGTGGGCGAACACGGCCAGGAGGGTGGGCTGCTGCGGGGAAGTCATGCGCGGCAGTGTACGCCGGGAACGGCTGGGTCTGGCGCACGTAACGGCAGCATGAAAGCGATGCCGGGGGCGCTCTGGACCCTGCTCGTCCAACTGTTCCTGGGGGTGATCAGCCAGCCCGTGCCGGGTCGGGCGGCGGAGGACCGGGCGCGTAAGCTCAGCTAAAGCGAGCGGATTCGGGCCGGGACCGAACGGGCCGGAGTCCTCGCCGCCCTGCGAGCGGTGACGCGCGAGGCGTTCCTCGCCCCGATCGGTCAGCCCTCGCCCGAGCCGCGCTCCGCCTCCTCCAAACGGAGGCCGCGCTTGTAGAAGTCCCAGAGTTCGTCCGTCCATGTGAGGTAAATGCGGCGGCGGTTGGTGAGGTCGGCGGCTTCCAGCGCGTCCCCGAGCGCCCGGTAGAAGCGGCTGCCCTGCTCGCGCATCGCCAGCACCGTCCAGTACGGCTCGGAGTGGAGGAGGGTTGGCAGGCGGTCGTCGGTCACGGCGTCATGATGCCGCGCTAGCCTGGGCGGCATGACCTCCCCGCCCGCCCCGGTCGTGGGCCGCTTCGCCCCCAGCCCAACCGGGGCGATGCACCTGGGCAATGCCCGGACGGCGCTGCTCGCCTGGTTGCACTCGCGGGCGCTGGGCGGGCGGCACCTCCTGCGTTTCGAGGACCTCGACACGGAGCGCGTTCGTTCCTGGGCCTTCGACACCACCCGGCGTGACCTGGAATGGCTGGGTCTGGACTGGGACGCCGAATATGTCCAGTCGCAGAGGCTTGACGTGTATGCGGACGCCCTCATGCGGCTGACAGCGGCGGGGGAGACGTACCCCTGCACCTGCACCCGCCGCCAGATCGTGCAGGCGATTCAGGACAGCGCGGGTGCGCCCCACGGAGCCGAGCCCATCTACCCAGGCACCTGCCGCGTGCATCCGGCCCATCCCGGCCGTCCCGCAGCCATTCGCTGGCGTGTTCCGGACCGAGTCGTCTGCGCGCACGACGCCCTGACGGGGGAAACGCTCTGCCAGAATCTCCCCGCCGAGGTGGGCGACTTCGTGTTGCGGCGCAACGACGGGGTGTTCGCCTACCACCTCGCGGTCGTGGTGGACGACGCCATGACTGGCGTGACGGACGTGCTGCGCGGCGCGGACCTCTGGCCCGCCACACCCCGGCAGGTCGCCTTGCAGGGGGCGCTGGGTTACCCCACTCCACGATATCTGCATGTCCCGCTGATGACAGATTTCCAGGGACAACGGCTCGCCAAGAGAGGAGGCGCGCCACCCGTGCAGGCGTTGCGGCAGGGGGGAGAGGCGGCGGGCCGGGTCCTCTCCTCCCTCGCCCGTTCTCTCGGCTGGGACGTGCCGGAGGTTGTCACGGTCAATGATCTGCTGCCACTATGGCGTCTCCGGCTGGCCCAGGCTGAATTCCTCCCCACCTCACAAACTTAGACCGCTTGTCTAAGTTTACCCAGCCGCCGTTCAGGCTGGCGCTCTACCCTGAGGATCATGTCCCTCAACCTCCCCAGCTACCCGCAGCCGGACGGACGCGGGCGATACGGGCGCTTCGGCGGGCGGTACGTCCCCGAGACGCTGATCCCCGCGCTGGATGAACTCGAACAGGCGTATGGCGCCGCGAAGCAGGACCCGGAGTTCCTGAACGAACTCGACCGCCTGTTCAAGGAATTCGTGGGCCGCCCCAGTCCCCTCTACCTCGCCCAGCGCCTTACCGACCATGCGGGCGGCGCGAAGATCTACCTCAAGCGCGAGGACTTCAACTACACTGGCGCGCACAAGATCAACAACTGCCTCGCGCAGGCCCTCCTCGCCAAGCGGATGGGCAAGCAGCGGGTGATCGCGGAGACGGGCGCCGGGCAGCACGGGGTCGCCTCGGCCACCGCGGCCGCCCTGCTGGGCCTGGACTGCATCGTGTACATGGGCGCCGAGGACATCCGCCGCCAGGTGATGAACGTCTTCCGCATGAAGCTGCTCGGTGCCGAGGTCCGTGAGGTCACCTCCGGCACCAGCACCCTCAAGGACGCCACGAACGAGGCTATCCGCGACTGGGTGACCAATGTGCGCGACACCTTCTACATCCTGGGCAGCGTGGTCGGCCCGCACCCCTACCCCGCGATGGTCCGCGACTTCCAGAGTGTGATCGGCGAGGAGGTCAAGGTGCAGCTTCAGGCACTGGAGGGCCGCTCGGCACCCGACGCCATCGTTGCCTGCGTGGGAGGAGGTTCCAACGCCATCGGCATCTTCGCACCGTACGCCTACCTCCCGGAGGACCAGCGCCCCCGACTCATCGGCACCGAGGCCGCCGGGGAGGGTGTGGAGAGCGGCAAGCACGCCGCCTCCGTCGCGGGGGGACGAATCGGCGTCCTCCACGGCTCGATGATGTACCTGCTCAACGATGACGAGGGCCAGATCGTCCCCCCGCACTCCATCAGCGCGGGCCTGGACTACCCCGGCATCGGCCCCGAGCACTGCCACTACTCCCAGACGGGCGTGGCCGAGTACGTCCCCGTGACCGACGCGCAGGCGCTCGAAGCCCTGCAACTCCTCACCCGCCTGGAGGGCATTATCCCCGCCCTGGAGAGCGCCCACGCCGTCTACCACGCGGTCAAGCTGGCGAGGGAACTTGGGCCGGACGGGATCATCGTCGTCAATCTCTCCGGGCGCGGCGACAAGGACGTGGCGGAAGTCATGCGGCTGCTGGAGATGGAGCGGGATGAGGGGCTGCTGGACAAGGACCCGGAGCGGGTCATCGAGGGGGTTCTGGCATGACGGCGACGCTGACCAGGGGAGCCGAACGCATCCACGCCGCCTTTGACCGGGCGAAGGCAGCGGGCCGCGCCGCCTTCATCCCCTTCATGACGGCCGGGTATCCGACCGCAGAGGCCTTTCCCGCCGTGGCCGACGCGCTGCTTGAGCACGCGGATCTCCTCGAAGTCGGCATCCCCTACTCCGATCCCCTCGGCGACGGCCCCACCATCCAGCGGGCGAGCGAGCAGGCGCTGGCGGGCGGCACGAGTACCCGGCGCACGCTGGCGCTCGTGAAGGAACTGCGGGCGCGACATGACACGCCCATCGTGATCATGACCTACGTCAACCCGATCTACGCCGTGGGTCCCCGCGAGTTCATGCGCCTGGCGGCCGACGCCGGGGTGGACGGCCTGATCCTCCCCGACCTGCCGCCCGACCAGGACATCGAGATCGCGGACCTCGCCGCCGAGTACGGGCTGGCCGTCACCTTCCTGATCGCGCCGACAAGCACGCCGGAGCGGGTGAAGCTCGTGGCGCAGGCCTGCACCGGCTTCCTCTACGCGGTCAGCGTGACGGGCGTGACGGGCGCCCGCGAGGGCGCGGCACTTGGTGAGGTGCCCGCCATGCTGGCCCTGGCCCGTGAGCATGCGCAGGTGCCCGTCGCTGTCGGTTTCGGAGTGAAGGACGCGGCGACGGCGCGGCAGGTCGCGCAGGTGGCGGACGGCGTGGTCGTCGGGAGCGCCTTTATCAATGCCATCCGCGAATGGCGGGATGTGGGCGCCCTGGCAGTGGAGATCGCGCGGGGCTGCCAAAGATAGGAACGGCGAAGAGGAGGGGCCGTGGGTGACTCGCTCACGGCCCCTCCTCTTCGCCTGCCTCAGCTCATCGCTTCCATGTTGATGGAGCGCGCCAGACCCGTCAGCTTCAAGTCGTTGGCCTTTTCCTCGTCCTCGCTCGTCCGCAGGAGGTCCATGTCCTGTGAGCGGCCCAGGATTTCCGCGTAGGTCCGCAGGGTGCCGTAGGCCGAGATTTCGTAATGCTCGGCACGCTGGGCCGCCGCGAGCAGGCTGGCGTCGCGCACGGCAGATTCGCTCCCCTTCTCGATAATCTCCTGCCCCTCGGCGATCAGGCCCTGCATCCCCTTGCAGGGCTTGCCGCCCGGCTGCGCGCCCAAGTCGCCCAAAATCTGCTCCAATCGCCCGATCTGCCCCGCCGTCTGCTCGCGGTGCTGCTCGAAGCCCTGGCGCAGCCCGGAGTTGCTGACGGCCCCCGCCATCTGTGATAGGGCCTCCAGCTGTTGCTCCTCGGCGGAGTACATGTACTGGAGCCCTTCCAGATAGAGGTCTTGCAGGTCCGTCATCCTCATGCTCATGCCGCCTGACGTCATCGGTCCCCTCCTGCGCCCACCCCGGTTCGGTGGGATGCCCCGTCAGTGTTCGCTCCCGCCTCCCACAGGGGATGGGGCACCCGTGAACCCCACTTCATCCGCTCAGGCGTTCGCTGAAAGCGTGCGCCGCCGGGCAAAACTCTGCATCACCAGCCAGGCGCCCAGGGTGAGCAGCCCGCATAGCAGGAACACCGCCCGGTAGCCGAAGAGCTGCGCGCAGGCTCCTGACACGATCCCGGCGAGCATCGACCCGACGTTCGTGGTATTGGCGAAGAGGGTGGTGGCGGCCCCGATCCGTCCCGGCATCAGCTCCTGGAAGTACGCCATCCCCAGCCCCGCCGTGACCGCGAGTACGGCCGCCCGCACCGCCTGCGTCACCACCAGGAGCGGCATGCCCTGCGACAGGTACACGAGCGCGAAGTGCAGCGCGAACAGGGCGAGAGCGTACTTCACCATGCGGGCCAGCGGGGGCAGCCGCCGGGTCACCGCGAAGGCCAGCATGAACGGGATTTCCAGCAGGGCACAAAGTCCTACCAGGAACCCGACCTGACTGTCCGTGCCGTGCAACACTTTGGTAATGAACAGCGGAAACATGCTCATGCCCATGCTCATGCTCATGCCGTAGAGAACAAAAGCGAGCGCCGGGCGGAAGAAGGGTTGCCGGGCCGCCGTCTCCTCCTGCGGATCGGCGGGCGAGGGTGGAGCCGGTGCCTCCACAGGGGCGCGTGGCACCCGCAGGATGGGCAGGACCGCCAGCACGAAACACCCCGCCGCCAGCAGGAACAGTCCCCGGAAATCCAGCCGCGCGAGAACGAGCGCCCCCACCCCCGGCCCCACCACCCAGGCGAGGGAGAAGATGGAGCGCAACACGGTGATGGCCCGGTCGGGCAGCGCGCCCGCCACCCCCACGAACTGCGCCCGCGCAAAGGCGAACACCTGCGGAAAGGCGGCGGCCCCGGTGCCCAGGAACACGGGGCCGATGAGCAGCAGCGCCGGGTAGGACCGCGCGACACTCAGCAGGCTGTACCCCACCATCGCGGCCCCTAGCGTCAGAAACACCAGCGGCTTGCGGTCGGGCAGGCGGTCCGACAGGCGGGCCAGCCCGGTGCTGATGAGCACTCCACTCACCGCGTTCACCGTCAGGAAGATGCCCAGTTGCAGCGGCGTCATGTGGACCTGGTTCACCCCGAACAGCGCCATATACGGGAAGGCCAGGGACGTGGCGAGGCCCAGGAACAGCACCGAGACGGCCAGCCCGAGCACGTGCGGCAGCCGCCAGACATCCGCGAGCCGGACGGAGGGGGGATTGGAAGTGGGGGCGAGTTCCGTCACCGCGCCACCCTACCTCTCCACGCTCCCGAAGTATGGGTATTCTCCCCTTTATGTCCTGGACCCGGCACCTGAAAGTCGGCGACGCCGACGTATATTCCCTCACCGACGGCCAGTTTCGCCTCGACGGCGGCGCGATGTTCGGCTCCGTCCCCAAGGTTCTATGGGAGCGGGTCGCCCCTGCCGACGACCTCAACCGCATTCGCCTCCGCATCAATCCCCTCCTGATCCGTTTGGGAGGCCGCAATGTCCTCGTTGAAACCGGCTTCTGGGATCAGGGGGGCGAGAAGTTCGAGGGCATGTACGCGCTCGACCGTGACGAGACGATCTTCCGCGGCCTCTCGGACCTGGGTCTCTCGCCGGACGATATCCACCTTGTCGTGAACACCCACCTGCACTTCGACCATGCGGGGCGGAACGTCACCCTGTTGGGCGAGCCGACCTTTCCGAACGCCCGCTACGTGGTGCAGAAACAGGAACTCCACGACGCGCAGCACACCCACGAGCGCAGCCGGGCGAGCTACGTCCCCGGCTCCATCGACCCCATCCTTGACGCGGGCCTCTTTGAGATCGTGGACGGCGAACATGAGTTGCTGCCCGGCCTGAGCGTGCTGCCCCTGCCCGGCCACAACCTCGGCCAGCAGGGGGTGGTGCTGCGTCGTGGCGGTGAGGTCCTCGTGTATGCCGCCGACCTGCTCCCCACCCTGGCCCACACGCCCTACCCGTACATCATGGGCTACGACCTCTACCCAGTAACCACGCTGGAAACGCGCAGGAAATACCTCCCCCAGTGGTTCGAGGAGGGAGCGGTGATCTGCACACCGCACGACCCCGAGACGGCCTTCGCGCGGCTGGAGGAGGGGAAGAGGGGGGGGTTTGTGGGGGTGCCCGTCGAGCCTTGAGGCTGAGGTAAAGCAGACAGCAGGACCGCGGGCTCGTTTTGGAAGCCCGCGGTCCTGCTGCATGAGTGGAGAAGACTTACCGAATCAGGCTGGTGTAGGAACTCCTCACCGTGCTGTCCGCCCAGGTCTTCCAGATGCCTCCAGACAGATTCAGGACGAAGTTCTGGGCGCTCCCGTAGCCCAGTTCCAGGCTCCTAGATGTGGTTGCCGTCTTCGGATCGAAAGCCTTGACGACATTGTTGTAGTTGCCCGCGCCCCACAGCAGCCCCTGGTCGTCAAAGCCGAAGGTGAGCACCGAGTCGCCGAACGAGAAGGGATACAGGCTCAGGGTCCCGTCCCCGTTGACCCGGCCAACCTGCATGTTGTAGTCCGAGCTGCGGCCATAGACCCAGGGCGTCCCCGAGGCATCAACTGCAACGGCTGTAATGCTGCTTAGGCCGGGGAGGGGCAGGGGCGTCACTATTCCGCTGGCTGTCTCCACCCGGAGGAGGCGAGCATTGCTGCCGTCGTACAGGAACAGGGCCGTGCCGTCGGCGTTGCGGACAAGGGGCGCGTAGTTAGCGTTGGTGGGCAAACTCACGCCCGGCAGGGTCTCGACCTTGCCGCTGGCGGCGTTCAGCCGCTTGAGGCGGTATTGGTTACTTGCGCTGTCGTAGCCCACGAAATACAGGCGCTGCTTGTTATCGGCGGCGACAGGGGAAGTGCTGCCTTGGTCCATGGACCAGCTCTGCACCTGCCCGCCACCATAGAGATAGGCCCGCCCTCCCCCGAGTACCCATACTTCCCCACTGGGGGCTGTGGTGAGCGGCCAGGAGTAATAATAAGAATAGGCGCCGGGCAGAGTGACCTCATCCACCACATTCGTGCCGTCGAAACGGGCCAGCTTGATGCTCGCCCCGTATTGTTCGTAAGCCTGGCTGGTAAACCAGAACCCGCCGTCCCGCGCGGGGGTCGTGGACTGGACATTCACCTGGCCCAGCAGGAAACGCTTGGGCTGCAAGCTGATGGTCGTCGTCCCACTCGCGCTGACGTTCGTGCCGCTCGCGGTCAGGGTAATCTGAGTGGAGGGGACGATCCCCAAGTTCTCGGCGCCGCTCAGCGGCAGCAGGGCGCTGACCGCCCCACCACGCGGCACCGTCACCGTCACGGGCATGGCCGTCACCCCTACGGGGAGGTCCGCCGCCGTCACCGTCATGGGTCCCTCGAAACCGTACTCGCTCGTCACCGTTACGGGCAGATTCGCCGTCTCGCTGCCATAGAGCGTCACCGACTGGGCCGCGACCTTGACGGACGGGGCTTTGACCACCACGCTGAGCGACCCCACCCGTTCGGTTCCGGCGGCGTGCGTGGCCCGAACCGTGAGGTTATAGGTACCGGGAGCCGTGCTGCTCGGCACGGTGACCGTGAAGGGCACGCTCCGACTGTCCGTCCCCAGAGTGACGGGACTACTTTCACCCGAGATGCCCGACGCGGCGTCGCTCATACTCAGGCGCACCTCGCCGGTGAAGCCACCCTCCGGGGTGACCAGAGTCGTCAGTGTGCCAGTATCCCCGACACCCAGAGTGATGCTGGACACGTTGTAATAGCTGTCGCGGAAGTCCGTACGCACACCGGGGCCAGTGACGTTGACGTACACCGTTGCCTCCGTCTGCTGCTCACCGTATTTGAAGCGTAGGCGCAGCGCTTGGGGGCCGCGGTAACCGGTATTGGTGCGCTCAGCCTCCAGAGTGGTCTGAATGGTGATGTTCGCGGAACGGGTGGACTCGGGGTGAACCGAAATGCTGCTCGGCTGACTGCCCAGGGTCCGGCCACGCTCCAGAAGCCGCACCACGCCGGACTTCTGCGAGACGGCATTTCCCACTGCACCGGTAGGAAGACTGCTGGTACTCAGGCTGAAGCCCACCGGGGGATCAACTAGCTCCACCCCAACATCGCTGCCAGCGTCATCCGGCACGGTGACTTGCACCCCGACCGTGAAGCTCTCGCCACGTTTGACCTCGGCGTAGCCCGTGTTCAATTGCACGCGGAGGGGCTGCGCTATAAGGGAGAACTGGATGGTGGGGGCGCCGCCCGTATACGTTCGCAGGGCGCCCGCCACTACTTGCCCGTTGCTCACCGTGTCGACCGCGAACTCCACCGCGTTCCACCCGGCTTTAAGGTTTAGATCGACCGTGATGTTCCCCCCATTGCACACGAGCTGCCCGGTGACCCGCGCGGCGGCGGAAGCGTAGAACCGCATCAGCTCACGCCGCCCGCTGCCGTCCGCCGCGCCCTCCTGCACCACCTCTTGCACGGTACCCAGCGTGTCGCTGCCCTGGGTGACGGGGTAGATATTCGTGTACACAAACCGGGTATCAGCCGGGCTGACCGTCGGTTGAACCCGGCAGCCCTCGCCCGGGAAGGCGAAAAGTTGGCTGGCCGGGAGGGTGGCGGGCAACTGGAGCCTGAACTGGCCGTCCGCCGTCACGGCAGCTTGCGCCAGACTCGCCCCATAGGAGAGGCCGTAGGCAGAGATGATCGCCGGGCCGGATTTGTAGGGCGTCAGTGTGCCCGCCACCACTTCCGGGGGCAGGGCAGGTGCAGCTGCCGTGTACGTCAGCGTCACCATCTTGTCCGCATCCAGCGTGACTGTCTGGGCCGCAGGGGCAGTAAAGCCATTCGCCGTCCCCCCCTCGATCTTGAACACGTCCCCCGCCGTCAGCCCGCCGAACGTCTTGCTCCCCTCCAGCATCCCCTGGAAAAGCTGCGTGTTCGTGGTCGTGTTCGTGACTGTCATGGGTACGCTGCTGGCCCCCTCCACCTTGACTGTCAGGCTGTGGGAGGTGGTAGGCGATTGAGCCGCCTTGTATGTCAGCGTCACCGTCTTGTCTCCGTCCAGCGTGACCGTCTGCACGGCAGGAGCAGTTTGACCGTTCACCGCGCCGCCCTCGACCTTGAACACGTCCCCCGCCTTCAGGTCCCCGAAAGCTTTGCTGCCCTCCAGCGTGCCGCTGAAGATCTGCGCTTTTGTGGTGGTGTTTGTCACCGTGACAGATGCAATAGTCACGCCTTCCAATTTGATGGTGAGCGTGTGGGTGAGCGTAGGAGTGTCGTTCCCCCCGCAGGCTGTGAGCAGGGCCGTGAGGCCGAGAATGGCGCCGAATAGATGAGGCTTCTTCATGTCCGCTCAGAATTCTAATGGATGCTTTCTGCCCTGTTCTGCGAGAATGAGGTGCTCTTCCCCTTCATTAAGCCTGCGTCAGGTTAAGAGCAAGAAAAGTTGCCTCTCATCCCGCCGCCCCTGCCCGTCTACACGTCTGCCCCTCCCGTATGACCCGTGCGCTAGACTTCCCCCGATGTTCACCCTTCCCTACGGAACCGAGAACGCCCGCGTGGCGCTTCTTCTTCGTTGGGGGCGGTGAGCGCAGCCCGGCGTTCGCTCATCCGCCCCCGAAGCTCCCCACGGCTTCGGGGGTCTTGTTTTGAAGGGCAGTTCAGAAAGGGGACAGGCAGATGGGAATGACGATTGCGGAGAAAATTCTGGCGGCCCACTCGGGGCATGAATCGGTGGTGCCCGGCCAGCTCATCGAGTGCGAGACCGACTGGGTGCTGTGCCACGAGATCACCACGCCCGCCGCGCTGCGGATGCTGGAGGAACGCGGCATGGACCGCGTGTTCGATCCCTCGCGTATCGTGGCGGTGCCCGACCACTCCGTCCCGGCCATGAACATCAAGGCCGCGAAGATGTACCAGAAGCTCAAGTCCTGGGTGCAGGAGAAGGGGATCGAGCACTTCTACGACGTGGGGCGCGGCGGCATCGCCCACGTGGTGCTGGAGAACACCGGCCTGATCAAGCCCGGGCAGACGCTCGTGAGCGGCGACTCGCACACCTGCAACGCGGGCGCGCTGGGCTGCTTCGCCACAGGGGTGGGCAGCACCGACCTCGCCGGGGCGATCTACGCGGGTAAGGTGTGGTTCAAGGTGCCCGAGACCATGCTCATTCGCGTGACGGGCCAGATGCAGCCCGGCGTCACGCCCAAGGACCTCGTGCTGGAGGTGATCAAGCGCATCGGGGCGGACGGCGCGAACTACCTCGCGATGGAGTGGGTGGGTGACACCATCGACCGGATGGACATGGAGGGCCGCTTCACCCTCACGAACATGGCGATTGAGGCGGGCGGCAAGACGGGCATCGTGGCCGTGGACGACACGACGCGGGCCTACCTCGCCGAGCGGGGTGTCACGCGGGATCAGTACACCGAGTACACCTCTGACCCCGACGCGAACTACAAGGTGGTCATCGACCTCGATGCCTCCGCAGTGGAGCCGACCGTCGCCTACCCCCACATCCCCAGCAACGGGCGGGTGGCGGGGAGCGACCGTATCGCCGTCACGCATGCCTATGTGGGAAGTTGCACGAACGGGCGCATCGGTGATCTGCGCGATGTGGCCCGCATCCTGAAGGGCCGCAAGGTCGCCGACGGCGTGCAGATGATCGTCGTCCCCGCAACCCAGGCGATCTGGAAGCAGGCGGCGCAGGAGGGCCTACTGGAAATTTTCGTCGAGGCGGGCGCGAGCGTCAGTTACCCCAGTTGCGGCGCCTGTCTGGGGATGCACTCGGGCGTGCTGGGGCCGGACGACGTGTGCATCTCGTCGAGCAACCGCAACTTCGTGGGCCGCATGGGCGATCCCACCGCCCAGATTTACCTCGCCTCCCCCGCGACGGTGGCGGCCAGTGCGGTGGCTGGATACATCTCCGACCCGCGCCAGTACAACGCGGAGGGGCCGGGCGGCGAGACGGAGGCGGCGGACTAAGGGTCCAGCCAGACCTCCTCCCGCCACTTCCGTGATTGACTAGTGCTGCTATGGGTGAAGCCAAAAGGCGCAAACAACTCGGGCTGATGCCCACCATTCACTCCTTCGAGGCGCGGATGGACGTGGACGGCAACGTCACGGTGACGCATGGGCCGGAGGACGGGGAACTGCGCGGTCGGATCGGGGCGGCGCTCCGGGACTCGCAGCCCTCTGGAACAGGATGGGAGAGCGCGTACCGCACGGCCTATGTGATGGCGGGGCGTCCCGAGCGCCGCTTGGAGACGCTGGAGGACGTGCAGGCCATTCCAGTACCCCCCTACCGGCGTTTTACCGGCGACCTCGTGCTCGGGCAGGCAAGCAGTGCGGCCCTGAGCGTCCCGGCAGGGGAGGGCGGCAGCCTGCGCCTGCGGGAGCAGCTTCACTCCTTCGACGGCTTGCGCTGGGAGGGCTTTGCCACCGACCGCGACCCCCAGGAGGTGCTGAGGGACCTGCTGTCCCACCCGGCCGCGCGGCTGCGGGGCGAGGAATTGGGCGCCTTCCGGGTCGAGCAGTGGCAGGAGGGCCGCATTGACATCGAGCCCGAGCCGCCCGAAGAGTTACTGGAGCCCATCGAGGCCGTCGCGCGGGAGTGGCACGGCGCAACGCCCGAGGAGTGGGCGCAGGGCCACCACGACCTGCTGGAGGAGGAAGGGGAGGACGTGCCCGTCGCCCGCCGCCTGCTGCTCGAACTGCGGCGACCCGCGCCCCTGCAATCGCCCCTCAACCCCGCCTTCGCCATCGTGGGCGACGTGGAGTTCTATCCCAACCCGGACGGCTCCAGCTACACCCTCGACGGCGAGACCTGGCTGCCCTACGGTGACCCGGACGCCGCGCCGGAGGATGAGAACGGCGACCTGGGCGACCTGATTGCCCAGATGCTCGACGTGCAGACCGTGCCCGTGACCGTCTGGCAGGACGGGCGGGTGGAGTGGGAGGAGGGAAGCGTGCCGGACGAACACGCCGAACGTCTGCGCTCGGAGTTGCTGGCCGCCACCGGGGCTGGCGAGCCGCAGGAGTGGGCGGAATGGACCCGCGCCCTGCTCGCCGAGACCTTCGCGGACGAGGCGCCCTATCTGGTGGACGTGCCGAACCTGCCCCCCGTGCAGGGGGTGCGCCTCGACATCCCGACCGACGCCCTGACCGACCCTGACGACCCGGCCCAATACTTCATGGAATCGGAATTCACCCTCGACGGCGAAACCTGGCACGACCTCTACGGCGAGGAAGTGCCCGAGGAACTGGAGCGGCTGCGGCCCTCGAACTGATCCCCCGCTCGCCGCTCAACCATTCAGGAGGACCCATGCCCACCGTTCATGTCTTCGCCCGCGACCACATCAACACCGACGAGATCATCCCCGCCCGCCACCTCACGACCGACGTGGAGGCCGAGTTGGCGAAGTACGCGATGGAAGACTACGACAGGGATTTCGTGCGCCGGGTCAAGCCGGGCGACATCATCGTGGCGGGGGCTGACTTTGGGTGCGGCTCCAGCCGCGAGCATGCCGTCTGGGCACTGCGCGGGGCGGGGGTGGCCGCCGTGATCGCCCCCAACTTCGCGCGCATCTACTACCGCAACTCGATCAACAACGGCTTCCTGGCGCTGGAGTGCGAGAACGTTGTCGAGACCTTTATGGACGGCGACGAGGCCAACCTCGACCTGGGGGGCGGCACGATCACCAACGAGCGCACCGGGCAGACGCTGACCTTCGTGCCCGTGCCGCAGTTCGCGCTCGACATCCAGAAGGCCGGGGGCTGGCTGGAGTACATGAAGGCCCGGGAAGAGGCCGTGAAGGAGGAGCAACATGCCTAAAGTCGTCAGCCTGCCGGGGGACGGGATCGGCCCGGAAGTCACTGCCGCCGCCGTCGAGGTTCTGCGTGAGGTCGCCCCGGATGTGACCATTGAGGAACACGCCATCGGGGGAACCGCCTACGACAACTACGGTGATCCCTTCCCCCAGGTCACCCGCGACGCCGTGAAGGAGGCCGACGCGGTACTGCTCGGCACCGTGGGCGGCCCGCAGAACAGCCCCTGGAACAGCCTCCCGCGCCACCTGCGCCCAGAGAGCGGCCTGCTCGCCCTGCGGAAAGCCCTCGGTTGTTACGCGAATCTGCGGCCTGTGCGTGTACAGCCCGGCCTGGAACACCTCTCGCCCCTCAAGCCCGAGCTGGCACGTGGGGTGGACATCCTGATCGTGCGCGAGCTGCTGGGTGGCCTCTACTTCGACGGGGACCGCCAGATCGAGGGAAACACCGCGTACAACACCATGCGCTACACGACCCCCGAGGTCGAGCGGGTGGCGCGGGTCGCCTTCTGGGCCGCTGAGCAGCGACGGGGCCGCGTGACGAGCGTGGACAAGGCGAACGTGCTGGAGGTCTCCGAGCTGTGGCGGCGCGACGTGCAGGCCCTGCGGGACCGCGAGTACCGCAACGTCCACCTGAACCACGAGTACGTGGATTCCGTCGCCATGCTGATCGTCGCCAATCCCAGCCGCTACGACGTGATCGTCACGGAGAACCTGTTCGGCGACATCCTCTCCGACCTCGCCGCCGTGATTCCGGGCAGCCTGGGCCTGATGCCCAGCGCCAGCCTGGGCGACGGCCCCGGCCTCTTCGAGCCCATCCACGGCAGCGCCCCCGACATCGCCGGGCAGGGGATCGCCAACCCCGCCGCCGCGATCATGAGCACCGCGATGCTGCTGCGGCACGGCCTGGACCGGCCCCAGGTCGCCAACCAGGTGGACCGCGCGGTGGCCCTGGCCCTGCGAGAACAGCCGACCCGTGACCTGGGCGGGAAGGCCGACACCCGGACCTTTACCCACGCGGTGCTGAACGCGATGGGCAGCCCGAGCGTGGGGTAGGGTAGGGAGCTGGAGGGGAGGGGGCCGGGGCCATGACGTGCCCGGCCCTTCTCGTTGGGGGAAGGCGGGACGGCCCAGGACCACGCCGGGCGGCGCCGCTCATCCCCCCTCCCAGACCCCCGTGCTAGACCTCGCTATGCCGCCCCGCCGCGCCGCCTTTGCCCTCTCCCTGCTGACCGCCTCCGCCCTGGCCGGGGCAGGGGCCACTCCCCAGGTGTTCGTCGCCTACCCGCCCGAGGGGCACCGGGTGGCCTTCGACCACGTTCTCCTGGAAGGCAGCGTGCCGCCCGGCGCGGGGCTGAGGATCGGGGGAAAGGCGGTGCCGGTCGGTTCGGACGGCCTCTTCATCCTGTGGTGGCCGCTCAGGGTAGGCACGAACGACCTGCGCCTGAGCGCCACGCTGGGGGGACAGACGGGCACCCGGACGCTGCACGTGACTCGCACAGGGGTGGCCCTCCTCCCTGCCACCCCCACGCGGATCGACCGCGAGAGCCTGACGCCCCGGGAGCCGCTGGAATTCTGGGACGCGGCGGGGGACACGCCTGCTGAACGGACGGTGACGGTAGCCTTCCGGGGATCGCCCGGCGGACGGGCCGCGGTCAGAGTGGCGGGAGGTTCCCCCCAGCTCATGCGGGAAGTGAGCGCGGGGTGGTACGAGGCGGCCTACGAGGTGCCCGTCCCGGCCCGGCTGGAGGGAGCGCCCGTGGCCGTCACCCTCAGCGGGCGTGATGGCCGGACCGTCACGGCGACTGCCCGGGGAACCCTCTCCAGCACTGCCTCTGGCACACGTGCAGGCATCCAACGCCCCGGTACCGTGCCCGGACTTGGCCTGAACGACTCGGGCAACGTGACCACGGCGCTGGACGGCGCCCCCTTCCTGCACCCCCGGGGCGGCATGACCTTCAGGCTGGTGGGTCGCCAGGGGGGGGACGTGCGCGCCCGCCTCGCGCCGGGGGTCAGCGTGCTGATCTCGGAATCGCAACTCGACGTGCTGCCGGGAGTGCCCCTTCCGGGAATGGGCGGGGTGGTCCATCTGGATAGCCCGGTCGCCGCTTTGTCTCCCCTCGCGGCGGCCCTGGTGGCGCGGCCCACCACCCTTCCCGCGGACGACCTGCGGGTCAGGGTGCCGCTGGGCGGGGCACGGGTGCCCTTCACGTTGACTCAGGACCAGGAGGGCCGCCGCCTCACACTCACTCTGTACGGGCTGGAGACGGCGCCCACCCTGCCCGTTCCCCTCGCCGACCCGCTGCTCGCCGGGGCCGAGGTGCAGCCGGTCGGGCTGGGCGTGACCCGGCTGACCCTGGATCTCACCGCCGCCCAGGCCTGGGGCTACACCGCGAACTATGACGGGGACGACCTGCTGCTCACGGTGCGCCGCCCACCCACCCTCGACCCGGTGCGCCCCCTGGCCGGGCGGGTCATCGTGCTCGATCCGGGGCATGGGGGAACGCAACTCGGGGGGGCGGGCGGACTGCGCGTGCCGGAAAAGAACCTGACCCTGCCCATCGCCCGGCGCGCCGCCGAGCTGCTGCGCGCGCAGGGTGCCCAGGTCGTCCTCACCCGGGAGGCGGACGTGACCCTGGGCCTGTACGAGCGGGGCCTGACGGCCGAGGCGGTGCACTCGGATCTGCTCGTGTCCATCCACGCCAACGCCCTGCCCGACGGGCGCGACCCTCGCGGCATTCGCGGACCCGAGGTGTACTTCACGCACCCGCAGGCGCAGGCTCCAGCCGCCGCCATCCTGGCCGCGCTGCGCCGCACCCTGCCCGACCTCGGCCCCGGGGCGGGCCTCAGGCCGGGCGCTGACCTCGCCCTGACCCGGCCCACCACCCAGCCCAGCCTGCTCGTCGAGACGGCCTACCTGACCGACCCCGGCAACCTCCGCGTCCTGATGGACCCCGGCGGCCGTGAGCGCCTCGCGCAGGCCATCGCGGCGGGCATCGCCGACTTCTACGTGGGGCAGGTGGGCGGACATTGAGAGGAGAAGCCATGCCCACCAGTCTCCAGCCCCTGTTCAGGAAGGTGGACTGCCTTCAACTTCCCGTGCCCGGCCTGGAGGCTGGCCTGGGGTTCTACCAGGGCGGTCTAGGCCATGAATTGCTCTGGCAGACAGCCGCTGCCGGATTACGAATGCCGGAGACCGACACCGAACTCGTCCTCCAGACCCAACGTCCCGAGCCCGAGGTCGATCTGCTCTTCGTCTCCGCCGACGCCGCGGCAGACTCGATCCGGCAAGTCGGGGGACAGGTCGTGGAGCCGCCCTTTGACGTTCAGGTGGGCCGCTGCGCCGTCCTGCTGGACCCCTGGGGAACCCCTTGGTGGTGCTGGACCTGAGCAAAGGCCTCCTGGTGACCGATGAGCGGAAGAACGTGACGGGGACCGAACTCTACTACTGCCGAACCATCAACCCGCACCCCATCCCCCGCAACTGTTCAGCCTCCCGTCATGCCCACCGGGTACGCTCACCCCATGTCCTCCCGCGTTCTGGCCCTCGCGGCCCTGCTGGCCCTGCCGTTTTCCGTCGCCGCGCAGCAAGTTCCGCCCGGCTCCACGAACAGCACGGGGACTTCTCCGGCGACGACGCTCACAACCACGCCTGCCCCGCTGAGCGGCGTGACCGCCACGCTCGCCGCTCCCCGCAACGTGACCGGGTCCATTCCCCTCACCCTGACGCTGAAGAGCAGCCTGGCCGGCCCAATCACATTCGGCGTGGGGCGTGACAATGACCAGAACTGCGCCTTTGCGCCGACCGTGCGCGTCCTGCGGGTGGGCACCCGCGAGGTGGTGTACCCGGCGCCCGGGGCGGAACCCCGCATCTGCACGCAGGAACTCATGACCAAGACCGCCCCGGCGAATGGCAACGTGGTCTTTACCCGTGACCTCGACCTGCCCGCTGGGGACTACATCATCGAGGGGTGGTTCGGGGGCTTCGCGGATGACACGCGCGTCAAGGTGCCCGCCCAGCCTGTGCGCGTCACCGTCCAGTAAGGAGGTCCGAGATGAGGCGTGTGCTCCTGGCCTTGCTGCCGTGCCTGCTGGGAAGCTGCGCGCTGCTCGGCACGTTTCCTGAACGCCATCCTGCGCCCTCCTCCCCGGGCCAGTCCTCTTCTGCCGCCACGACCACGGAGGGTGGAGCCCCCCTCGCCGCCCAGGCGGAGGCGACGGCGACCGGGCGGGGTGTGACGGTGGCCCTCACCCTGATCAACGTGGACCGGCGGCTCCTGACCCTGCGGTACGCCGCGGAGGTCAACTGGGGAGCCTGCGGCCTGCCTCCCTACGTCGCCCTGTCCCGCGAGGGAGGTCCGGCCGTCGCGGGTCCCGCCCCCAAGGGCCGCCTGAACTGCCCGGAACTCCAGTTCACCCGCACCCTCCGTCCCGGCGAGACGTTGACGCTGCGGCGCACCCTGCCGTCCCTGCCGCCCGGCGCCTACACCCTGACCGCCTGGTTTGACGGGGAGGTGGGCGGCAAGACCGTGCGCGTGCAGGCCCCGGCGGTGGCGCTGGAGGTGCGGTAGTCGGCCCGGACAGGACTGACCCCTAACTCCCCACCCCCTCCCGCTCGCTGTTAGAATTGCCCGTTATGGACCTCAAGGCCGAACTCAAAGCCGCCGTCGAACGGGCCGCCGCTGACCTCGGCGCTCCTGTGGACGTGGCGATTCAGGAAACCCCGGCGAACAAGCCCGGCGACTACGGTACGCCTGCCGCCTTTCAGATCGCCAAGGCGCTGGGGCAAAACCCCGCGCAGGTCGCGGCACAACTGGCCGAGAAGGTCGAGCTTCCCCAGGGCATCTCCCGCGTGGAGGCCGCCGGGCCTTTCCTGAACTTCTTCGTGGATGTGGGGACGTTCGTGCGTCAGGTCGTGGAGGAGCCGACCCTGATCCCGGCCAAGGGTGGCAAGGTCGTCATCGAGCATACCTCCGTCAACCCCAACAAGGAACTGCACGTCGGTCACCTACGGAACGTGGTGCTGGGCGACTCCATGGCCCGCATCTTCCGGGCGGCGGGGCATACGGTCGAGGTGCAGAACTACATCGACGACACCGGGCGCCAGGCCGCCGAGGCTCTCTTTGCAGTTAGCCACTACCACCGCGTCTGGGACGGCGTGCAGAAGTACGACCACTGGCTGGGGGAGGGCTACGTGCGCCTGAACGCCGACCCGGAGAAGCCCAGCCTCGAAGAGGGCATCAGCGCCGTCATACACCGTCTGGAGGCCGGGGAACTCCGCTCCGAGATTGAAAAGGTCGTCCGCGCGCACCTGGAAACCTGTTTCCGGCTGGGTGCCCGCTACGACCTGCTGAACTGGGAGTCGGACGTGGTGGGCAGCGGCTTTCTCGCGCAGGCGATGAACATTCTGGAGGAGAGCCGCTCCACCTCGCACCCCACCGAAGGCAAGTACGCGGGCGCCTTCGTGATGGACGTGTCCGAGTTCATGCCTGGCCTGGAGGAGCCGAACGTGGTGCTGATGCGCTCAGACGGCACGGCGATGTACGCGGCCAAGGACATCGGCTACCAGTTCTGGAAGTTTGGCCTCTTCGAGGGGATGCGGTTCAAGCCGTTCATCCAGGACCCCGAGGGCAAGACCGTCTGGACGAGTGCCCCCGACGGCCAGCCCGACACCGAGCGCCGCTTCGGCCACGCGCAGGAGGTCATCAACGTGATCGACTCGCGCCAGGAGCACCCGCAGAAGATCGTGAAGGCGTCCCTGGGCGTGGCGGGCCACCCGGAGGAAGAGGAACGCAGCATCCACCTCTCCTACGCCTTCGTGACCCTGGAGGGGCAGACCATCAGTGGGCGGAGGGGCATCGCCGTCAGCGCGGACGAGGCGATGGACGAGGCGCAGAGGCGGGCGCTCGTCGAGCTGGAAAAGCTCAACCCTGAGCTGGCGGGACGGGACGACGCGGGGGAAATCGCCCGCCGCATCGGCATCGGCGCCATCCGCTTCGCCATGCTCAAGGCCGAGCCGACGCGCAAGATCGACTTCCGCTGGGAGCAGGCGCTCGCGCTCAACGGCGACACGGCGCCCTACGTGCAGTACGCCGCCGTCCGCGCCGCGAGCATCCTGCGAAAAGCCCAGGAAGCCGGGTATGCCATTGATGGGACCGGGGCGGATTGGAACGCGATGCCCGACCTCGACCTCGCCCTCGCCAAGATGGTCGCCAAGCTGCCCGAGATCGTCGAGCAATCGGTCCGCATCCACTCGCCGCACGTGATTGCCCAGTACGCTCTTGACCTCGCCACCGCCTTCAATGCCTGGTTCAATGCCCGTGACAAGGCCGGGAAGTCCGCGACCAACGTCCTCCATAGCCCCGAGGGACTGCGCGAAGCCCGCCTCGCCCTCGTCGGCCGCCTCAGGAAGGGCTTTGAGGAGACCCTGGCCCTGATCGGGATTGAGGTTCCAAGCGCGATGTAAAGGGCGTGCAGGAGGAATAAAAAGTCCCTCCTCTTGAGGGGGGCTGGGACTCGCAGAGCTGCTTGCAGAGGGGGTGAGCAGTCTCGACCTGCGGCGCGGTGAGGAGATGAGGCAAGCCCTCTTGCCAGCGGTGAAGCTACTCACGCGCCCCCTCACCCCGGCCCTCTCCCGCGGAGCTGTACCAGGCTGCAAGCAGTTCTGCGAGTCTCCCACGAGGGGAGAGGAGAAAGGCCGCGCCTCCACTGGGTTTTGTCTTGTTTCCAACAACCAACAGGCTCCGGGAGGCACGTTTCCCGGAGCCTTTGCCTTTGCCCCCGACCTACCGCCGGGCCTGCTCCTGCGCCCGGACCTCCAGCCGCTCGAAAAAGGCGGCGAGATGCCGGGCGACGGTGGGCGAGAAGCGGTTGCCCCCCAGGTGCGGGCCGCTGACCTTCACGAACTCGCTGACGCCGGGCTCGGCATGGGTGAACAATGGCTCGCCGTTGCTGCCCATGGGCACGACCTTGTCGTCGGGGCTGGCGACCACGAACAGGGGGAGGGGGGACCTGGCCCGGAGGAGCGGCAGCGGATTCAGGGTGGCGAGGTTGCTCCCCGAGCCGTAGGCATCCTCCACCTCCGTGCGGCGGCCGTCCCCGGTGTTCCAGGCGCCCTCCAGGTCGGCCCAGGCGTCGATCAGCGCCACGCCCGAAACGCGGTAGGGGCTGCCGGGCAGGGCGCTCCTCAATGCGAGCAGGCCGCCCATGCTCAGGCCCAGGGCGTAGGTGCGGCCGTTCCAGGCGAAGTTGCTCACGGCCTCCTCGCGCAGGCCCGCGACCTGTTCGAGCGCGGCCGGGCTGCCCCAGGTGTACGGCCCCCCGTCGTTGCTGAGCAGCACCGCGAAGGGGGCGGCCAGCAGGGCGTCCACCAACGACCCGACGAAGGGGCTGGCGTGCAGCCGCTCGCCGCTCTGGCCGCGCGGGTGCGACACGATCACCAGGGCGCACTCGCGCCGGTAGCACTCGGGCGGCACCCGCAGGAACGACGGGCCGCTGATCCGGTCGAGCCGCACCGTGTCGGCCGCGCGGGGCAGTGGCAGCACCCAGGCGGGCGGGGTGGCCGGAATCGAGGCGGCGGCCCGCGCGGTGACGGGTAGGGCGGCGAGCAGCGTGCAGAGCAGGAACAGGGGGGCGAGACGCATCGGCGGGCCGCACTCTAGCGTCTGGGCAGTGACGGTGACCTGACTCGGCGGGATCAGCGCCCGAACAGCAGCAGCCCCAGCTTCTTGCCCAGCAGCCTGCGCCCGATCAGCGCGGGCACCACGAGCGCGATCAGCGCGTACAGCAGCACATTGAAGGCCAGCTCAAGGGGCTCTCCTTCTGGCGCCCGGTAACGTTCCAGCGCCTGGAGCAGCGCCGGGTGCAGCAGGTAGATGGGGAGGCTGACCGTGCCCAGCGTGGCGATGACCCGTTTGAAGGTCCGGCCTTGCGCCCCGCGCTCCAGCCAGTACGCCACCCCCAAGAGCGCGAGCGCGACCAGGGCCGTGTAGCTCCAGCTCAGGCCGTTGTAGACCACGGGGACCACGGGCGTTCCCCGCACGTAGGCGACCGCGACGGGCAGGTAAACGGCATAGGTCACCGCCAGCAGCGGCAGCAGCAACCGGCGCCGCCGTCGCCACCACGTCTGGAACTCGTCCAGCCGCGCCCCCACCGCGAGCCCCAGGCTGACGGGCAGGGCGTACCACAGCACGGTGCTCGCCGGAAAGGGGAGGTGCAGCACCTGGCGGTTGAGCAGGTACAGCCCGAGCTGCACCGCCAGCCCGCCGACGAGCGCAGCGGTGATGGATGGTCTGCGCCGTGCCAGCGGCAGCAGGAACGGCAGCACGACGTAGACCTCCAGCGCCACCAGCAGGAAGTACAGGTGGTAACTCGCCTTGCCGTACAGCAGCCAGTCGCGCCAGCGCCCCGGGTCGGTCAGGGTTCCCGGGTCGCGTTGCCCGGTCCACACGTACCATCCCGCGTACAGGGCGGTCCACAGCAGGTAGGGCCAGCCCCCCCGCGTCAACCGCCGCCAGAGGTAACGCCCGGGCTGAAAGCGTTTCAGCAGGCTGCGTGTCAGCACCAGCGCCGACAGGAACACGAAGGCCGGGACCGCGAAGTGCAGCGTGCGGTTCAGGATCAGCAGCAGGTCGTGGCTGGTCGAGCCGACATCCGCGTGCCGCAGCCCCATCCCGGTCGCGTGATGCCCCACGACTTCCAGAATCGTGAGGCCCCGGAAGGTGTCGATGGCGGTAAGCCGCGAGGCGGCGGGGATGGGGACGGAGGAGGGCACGGACGCTTCGGACATGCAGTGTTCAACTCTAGCTGTCCGGGACGTGAGCTTGTTGGAGGACCGCCAGGACTACCCCCGCCCCCGCACCTCGAGGCCCGCCGCGCTCAGGATCTCGCCCGCCCGGCGCACGTCCTCCGGGCTCTCCAGACCCAGGCGGATCGCCCCCCCCTCCTCACGGATGGCGAGCACCTCGATGTCCTTGATGTTCACGCCCGCCGCCCCCAGCGCCTGCGTGACCGCGCCGATCTGGTTGGGTTTGTCCGGTACCGCGACGACCAGATCGTGCTTGGGGGGCAGCAAGCTGCGCCTCACGACAGGCAGACTGTCGCGCGTCCGCTTGCCCTCCTGCGCGGCGGCGAGCAGTTCGTCGGGCTGGTCGAGGTCGGCCTCCAGGCGCTCCAGATGACGGCGGAAGCGGGCCAGGGCCTCGCGCAGGGCCGCGCGGTTTTCCACCACCATGTCGCGGCTCATGCGGGGGTCACCGCTCGCCACCCGGGTGAGGTCGCGGAAGCCCCCGGCGGCGAGCAGGCTGAGGCGCTCGTCCCGCGCGACGAGGTGCGTCAGGGCCAGGCTGGCGAGGTACGGCAGGTGGCTCACCGTCGCCACAAGCTGGTCGTGCGCGTCGGGCGGCATCACGACCGGGGCGGCACCCAGCGCCTCGACGAGCGTTCGCATCCGGCTCAGTGCGGTCAGCGGCGTGTGGTCGGTGGGAGTCAGCACCCACACCGCGTTTTCCAGCAGGGCGGCCCGCGCGTGGGTCACGCCGCCGCGCTCGGAGCCCGCCATCGGGTGGCCCGGCACGAAATTCCGCACGCCCAGCGCCTCCAACTCGGCGGCGATGCCCGCCTTCACGCTGCCCACGTCGGTGACCAGGGCTGCCGGGGAGAGGAAGGGCGCCAGCTCCCGCGCGAGGGGCGCCAGCGCCCGCATGGGGGCGGCCAGCACCACGAGGTCCGCCTCCCGCAGCCACTCGCCGGGCGCGGCCCGCACCTCGTCCACCACGCCCAGCGCCTCGGCCTCGCGCAGCACCTCGACGCTCGCGTCGTACCCGATCACCCGCCGGGCGAGCAGCCGCTGGCGCAACCCCAGCGCCACGCTGCCCCCGATCAGCCCCACGCCCGCCACCACGGCCTGCTCGAAGGGGGGGCGGGGCGACGTGGAGCCGGGAGCGGGCGCAGTCATGAGGGCGAGGCTAGCATGCGCCCCCGGAGGGACCGGAGGGCTGTCCGCGCAGGTCATGCCCGCCCAGAATCCGGCTCCTCACCTCCCCCACGAAGCCCACGACCTCATCGAAATGATCCTCGTCGGGCGTTTGCTGCCCGCCCCCGTACCACCAGCCCGCAGCCCAGTCGATCAGGGGCGCCCAGCCTGGCAGCAGCGGCCGGACCTCCCCCGCCGCCCGCCTCTTGGACACCTGTTCGCCGTGCCGGGTGGAGTACAGGGCGCGGCAGAGAGTCAGCACGGTGTAGGCCTGTCCGCCGGGGTGCCGCATCTCCGTCACCCACTCCCCCCAGGAACCCGCGTGCTGGCGGACGGCCTCGACAAACTCCGTGCGCGTGACCTCCGGGAGCACCTGATCTGGGGGCGGCCCGAGCAGCGCCACTCCCCGCCGCGCCGTGGACCAGTTCAGGAGGTAGTGCCGGTTCGCCTCGGTCAGGTGCAGCGCTTCCCCCGGGCTGATCCTCGCCATGAGGTGCGGCCGCGTCCTGAAGTCCCGCAGCGCCGCCTCCGACACGTACTCGACCTCGACGCGGTCCTGCCACGCGGGGAAGTCCCCGGCCAGCCGCGCGTGCATCTCCCGCAGCCCCTCGACCTCCCGCTCGTGCAGGTCCGTCTGGAGAAGTGCCAGCAGGTCGAGGTCACTGCGCCCCGGGTCAAAGTCCCCGGTCACGAGCGAGCCGTGGAGGTACAGGCCGATCAGGTTGTCCCCGAGGTGCTGCCCGACGTCCTTTGTCAGGCGGCTCAGCAATCGGCCCACTTCGGCGTTCGGCGGGCTGAACATAGCAGGAGTGTAGGGGCTACGGAGCGTGGAGGAAGAAGCTTCCCCTGCCCACGGCATCTTCAGGAACTCCCCCGCTCGCCCCGCTTCCGCCGCCTGCGGTACGTGAGGAGGTCGGCGTACATCTTCGTGCGGGCCCGCGCGCCCCGCCAGAAGCCGCGCTTGGTCTCCTTGAGGACCTGGCGCACCTGGCCCAGCTCCACGTAGTCCCAGCGCGCCCCCGTCACCTTGAGGTAATGGGTGATGGGCGGCTCGGGCCAGCGTTCCTCGCCCAGATGCGGCACCCCGAGCAGCCAGTCGCGGCGGCAGGCCCGCTGCCCGCTGAGGTGCGGCGTGAGCTTGTTGCCCCAGTCGCTGGCGAAGCTGCCGCCCTCGAACACGCCGATGGCCATATCCAGCTCACCCGCCACGACGGGCCTCAGGAGCCGCTCCAGGTGCTCGCGCGTCAGGCCCACCAGGTCGGCGTCGAGCATCACCACGTACTCGGCGTCCGTGGCCTCCAGGGCGGCCTTGAGCGCCGGTCCCTTGCCCGCGTTCTCGCTGAGTTCCACGACGGTGGCCCCGGCCTCCCGCGCGGCCCACGCCGTGCCGTCGCTGCTGCCGTCGCTCGCCACGACGACCTCGGGCGTGAGGGTGCGCGCCGCCGCGACCACGCCCCCCACCGTCTCCTCCTCGTTGAAGGCGGGGATCACGACCGCCACGCGCGCCTGTGGGCCTTGCATCGGGGCCTATGGTAAGGCTTTCGGGCTGGGACCGTCCGTGCCCGGCGGTACGGCATGACCCGGAGCCCGCCTTCTCCTGCCCAACTAAAGTCTGCCGTTGCCGTTCCTTCACGGTCCGGGGGAACGGCGCACGTACGCTGACCCTGACCGTTCCGGCACCGCTCGCCCGCATTCCCCCTGGAGACGCGTATGGAGTACCAAGGCACCCAGATGATTCAGGCCACCCCCGACCAGGTCTTCGCGTTCGTCTCGGACGTTCGCAACCTTCCCCAGTATCTGCCCACCACCAAACGTGCCGAGCCTCAGGATGGCGAGCGGGTCGAGGTCGAGGGTGAGGCCCAGGGCCACCACTACCACGCGGACGGCCACTTCCGTCAGGACCCCCGGAACCACCGCCTGGAGTGGGGCAGCGACGGCGAGATCAGCTACTCCGGTACCCTGGAGGTGAGGTCCAACGGCGACAGCGCCTCCGAGGTGACCGTGCGCCTGCGCTTCGAGCCCGACCCCCAGCGCGCCCCCAATCAGGACATGCCCGGCCAGGCCCCCTCCGACAACCAGATTCAGGAGGGCATCGACAAGGCGCTGGAATCCATCCAGAACTTCGTCGAGGGCCGCGGCGGCAAGGAGGAACCCAGCGCCGCGACCTGAACGGCGAGTTCAAGGGGTGCCCCCAGGCAGGTTGGTGGGCACCAGGCTTGGATCTTCACCGAGGACCACTTGCTTGTGCCCCCGTCCTCTTGAGTGGTTCTGGCCCTCTCCCCTCGTGGGAGAGGGCCGGGGTGAGGGGGCGCGCCACGGGCATCATCGGTCCATCAGCGCAGCTTCCAGGGGAGGAACCGAGTGGAGATCCTAGCCTGGGTGGACCCCCCCGTCCTTTCTGACCGCTGACCCCTCTAGAAAAACCGGCTCACGTCCCGCACCACCACGAACACCATCAACAGCATCACGAACGCGAAGCCCGCGAGGTTGATCGCCTGCTCCTGCGAGAGCGTGAGGGGACGACCCCGCAGTGCCCCCACCAGGACGAGCAGGATGCGCCCGCCGTCCAGCCCGGGAATCGGGATCAGGTTGAAAAAGGCGAGCGAGAGGTTGAGCAATATGGCGACCTGCACGAGCGCCCAGGGGCTCAGCGCGGCGGCGCGGCTCACGACCTCCGCCGTGCCGATGGGGCCGCTCACGTTCTGATCCTGTGAGAAGTCCAGGCTGAAAAAGCGGGTAAAAAGGCCCCCGAAGGCGCGCAGAATCTGCGGCACCGCCTCGGCAGTCGTCTGAAGGGAGGTTCGGAAGGCGACGGGCACGCTGGCGGGCTGGACGTCCGGCCGATAACTGATTCCCAGGAGTTGCCGGGTCCCGTTCACCTGCGGCTGCCAGTCGAAGGCGATGTCCCGCGCCGCCCCGTTCCGCTCGACGGTCAGCGTCTTGCGGCCCGCGGTGGCGAGGACGTCGCGCAGGCTCTCCCAGCCGGGACGGGCAGCCCCGCTGGCCGTGACGGTGTCGGGAATGTCCCGCCCGTTCAGCGCCGTGATGACGTCCCCGGGCTGGAGGCCGAGCGCCTGAGCCCGCGAGTTGTTCCTCACCGTCTCGATGCGGACGCGGTCGAGTGCCGGGATACCCTGCGAGCTGAAGGTGACTGTCATCAGCCCAATCGCCAGCACCAGGTTCATCAGCGGTCCAGCAAGCAGCACCGCGATCTTGCCCCACGCGGGTAGGGCCGCGAAGCCGCGTGTGGGCTGGCGGTACGTGCCGCCCGGCCCCTCCTCCGGCGCCATGCCGTCAATCTCCACGTAGCCGCCGATGGGCAGCAGGCTCAGGCGCCACTCGGTGCCGCGCCAGGGCCGCTTGAGCAGCACCGGTCCCATCCCCACGCTGAAGGACTTGACCGCCACCCCCTGCCAGCGGGCCAGCGCGAAGTGCGCGAGTTCGTGCAGGAAGGTCGCCACCCCGATGATGAGCAGCGTCCACAGCAAGCCCGCGGGGGTGAGGGCCGCCGCGATGCTCTGGAGGAGGTTCACGCCCGCACCCCGGCACCCACGAGTTCGCGCGCCCGCGCAGTGGCCCAGGCCTCCATCTGGGCGAGGGCGTCCCAGGACAGCGCACCCCGTGGCGTCTCGTCCAGCACCCGCTCGATCAGCCGGGGAATATCCATGAAACCGATCTGCCCGGCCAGGAAGGCGGGCACGGCCACCTCGTCCGCCGCATTCAAGGCAGCGGGGAGAAGGCCGCCCGCCTCGCCTGCCCGGTAGGCCAGGCCCAGGCAGGGGAAACGGGCGGCGTCGGGCTCGCGGAACTCCCAGTTGCCCCGCAGCGGCCAGCTCAGGTGTCCGGCGACCTCAGGCCCACGCCGCGCGCCGAGTACGTCGCCGGGGCGGCGCATCCCGCTCGGCGCCGCGTCGATGGCGTAGGCGATGGCAAGGCGCATGTCGGTCGGCCCGAACTGCCCCTTGAGGCTGCCGTCCCGGAAGCGCACCGCAGCGTGGACCACGCTCTGCGGGTGAATCACCACGCTGACCTGCGAGAGGGGCAGGCCGTACAGGGAGGCAGCCTCCATCACCTCCAGCCCCTTGTTCATCAGGGTGGCGGAGTCGATGGTGATTTTCGGTCCCATGCTCCAGGAAGGATGCCGCAGGGCCTGCTCGGGCGTGACCCCGCTCAGGTCCGCCGGGCCCTCCCGGAAGGGGCCGCCGCTCGCCGTGAGGATCAGTTCGGCCACGTCCCCCAGGTGCTCGCCGGTCAGGCACTGGTACACGCCGGTGTGTTCCGAGTCCACCGGAATCACCCGGCCACCACCCCGCGCCGCCGCCTCCCAGATCAGGTCCGCCGCCGTGACCATCGCCTCCTTCGTCGCCAGCGCCACCGCCCGCCCGGCCTCCAACGCCGCCCGCGTCGGCGGGAGCCCGGGCAGGCCGCTCATCGCGTTCACCACGACGTCAGCAGGGAGCGCGGCGAGTTCGGCCGGGTCCGCGATCACGCGCGTCCCCGGGAAGCGGGAGCGGGCCTCACCCAGCACCTCCCCCGCCACGCTCACCACCCCCGGGCGGAACTCGCGCACCTGGGCTTCCAGCAGGTCGAGGTTGCGCCCCGCCGCCAGAGCCCCGATCAGCCACCCCCGCCCCCGCGCCACATCCAGCGTCTGCGTGCCGATACTGCCCGTACTGCCCAGAACCGTGAGCTTCATTAGAAGACAGGATGGCGCAAGACGGGCAGGAGATGTGGGACGTAGGTCGGAGGTTGTGGGAAAAGAGGCCATTCCCCTACAGTTCACGGCCCTACCGCGTGAACACGCTGATATTCAGGAACAGATACGTCGCCGGGACCGCGAACAGCAGGCTGTCCAGCCGGTCCAGAAAACCCCCGTGTCCCGGCAGGCTGGTGCCGCTGTCCTTCGTCCTCAGCGCCCGTTTGAGCAGGCTCTCGGCCAGGTCGCCCAGTTGCGAGGCGCTGGCGACCAGGATGGAGTACAGCAGGGCTTCGAGCGGGGACCAGATGTGGGTGAACTGCGAGAGCAGCAGCACGATCAGGAAGCTGAAGGCAAAGCCCCCGATGGCCCCCTCGACTGTCTTAGCCGGGCTGATCTCCGGCGCGAGTTTGCGCCGCCCGAAGAAGTACCCGCCGAAATACCCGCCGATGTCGGCAGCGAAGGTGGCGAGGAGCGGCAGCGCGAAGTACAGCAGGCCGTCCCCGGCATTGGGGGTGTAACGCAGCATCAGGAAGTAGCCCAGCAGCCACGGGATATACAGCAGCCCGAACAGCGAGTACACGATGCGCTCCAGCGGGCGCTCGCCGGGCCGCATAACCTCCATCACCAGCATGTAGCCGACGGCGACGGTCAGGACCGCCTCGCGCCAGGAGCCGCCGGGCCAGGGGGTCTGCGGCCACATGGGCAGGCTCGCCACGATGATCGCCGTGCCGAACACCGCCAGGCTGATTCGCCGCACGTCGATGTCGTTGCGGTCGAGCATACGGATGTATTCGAAGAGGCCCATCACCGAGAGCACCACCAGCGTGGGCAGCAGCGTCACCCAGCCGATCCACACGATCACGCTGATGATGGTGAACCCCACGACCGAGGTCAGGACGCGGGAGCTCAGGGACTCCACGGGGACCTCCACGGGAAAGGCCGGGCGTCTCCACCGTCCACGAGCCACTCATCGTGGGTTCCAACAACGCGTCGCCGGGAGCTGGCGAGGGGACGCCTCATACGGATTCCGGTTGAACAGTGTTTGTACCTGTTCAACCCGAGCAGCGCGAGCAGGAACAAAACGGTTGCCGGGAAAGGAGTTCCCCTGTCGGCGCTTTCCCGATTCGATAACGGATGGGACCGAAACCGTATCAGACGGACTTGCGGTGAGTCGAAGGCGAACCCGAGCAGAGCGAGTGGCAAAGAATACCGGCCTGCGGCGATGAAAGAACATCCGGTGTCTTGTCCGGATGTTCTGGAATCAGGGCAGGCCAGTATCACCCGAGGATTTCCTGCTCCTTCTTGTGGAAGGTCGTGTCCACCCGGCCGATGAACTCGTCGGTGAGTTTCTGCACCTCGACCTCGCCGCGCTTGATGTCGTCGCTGCTGATGCCCTCAAGCTTCTTGACCTCGTCGAGCGCCTGCTTGCGGATGTTGCGGACCGCCACCCGGGCGTCCTCGGCGTAGTTCTTCGCGTTCTTCACCAGGTCCCGGCGCCGCTCCTCGGTCAGCATGGGCAGGCTGATGAAGATGGTGTCGCCCTTGTTGTTGGGGTTCAGGCCCAAGTCACTGTCGCGGATCGCGCGCTCGATGGGGTTCAGCGCCCCCCGGTCCCAGGGCGTGATGACCAGGGTGCGCGCGTCGGGCGTGGTGATGCTTGCCACCTGGTCGATAGGCATGGTGGAGCCGTAGTAGTCCACCATGACCTTTTTGAGGATGCCGGGGTTGGCGCGGCCCGTCCGCAACACGCTGAGGTTGTTCTCCAGCGCCTCGATGGCCTTGCCCATGCGCTCGCGCGCGTCCGCGTTGATGGCTTTCATGTCCGCCATGGGGGTCTCCTTTGGGGCAGGGAACTTGGAACGGTTGAATTGTAGCGGGGATCGTGGGAACGGGGGAAATAGTCTCCCCCCACGTCCTAACTCTCGATCAGCGTGCCCACCCGCTCGCCCGCGAGGAGACGGCGCAGGTTCCCCTCCTCGAACAGGTCGAACACCACGATGGGCAGCCCCTTGTCCATGCACAGGGTCAGGGCGGTGGCGTCCATGACCTCCAAGCGGCGCTCCACGACCTCCCGGTGGCTGAGATGGTCAAGTTTTTGCGCGTCTGGGTTCTTGCGTGGGTCGGAGTCGTACACGCCGTCCACCTTGTTCTTCGCCATCAGGACCACGTCCGCGCCGATCTCCAGCGCCCGCAGGGTGGCCGTCGTGTCCGTCGTGAAGAAGGGCGCCCCGTTGCCGCCGCCAAAGATCACCACGCGGCCCTTTTCCAGGTGACGCATCGCCCGGCGGCGGATGTAGGGCTCGGCGACCTGCGCCATCTGGATAGCGGTCATCACCCGGGTGGGCTGCCCCGCCGTCTCCATCGCGTCCTGAAGGGCCATCGCGTTCATGACCGTGCCCAGCATTCCGATGTAGTCGGCGGTGGCGGGGTCCATCCCGTTCCCGTTGCGGGCGCCGCGCCACAGGTTGCCGCCGCCGATCACTACGGCCAGTTCCACCCCGGTGCCCTCCAGGGCACCCGTGATCAGCCGGGCGAGCCCCGCCGTCGTCCCGGGGCTGATGCCGAAGCCGGACCCGTCATCCGGAGTTTGGCCTGCGAGAAATTCGCCGGAAAGTTTGAGCAAGACGCGTTTGAACATGAACGTTGACCTCGCAGGGTGGGGGAGAGCGGCAAAACGCCCAGCGAACCCGGGGAGGGCCGCTGGGCGCGGAGGAGGAAAGCGGCCTGTGAAAAGGGCGGCCCGGTGCCCCTGGAGACACAGCGCCGCCCCGTTCCGTATTTACGCGCCGATCTCGAAACGCACGAAGCGCTTGATCGTCGCGTTCCCCAGGTACTGCCCCACAGTCACGCTGTTGTCCTTCACGAACCGCTGCTCGGGGAGAACCTTGTCCTCGTAGAACTTGCCGATCTGGCCGGAGACGATCTTCTCCACGATCTGCTGGGGCTTGCCCTCGTTGAGCGCCTTGTTGGTGAGGATCTCGCGCTCCTTCTCGATATCCTCGGCGTTCACTTCCTCACGCGTCAGGTACTGGGGACGCTCGGCGGCCACGTGCAGTGCCACGTCCTTCGCCTGCGCCTCGCTGCCGCCCGCCAGGTCCACCAACACGCCGATCTTGCCATTGGAGTGGACGTACCCGGCCACGTTCTCACCCTCGCCCGCCTCGATGTAGGCGACACGGTTGAGCACCAGGTTCTCGCCGATCTTGCCCGCCGCCGCCGCGACAGTGTTGCCCACGGTGTCGCCGTTCAGCGTGAAGTTGCGAAACTCCTCCACGTCGTTCGTCCCCGCCTGGAGCGCGGCCTGGGCCAGTTGCTCGACGAGCGCCTGGAAGTCACTGTTGCGCGCGACGAAGTCGGTCTCGGAGTTCACCTCGACGATGGCGGCCTTGTTGCCGTTCACGACGAAGCGCACCAGGCCCTCCTTCGCCTCGCGGTCGGCCTTCTTGGCGGCCTTCACGATACCGCGCTCCCGCAGCAGGGCGATGGCCTTGTCCTCGTCGTTGCCCGCGTCGGAGAGGGCCTTTTTCACGTCCATCATGCCCGCGCCGGTCAGCTCGCGCAGCTTCTTGATCGATTCCATCATGGTTGCATACCTCCTGGAGTGGATTTTCGGCTCGAAGAGGGGGCGGACCGAGCCTCGCTCCGAACGCCCCCGGGGAGAAGGTGATCGGGGTTTAGGAGCGGCCCTGGCTGCTCGTGAGCTGGGTGGTGTCGCCTTCCTCGCCCTGCTCCGCCGCGTCAATGTCAGCGTTGTCGGCCCCGACGCGCTCACCGCTCACGTCCTCGCCGCCGCCGCGCGCCTCGACCACCAGGTCACCGATGCGGTGCGTGATGAGCTGGATCGAGCGAATCGCGTCGTCGTTGCCGGGCACGATGTAGTCGATCACGTCGGGGTCGGAGTCGGTGTCGGCGAGCGCAATCACGGGGATGCCCAACTTGTTCGCCTCCTGCACGGCGATGACTTCCTTGGTGGGGTCCACCACGAAGATCGCGTCGGGCAGGCGGGTCATCTTGCGGATGCCGCCGACGAAGCGCAGCAGCCGCTCGCGCTCAGCGCTCAGGGCGATGCGCTCGGCCTTGGGGCGGTCATTGATGCGGCCCGACTCGAACATGTCGTCGAGTTCGTTCAGGCGGTCGATGCGGGTCCGCATGGTGCGGAAGTTGGTGAGCATCCCGCCCAGCCAGCGGCTCGTGACAAAGGGCATGCCGGTGCGGCGGGCTTCCAGCTCCACGATCTCCTGGGCCTGCTTCTTGGTGCCCACAAAGAGGATCACGCCCCCGCGCTCGGAGAGGTCCTTGATGTAGTCGAAGCTGCGGTCGATCTGCTTGAGGGTCTTTTGCAGGTCGATGATGAAGATGCCGTTGCGCTCGGCGAAGATGAAGCGCTTGAACTTGGGGTTCCAGCGCTTGGTCTCGTGCCCGAAGTGGACGCCCGCTTCGAGGAGCTGCTTCATGGAGATGTACGACACGTTGACTCCTGAACGTTGGTCGGGAAAAAGTTTGCCGTCCTCGCGCCAGCCGCACGCCCGGTGAGACGCTTCTGCGGCCAGGCCCGCACGCGACGTTCCAGCACGCGCAGGCAGGGTCACGGGGGCACCCAAACGGGGAGTATAGCAGGTCGGAGGAAGGCGGAAACCAGACCGCTCGGGCAGGTGAAGAAGGACGGGCGGTTCCTGACTCATCATTGAGACCTCGGTGAGAAGTACCTTGGAGTATGAAAAACTTCACAGAAACGGTGGCGCGGGCTGGCCGCCGCTGGCTGCTGGGGGTGGTTGCCCTGGCCGGGCTGAGCGCGTGCGGATCATCACCGGACCCGGCGCCCGCCACGCCCTGTGAAGAATCAGGTTGCCCCGCACCCCAGCCGCCCCCACCCTGCACGGTCAGCGACACCTGCCCGCCACCGGCTGCCGAAGACCCTCTGAAGTCGGGTCCAAGGTCACCCGGAAACATCAACAGGTTCCCGCGGAATCTCTATCCGGCGGCGACCGTCACTGCTCCCGCCCCTGGTCCGGCGCTGGACGAGGCGAGCATGCTTGCCCAGCTCACCGGGTATCTGGACGTGGAGTACTTGAATGATCCCCAGGGCAAGCAGGCCATGCTGGCGTTGTTCGGCGACCCGAAGCTCCGGCAGAAGATCGCCGACCCGACGTTGCGGGCCAGCCTGGTCGCCTACACCGCCACGGCCCGCGACCCGAAGGTGGCCGATTTCATTGTGGACGCCAGGACCGAGTCCGGCCAGGACAAGGTGCAGGCGGTCGCCTTTCTGAAGTTCTCCGGCTCGGAGGACGCCGCCGCCGCGAGGGTTCGGTTGACGACCCGGGGGCAGATGTATATCGATTTCAACGATGCCCGGCGCTTCGAGCATTTCGCGCTGAGCGCCTGCAACCTGTTCCACGAGGTTCTCCATCAGGATGCGGCGGTGGCGCTGATGGAGGAGGCGGCTCTCTACCTTTCCGGCGTGGCGTGTGAGGTTAAGTTGCTGGCAAGGCACCCGGAGTTGGCCGCTCTCGATACACAGGACGCTCGTTTCTTCAACGCTAGGGTCGCTTTTTTATTGAATAGCCGGGACCCGGCCAGCGGGAAGATCGATATGTTCGCCGAACAGGGCAGGCCGCTCATGCCGGGAAGCACGATTCCCAGCACCCAGTGGTGGGCCCATTTCACCCGGTATGTCTACACCATGTTCCCGCCCGAGGACCGGACGGCGACGCCCGGGAATAACCTGCTCCAGTCTTATTACCCCGAGTGCGATGCCCGGGAATTCGACGTGGCCTTCCTCCAATGCGTGAATGCCCATCTCGGGGTAACGCCGGAGGAGATGCTCGCCGCGATGAAAGCCCTGGAACTGGACATCGGGAAGTAGGGGAGTTCTCCCCTACGCCCGCCGCAGTTCCGCCGCCGCAATTCGGGCGACTTCCAGCACAGGCTCGGCCTCGTCGTGCCTCCCGTCCTCCAACCACCACGACACCGAGAGGCCCGCGTAAGCGAGGACCCACTGGAGCAGGCGACCGCGGTCTAACCCTGCCGCCTCGGCCACGACGTGAGCCTGACGCGCGAGGCGTCCGGGTGCGGCAGCCACCTTCAGATCGGGATTGCAGAAGATGTTGGCGTGGTCGAAGCCGCGTTCCCCGAGCAGCCGCTTGGGGTCAATCGCCAGCCAGCCGCGCCCCCCCTGTGCCTCAGGGCCGCCGTCCAGCACGTTCTCGTGGTGCAGGTCGCCGTGCAGCACACTCAGGTCCTGCGGGGCTGCGAGCAGGTGCCGGGCCGCGGAGGCGGAGTCCACCAAGATGCCCCCGTACTGCCGCGAGGCGGGTTCGAGGGCGCGAAACCACGTCTCCAGCGGCACGAGTTCGGGAAGCGGCGCCGGGCGCGGGGCGTGGAGCCGGGCCGCCACCGCGCAGAGGATGCGGGAGGCCCCGTCGTCCTGGCCCTCGTGAACCATCCGCACGAGTGAACGCGGCCCGGTCACACGTTCCAGCACCAGCGCGCCCGTCGCCTCGTCGTGATCGAGCACTCGGGCAGCCCCGTCACCGTTCCACCACAGCATCAGCAGGCCGCCGAAGCGTTCCTCGGCGCCGCGCGGCAGCTTCAGCATGGCGGGCTCTCCCGCGAACTTTACCGGCAACAGGTCGCTGCTGTGGGTGTGGATGGGGTCACCGTCGGGGGTCAGGTTCCAGCGGCGCAGGTATTCGCCGAACATCATGGCCACAGTCTCCACTTCAGGCCCGCCTCCACCTTTGTCATGAGGTACACCATGTTCCCGAGGTGCTAGCCTCCCCCGGACATGGACTGGTTTTACGCCATCATCTACGGGATCGTCGAGGGCATCACTGAATTCCTGCCCATCAGCTCCACCGGGCACCTGATCGTGGCCGGGAACCTGATGGGCGTGCCGTGGAGCAAGGAGATCAAGGACACCTTCGAGGTCGTCATCCAGGGCGGCGCGATCCTGGCGGTGCTGGCGCACTACTGGCGTGATTTCGTGCAGCAGGGGCGCGACATCGGCCGGGACCAGCCGACCCAACGGCTGTGGCTGGGCGTGATTGTGGCCTGCATCCCGGCGGTCATTCTCGGGCTGCTCTTCGGCGACACCATCAAGGCGAACCTCTTCCGGCCCAGCGTGGTCGCCTGGGCGCTCATCGTGGGCGGCGTGCTGATGTGGCTGATCGAGAGCCGCAAAAGCACGCCCACCGTTCACGACCTCAAGGGGATCGGGGTGGGCCGCTCCTTCCTGATCGGCGCCTTGCAGTGCCTGGCGATCCTGTGGCCCGGCTTCTCGCGCAGCGCCAGCTCCATTCTGGGCGGCATGGCCGTGGGCCTGGACCGCCCGACCGCCACGAAGTTCTCCTTCTACCTGGGGGTGCCCACGCTGGGCGGCGCGGCGCTCCTCGACTTCATCAAGAGCCGGGACCTGCTGGGGCAGATCGGCCTCTTGAACGTGGTGCTGGGGGCCGTCGTCAGCTTCGTGGTTGCCTACCTCGCCATCGGGTGGCTGCTGAGGTTCGTGTCCACCAACAACTTCAAGGGGTTTGCTGTCTACCGCGTGGTCGTCGGCGTGCTGATCCTCGTCCTCGTGGCGACTGGGCGGCTGGCGAACGGGGGACTGTAGGCCACGCCCCCCTTTTGCCAGAATAGGGCCGTGTTCGACAGCCCGCCGACCCTGTACCGCCCCTTCCTGAACGGCGTCTACAGCGTGTCGGCGGGCCTCTTCCGTCTGGGGGCACAACGGGTGCCCTGGGCGGAGGGCGAGCCGGTGGAGACCCACACCTTCGCCCTGGACCGCGAGTACGGGCGCTTCGTGGCGACCAAGGTGGCCGCGCACCGCCGAGCCCTGTACGAGTACGTGGGGGAGGCGGGCCTGGCCCCCGAACTCCGCCGGGTCGCGCTGACCTTCATCGCCCGCACCCTCGCCGCCGAGAGCGGCGGGGTGATGACCTGGGACGGGCGAACCTTCCGCAATGCGCTGCTGGGCTGGGCTGCCCAGCTTGATCCCTTCTGGGGAGGCGTGGAGGGATTGGAACGCTTTCCCGCGCCCCTTGCCCCTCTTGTCGCGGACGTGACGCCCGTGAACACGCTCGATTTCCTGGGACTGAACGCACCCGAGGACCTCGCGCTGGTCGCCCGTGATCCCCGGAGCGGGCGCGACTGGCTCGCCGCCGTCCATGTGCTCTCGCCCCAGCACTGGGACCCGCGCGACAAGCTGGGCCGGGACTTCGTGGCGGTGCATCTGCCGGTGGCGGGAAGCGGCCCGATGAACAGGACGGCTCCGAAACTGGTGGACGCGGTCATTACCCGCGGCCCGTTCGTCCGTTTCGCCTGGGGTGTGGCGATGAGTGACCGCCTCGACCACCACCCCGCCGCGCCGCCCGATGAGGACCGCGCCACTTCCACCCCATTCGACCCGGATGAGGCCTTCCTGCGTGTCGAACGGCAGACGCTGACGGGTTTTCCAGAGTCTCAGGGGGCACTTTTCACCATCCGGCCCTACATCTACCCGCTGCGAGAGGCTGTGGCGGACCCGGACCACGCTCATGCCCTAGCCGCCGCCCTGCAAACCATGACCCCCGAGCAGGTGACGTACAAGGGGCTGACCTTCTTGCTGGCCGACCTCCTCGCCTGGCTGAATGAAAAGGCCGCCGGGGAAGGTTAAGGAGGAGTCGGAAGGAGCGCCGTACACTCCTGAACGTGAGGTTGCGCCGCTTCCTGTCCAGCGTCCTGTGTCCGGCCCTGCTGCTGGGCGTGCTGACCGCCTGTGACACTCCCAGTTCGGACAACCAGGCGGGGCAGGCGCAGACCCGGACCTCCACGACCGCCCGCGCCACCCGTGATCCCCAGAGTGGCCTGCCCTTCATCGCCGCCGCCGACCTCCCGCCCGAGGGCCGGCGCACCCTGCGCCTGATCCGCGCGGGCGGCCCCTTTCCCTACCGCAAGGACGGCAGCGTCTTCGGCAACCGGGAGGGCATCCTGCCCCGGCGGTCAAGTGGCGGCTACCGCGAGTACACCGTGCAAACGCCGGGCGAGGGGGATAGAGGAACGCGGCGCATCGTCTGCACGGCCGTCACTCCACCCGATGCCGAGTGCTATTATAGCGCCGACCACTACACCTCTTTCCGGAGAATCCACCCGTGATGAACGTTTTTAGGGAAGCCCCCCAGGGCATCCAGACGGCGCCGCACGACCCCCGCATCGTGGCCGCCGGGTATCTGGTCTCGGTGCGCGAGGTCGATCTCTCGCGGGTCCGCGACAAGGAGAGCCTGATGCTCGCCTTCCTGCGCGGCCTGGCCCTGACCGAGAGCTTTGGACGCAACTGGGACGCCCTGTATGACGTTCTGACCGATCCCAATGCCCGCCCGGCCCGCTTCGCGCTCGTGCTGTGCGACTACGAACACTTCCGCAAGCGCCACCGCCAACTGGGAGCCGAACTGGAGCGCGTCCTCCTTGACGCTCAGCGCGAGGCCGCCGCACAGGGCCGCTCGCTGTGGCTGCTCGCCGAGGAGCGGGAGAGCGACCCCCGGCACTGGTAGCCAGGCGGGTCGGAGGACGGCGACGTACGTCATGCTTTGTCCCAGCGGAACTTCCGGGTGGTACACGCCCGCCTGGGGGTCATAGGCCCCGCCGGGCCATACTTCCTCCAGTTTTAAACCCGTTCCCGTCAGCAGCAGGCGCAGATCGGCGGGGCTGTAGCAGCGGCTTTAACGCAGACGCATGGGCAGCGGTCTCCTTGGGATGAGCCCACCCTACGCCTGCTTGGTGCCTTCCCGCCCCGTCCGCCTGGCCTACCCCTGCTAGACTCCCGCGCGATGAGCGGTCCCCTGCGAATCCTTGGCATCGACACCTCCTGCGACGACACGGGGGTGGGCGTGGTGGAACTCGCGCCGGACGGGGGGGTGCGGGTGCTGGCGAACCGAGTGTGGTCCCAGACCGTCCACGCCCGGTACGGCGGCGTGATGCCCGAGATGGCAAGCCGCGAGCATGTGGAGCGCATTGATGCCGTGACGGGGGACGCGCTGGCCGAAGCGGGGTTGACGATTTCGGACCTCGGTGCTGTCGCCGCCACCTCCGGTCCCGGCCTCGTCGGTGCCCTGCTCGTCGGCCTGATGTACGGCAAGGGGCTGGCGCAGGCGCTGGGCGTGCCCTTCTACGCCGCTCATCATCTGGAGGGCCACATCTTCGCGGCGGCGAGTGACGCGGAGTTGAAAACCCCGTACCTCGCCCTGGTGGTCAGCGGTGGGCATACCCACCTCTTCGACGTGCCGCGCGACGGTCAGTACATCCTCGTCGGCGCCACCCGCGACGATGCGGCGGGCGAGGCGTTCGACAAGATCGCGCGTCTGGCGGGACTGGGGTATCCGGGCGGTCCGGCGATCAGCGAGGCGGCTTTGAAAGGAGACCCGGACGCCGTGGGGTTCAAGGAGCCGCTCCAGGGGCAGAAGGGCTTCGACTTCTCCTTCAGCGGTCTGAAGACGGCGGCGCTCCTCGCCCACCGGGCCGGGGCGAAGCCGGAAGACCTCGCGGCAGGCTTCGAGCGGGCCGCCGTGCGTTTCCTGGTCAAGACGACGCTGCGCGCCGCTCAGGCCTATGGGCGGGACACGGTCGTCGTCTCGGGCGGTGTGGCAGCGAACCGGGCGTTGCGGGAAGCCTTTGCGGCGAGCGGCGTAAGGACCGTTTTCCCCGGCAAGGGCCTGAACACCGACAACGGGGCGATGATCGCGCTGGCGGGGGCGGCATCAATTAGGGCGGGGCGTTCCCCGAGTCTCCTTAATGAGGGCGCGGTGGCGTATGCGCCGCTGGCGAACGCCTGAGGGTCAGGCTTCCCAGGGGTTAAGCAGCGGCACGCCGAAGCTCTCAGAATTCGCAGGGTTGCGCATACCTAGGGTGAGGCCGTGGTGCAGGGCGGTGACGGCGAGGAGGGCGTCCATCCTGGGAAGCTGAGCGGGCGTTTTGCCGCTTCGGGGGACGAGTTGCGCCCACGTGACCTCCTTCGTGACAGGCAGGATGCGGCCTGCATAGTCCAGGTCGAGCAGCCCGTTTGCCTAGGCACGGAGCTGGGCACGGCGTGCAGAGTCATCCAAGCGTTCGACGCCGGACTCGATCGCCCCGGCGGTAATGGCGCTCAGGTACGTCTCTGGCAGAGGCACCGAGGCGAGAAACCCCATCAGGCCGGGGTTAGGGCGAAGCTTGGCCGTCTCGCTGACCGTGTTGGTATCGAGAAGGTAGGGCATCAATCGAAGTCCAGTTCGATGTCACCCCAGGGCGTCCTGTCCCGCTCGAACTCGATGTCGTCCCCCTTGGGAATATTGCGGAACGCCTCAATCGCGATCCGAATCGGCTGCTCCTCTTCCGGCGCGATGGGAAGCAGCCGTGCGGCCGGTTTCCCGTGCTGCGTCACGATCACCGTGTCTCCCGCCTCCACCTTGCGAATAAGCTGGCTCAGGTTTGCCTTGGCGTCCTGCAACTTGACCGTCTTCGTCATTCTCGCCCCCTTCTGGTCGTTCTGACCAAATTCCACCATGCCAAAATTGAGCCTCCTCAAATCAACTTCCTTGCGCTGTTCTCACTGAAATTGTTAGGCGAGCGTCAGGTCTGTCGCGCTATACTCCAGTGTCATGTTCCGTGTCCTGAACAAAGTGTTCGATAACAACCAGCGCGACGTGGCGCGCATCGTGAAAACGGTGGTGCAGCCCGTCAACGCGCTGGAAGAAGAGACGATGAAGATCGAGAATCTCGCCGAGGCCTTTATGGCCCTGCGGAAGCGGGTGCAAGAGGGCGGCGAGTCCCTGGACGACGTGCTTGTCCCGGCCTTCGCCCTGATCCGCGAGGCGGGGCGCCGCTCTATCGGCAAGCGGCACTACGACGTGCAGCTTATCGGCGGCGTGGCGCTCCACCAGGGCCGCATCGCCGAGATGCGAACCGGCGAGGGCAAGACGCTTGTGGCGACGCTCGCCCTCGCCTTGAACGCGCTGGAGGGCAAGGGCTGTCACCTCGTCACCGTGAACGACTACCTGGCCCGCGTCGGTGCGGAGGAGATGGGCCTGCTGTACCGCACCCTGGGCCTCACGGTGGGGCTGGCGAGCCGGGACCTCCAGCCGCACCAGCGCCAGGCCGCCTACGCCTGCGACATCACCTACGTCACCAACTCGGAACTCGGCTTCGACTACCTGCGCGACAACATGGCGCAGAGCCGCGAACAGCTCGTGCTGCGGGCGGACACTCCCCTGAACTTCGCCATCGTGGACGAGGTGGATTCCATCCTGATCGACGAGGCGCGCACACCGCTGATCATCTCGGGCGCCGCCGAGAAGGCGACCGACCTCTACTACGTGTATGCCAAGCTGATTCGCCGCCTGCAACGGGGTGAGCCCGCCGAGCCCGGCAAGCGCACCGAGCCGACCGGCGACTACACCATTGACGAGAAGGGCAAGCAGGTCCACCTCACCGAGCAGGGGATCTCCAAGATCGAGCGGCTGCTCTCGCTGAGTGACCTCTACAGCCCCGAGAACATGGACAAGGCGCACATGATCACCCAGGCGATCCGCGCCCGCGAGCTGTACCACCGCGAGAAGGACTACATCGTGAACGCCGAGGGTGAGGTCATCATCATCGACGAGTTCACGGGCCGCTCGATGCCGGGCCGCCGGTACGGCGAGGGGCTGCACCAGGCCATCGAGGCCAAGGAGGGCGTCAAGATCGAGAACGAGAACCAGACGCTCGCCACGATCACCTACCAGAACTTCTTCCGCCTGTACACCAAGTTCGCGGGCATGACCGGCACCGCCAAGACCGAGGAAAAGGAATTCCTCGACATCTACGGCTCGGACGTGCTGGTGATCCCGACGAACAAGCCCGTGATCCGCCAGGATGCCGACGACCTCGTGTACCGCAGCCGTCTGGGCAAGTACAACGCGGTCGTGCAGGAAGTCAAGGAGATGCAGGCGACGGGCCGCCCCATTCTCATCGGCACGGCGAGCATCGACACCAGCGAGCAACTGAGCGCCCTGCTCCAGCAGGCAGGCATCCGCCACTCAGTCCTGAACGCCAAGTACGAGGCTCAGGAGGCGAGCATCATTGCCCAGGCGGGCCGGTCGGGCACCGTTACCATCGCCACCAACATGGCGGGGCGCGGCACCGACATCATGCTGGGTGGCAACGCGGAGTTCATCCTGGGCGAGTCCATCGAGCAGAACTTCGGCATCAGCCGCTTTGCCCCCGAGGCCGAGGCCTTCATCAAGGCGATCAGCCGCGAGGACCCGGAGGCTCAGCAGCTTGGGATGCAGATTCCTGGCATGACCGCCGACTTCATCCAGCAGGCGCAGCAGCTCCAGAAGGACATCGTCGCCGACCGCGCCCGGGTGCAGGAACTCGGCGGGCTGCACATCATCGGCACCGAGCGCCACGAGTCGCGCCGCATCGACAACCAGCTTCGCGGGCGCGCGGGTCGTCAGGGCGACCCCGGAAGCAGCCGCTTCTACGTCTCGTTCGAGGACGACCTGATGCGACTGTTCGCCAACGAGCGCGTGGTGGCGATGATGGACCGCCTGGGCATGGACGACTCGCAGCCCATCGAGGCGAAGATGGTCACTGGGGCCATCGAGCGCGCCCAGGCCCGCGTCGAGGACCGCAACTTCGGCATCCGCAAGCAGCTCCTGGAATTCGACAACGTGATGAGCAAGCAGCGCGACACCATCTACGCCCAGCGCCGCGAGGTGCTGCTCGGTGCCGACGAGGACGTCGAGGAATCGACCGAGGGCATGATCGCCGACTTCACCGAGATGCAGCTCGCCTACTATGCGCCCATCGACCAGGCTCCCGAGAGCTGGGACCTGGAGACGCTGCGGACGAACATGCTCGACGCCGTGCCCCAGCTCGAAACCTATGACTTCGAGGCCCTGCGGTCGATGACGCCGGACGCCGCCCACGCCCACCTGATGGAGGCGGTGGCCGATACCTTCGACGCGCGCAAGGATGAGCTCAGCCCCACCATGCTCAACAGCCTCAGCCGCTACGTGCTGCTTCAGGTCGTGGATCAGCACTGGAAGGAGCACCTGCACGGCATGGACGTGCTGCGGCAGGGCATCGGCCTGCGCGGCTACGGCCAGCGCGACCCCTTCACCGAGTACAAGTTCGAGGCGACGAACATGTTCAACGACATGATCGACAACCTCAAGGGCGAGGTGACCAAGTTCATCTTCCGCATGCAGTTCGGCCAGGCGAGCTGAGAGAAGCGGGGAGGGGAGGGGGCGTGGGCTACGGCTCGCGCCCCCTTCGCGCTTGAGGCAAGGGACGATCCCACGCGTCCGCCCGGAAGCACCAGGGCCACCGAAACGCGAGCGTCCTCACCTTGTTCAGCGGTTCAGCGTGGTCCCCGCCTTCCTGCTCAACCTGTCCAGCGCATTCTGCGGGCCGAGCTTCCAGACGTGGTAAACTTCACCCGTCAGCCCAGCGTCAGCGTAAACCCCGGGATTCTCGTTCTCGTACCCCGGTTGTCCGACTCCCCCCTTTCCCGGACAAGAGCAGGGGCGAAAGGTAGGCTACTCATGGCGGAAGTCATTCTGGAGAACATCAACAAGCGCTACGGCACGAAGCACCACGCGGTGAAGGACTTCAACCTCCACATCGCGGACCGTGAGCTGATGGTGTTCGTCGGACCCTCGGGCTGCGGCAAGAGCACCACGCTGCGGATGATTGCGGGGCTGGAGGACATCTCGGACGGCGTGTTGCGAATCGGCGACCGCGTCGTGAACGACGTACCGCCCAAGGACCGCGACATCGCGATGGTGTTTCAGAATTACGCGCTGTACCCGCACATGAACGTCTACGAGAACATGGCCTTCGGCCTGAAGCTCCGCAAGACCCCCAAGGAGGAGATCGACAAGCGCGTGCGTGACGCGGCGCGCATCCTCCAGATCGAGCACCTGCTGGGCCGCAAGCCCAAGGAGCTCTCCGGCGGTCAGCGCCAGCGCGTGGCGATGGGCCGCGCCATCGTGCGCGAGCCGAAGGTCTTCCTGATGGACGAGCCGCTCTCCAACCTGGACGCCAAACTGCGCGTGGAGATGCGCTCGCAGATTTCTCAACTTCACCGCCGCCTGGGCGCCACGATCATCTACGTGACCCACGATCAGGTCGAGGCGATGACGCTGGGCAACCGCATCGTGGTGATGCGCGACGGCCTGATCATGCAGGTCGACACGCCCATGAACCTCTACGACTTCCCGCAGAACAAGTTCGTGGCGGGCTTTATCGGCAGCCCCTCCATGAACTTCCTGTCGGCCCGGGTCCAGAACGGCGAGTTCGTGGTCGGGGACAGCCGCATCTCGGCGATGGGCCGCCTGGCGCAGAGCCTGAGGGCCTACGAGGGCAAGGACGTGTACATGGGGATTCGCCCCGAACACATGGGCGTTTCCGGCCAGACCGACATCCCGCGCGGCAGCAACGTTCTGCGCGGTAAGGTCGTGGTCGTCGAGCCGCTGGGCGCGCAGACCGACCTGATCATCGACGTGAACGGGCAGCAGCTCGTGGCGAAGGTGGAGGGGCAGGCCGTGGTGGACCCGGGCGACGACATCGAGCTGCTGCTTGACCAGACGCGCCTGCACGCCTTCGACCACGCCAGCGAGGAGGCCATCGACCGCGGCACTCCGACCGGCACGCGCGGCCAGGCTGACACCCTGGGCCTGGGCTACGAGTACCCGGGCATGGGAGCTGGGACTGCTGCCGCGGCCAGCGCCCCCCGGGCCGCCGCCACCTCCGGGGTGAACACCGCTCCCAACTCGACCACGGTCATCTCCGGCGACGACTGAGCCCCGTCTCTGCACGCGCTGCCTCTCCCCGAGGCGGCGCGTTTTCTTGTGCCAGTTGTCCTGTTCCTCATCCCGGTCTCCTTTACCTGTCCTTTACGCGACGCTAGAGTGGCCCATCACCCCATCCCGCTGCCATCCGCCAGAAGTCCACAAGTCGGAGGGCCGGAAGCCATCACCGGAGGAACACGCATGAAGAAAGTCCTGCTGACCCTGAGTACCCTCGCCCTGCTTGCCAGCACCGCTGAGGCCCGCACCTGGGCTGACATCAAGCAGAGCGGCACCATCAAGATCGCCACCGAGGGGGCCTTTCCCCCCTTCAACTTGATGAAGGGTAATCAGCTCACCGGGTTCGAGGTGGACCTCGCCAACGCGCTCGCCAAGGGGATGGGCCTGAAGGTGCAGTGGGTGACCCAACCCTTCGACAACCTCCTGATCGGCCTGAACCAGGACCGCTACGACTTCGTGATCGCCAGCCATGGGATCACGCCCGAGCGGCAGAAGGCGGTCGATTTCTCCAGCCCGCACTACTGCACGGGCGGCGCCATCGTGACCCGGCCGGGCGGCCCCCTGACGGCCGCGGCCCTGAAGGGCAAAAAGGTCGGCGTGCAGGTGGGCACGACCTACCTGGAGAACGTGAACAAGGTGCCCGGCGTGGGCGAGGTCAAGACCTACCCTAAGGACACCGACGCGCAGGCCGCCCTCATGGCGGGCCGGGTGGACGCCTGGGTGGGCGACAAGTTCACCGGCCTCGACGTGGTGAAGGCGCAGAAGGGCAAGCTGGTGCAGGGCGACCTGCTGTTCAACGAGCGCATCGCCATGGCCGTCAAGAAGGGCAACAGCAGCCTGCTGGGCCAGCTCAATGCCGCGCTCGCCACGGCGATGAAGAATGGCACCTACGCCAAGATCAGCAAGCAGTACTTCGGCCAGGACGTCCGCTGCCGCTGAACACGGCTGGACGCGCGGCGGGGAAGGCGAGCGGGAGAGCCTTCCCCGCCGTTTTGGGGGCTGCTTGGGGCCGTGGGCATCAAGACACTGTCATGCCCGAGGCCTCCCGCGCGCCTCGCGGGAGGCCCCGCACTGCCCACAGAGCGACAAGATTTCTTGCGTCAAAGGCTCTGAGCCCGTTTGGCCTGCCTGAGCACCGACTACCCAGAAAGTATCTGTGACATGATCGGCAAAATGAAAAACGAGAGGGATTCACAGTTGACGGCCCTGCCTCGGGAGGCGGCGTGACCGCTCCGAGAGCCGCGCCGCGTCAGCCGCTGGGCGGTCTCCCGATGCTGGGGTGGCTGGTCGGGGCAGCGGCCGCTTTCTACCTGCTGTTCCTGCTGATCACGCTCATCCTGCGGCAGATCCCCGAGCCCATCGGCCCCCGCGCCGACCTGTTCGTGCAGGGCGCGCGGATGACCCTGCAACTGACGCTGGTGAGCGGGCTGATCGGGCTGGCCGTCGGGATAGTCGCGGGCATCATGCGGACGAGTCCCCTGTGGCTCGTGCGGGCGCCCGCTGGCCTATATATCTGGCTGGTCCGCGGCACGCCCCTGCTGGTGCAGATTTTTTTTGTGTACAACGCCCTGCCGCCCCTCCTGCAGGCCCTCGGCCTGCGGGTGGAGCTCAACGAATTCTGGTCGGCGGTGATCGCTCTGGCCCTAAACGTCGGAGCCTACAACGCCGAGGTGGTTCGCGCGGGTATCCTCGCCATTCCGCGCGGGCAGACCGAGGCGGCGCGCAGCCTGGGCCTGAGCGGTGGGCAGACCATGCAGACGGTGGTGCTGCCCCAGGCGCTCCGCATCGTGGTGCCGCCCCTGGTCAACAACATCGTCGCGCTCCTCAAGGATTCCTCCCTCGCCAGCGCCATCTCGCTGCTGGAACTCACGCTGGCCGGAACGCGGGTCACCGCCGAGACCTTCCAGCCCGTGCCGGTGCTGACCACCATCGCCGCCGTCTACCTCTCCCTGACCACCGTGATGACCTTTTTCACCGATCAGCTTGAGCGGCGGGTGAAGATCGCCACGAGGTAGGCCGTCAGCAAGAAGAGACCCCCGGCCAAGTAGACCGGGGGTTTTGCTGATGACTGACTGCTGATCGCTCCTACACCGCGGGCACGGCGGGCGGCCCACTCCGGCTCCCCGCCTTCTGCCAGAAGTACACCACGGCGATCAGAACCAGCGCGGCGAGGTTCCAGAGGATGTGGGTTGGGATGATCAGGATGAACGACGCGACGAGCAGCAGCAGCGTTTGCAGGAGGTTGGTCCGGCGGTGCAGGAAGCGCAGGGTGGCGGCGCTGAAGGCGACCAGGCCGATAAAGGCGAAGAGGATCATCGGGACGGCCTCCGACCAGGGCAGTCCACCCAACCTGTTATTCGCAATGAGCAGCAGCGACGGGTTGAAGAACATCATGTAGGCGAGCAGGGCCGTCCGCAGCTCGTACTGGAAGGCCTGCACGCCGGTCGCCACCGGGTTGCCCCCCGAGATCGCCGCGGCGGCGAAGGCGGCCAGCGCGACGGGGGGCGTGGAGTCGGCCATGATCCCGAAGTAGAAGACGAACATGTGGGCGGGAAGCATCTGCGCCGGATTGCCCGTGTCCAGCCCCGCGATCTTGGCGATGATGGGCACGATCAACGCGCTCATCAAGATGTAGTTCGCGGTGGTAGGCAGGCCCATCCCCAGGATCAGGGCGATGAGCTGGGCCATAAACAGCACGATCAGGATTCCGCCGAAGGTGGCGATCGAGGCCGCGTTTACACCGGGCAGCAGCCCCGCCAGCCCCGTCAGCAGGTCGCGGAACCCGTTGCTCACGAGCTGCACGATATCCGCCAGCCCGAAGCCCAGCCCCGTGATGGTCACGATGCCGACTATGATCCCGGCGGCGGCGGTGGCTATGGCGATGCCGATCATGCTCCGGGCCCCCGCCTCGAAGGCCTCCACCAGCATCCGCCCGCCGTCGAGCAGCCCGCGTCCGGCGCCGCGCCTGTCCCGGCCCGCCCGCCAAACCTCCTGCACGAACATCATCCCAATCATCAGGAGAATGGTGTTCAGCGCGATGCGCTCGGGGGTGGCGTCCGGGTTGATCGTCAACGTGCCGATCAGATATCCCAGCGGGATGAGGTAGTACCAGCCCGAGAGCAGCGTCTGCCGTACGCGCGGGAGTTCACTGCGGGGCAGGCCGCGCAGCCCGAGTTTCAGCGCCTCGATGTGCGTGACGACCAGGAGCGCCGAGTAGCACAGGAAGGCGGGAATGGCCGCCGCGAGGATCAGGGTGCGGTACTCGATATTCAGGTTCTGCGCCATGATGAAGGCCGCCGCGCCCATCACCGGGGGCATTAGTTGCCCGTTGGAACTGCTTGCCACCTCAATGGCCCCGGCCTTCTCCGCCGAGTACCCCACCCGCTTCATCGTGCCGATGGTGATGTTCCCGCCCGTCACCACGTTGGACACCGCCGAGCCGCTGATGATGCCGTTCAGGGCACTGGAGAGGACGCTCGCCTTGGCGGGGCCGCCCCGGAACGCGCCCAGCAGGCCCTGCGCCACATTCATGAACCACTCGCCCGCGCCCAGCTTGTCGAAGATCGCCCCGAACAGCACGAACAGGAAGACGATCTGCGCCGAAACCCCGATGGCCGTGCCGAAAATCCCCTCGGTGTTGGCGAAGAGCTGCCCCACCACCTGCGGCCAGGTCTGCCCGGCGTGAAGCTGGAGTTGCGGCCCCAGGTCCCCCCGGATCAGGCCGCGCGGCCCGGTGAGGGCGTAGAGCATGAACACCAGCGCCACGATGGGCATCGCTATCCCAATGGTGCGCCAGGCCGCCAGCAGCAGCAGGATGACCATCGCGCTGCCGACCCACACGTCCGTCGAGTTGAGCACGCCGCCCTGAACATTGGCGATGGTGGGATACTGGGTGATCAGGTAGACCGCCGTGCCCACCGCCACTGTCCCCAGAATCCAGTCGAGCCAGGGTACGCGTGTCTCCGGTCGGCCCGGCTTCTTGCGAAAGGGAAAGACCAGGTAGGCGAGCGCGAAGGCGAAGGCCAGGTGCGTGGCGCGCAGCAGCAGCGTGTCGATGGTGCCCACCTGCGCGGCGTACATCTGAAACAGGCACCAGGCAATGGCGATGGCGGTCACCAGCCAGCGCGGGAAGCCGGACAGCTTGCGGCCCCCGGTTTCAGCCGCCTCCACCATCTCCAGGGCTCGCCGCTCGCCCTCGGTCATGCCGGTATGGTCGAACGCAGAATCGCTGGACACCGGTCTCGTCGGGTCACTCATGGTTTGCTCATTCCTCCTTGAACAGAAGGGGCCAGCCGCAGGGTGTAGGCGGCTGGCCCCGGCGAGCCTCAGCGGCAGTTACTTGACGTTCAGGCCCTTCTCCCGGAAGAACTTCACGGCGCCGGGGTGGAGGGGGGCGGGCAGACCCTTGACGGCCTTGGCATAGCTGAAGTTGCTCGCCAGGCTGGGGTGGATCGCCTTCAGCTCCGTCTCGTTGCCGAACGCGGCCTTCATCGCCTTATAGACGGCGTCCTCGGACACGCCGGTAGTCGTCACCAGGGTCGCCTGCACGGCGACGCTGGGCACGGTGGCGCCCACGCCCTTGTAGCTCCCGGCAGGGATGTTGTAGCGCACGTAGAAGGGGTACTTCTTGATCAGGCTGGAGGCCTGGTTGCCGCTCACGGGTACCATCTTCACGTCCACCGTCTGCGCGATCTGCGAGATGGCACTGGCGCCCACGCCGACCGTGTAGAAGAGGGCGTCGGCGCGCTTGTCCTGCATCAGCGAGATGCCCTGGGCGGGCGAGACGCGCAGCGCCTGCCCCAGGTCGTCGAGGCCCAGGCCGTACGCCTCCAGCACCTGCCGCGCCGTCTGCTCGGTGCCCGAGCCCAGGTCCCCGATCACCACGCGCTTGCCCTTCAGGTCGGCGATGGAGTTGATCCCCGCGTCCCGGCGCGCGACCACGTGCAGCACCTCGGGGTACAGTACGGCCATCGTCCGCAGCTTGCCATTCGCCTTGCCCTGGAACGCCTGGAGACCGGTGCCTTTGTAGGCGTAGTACACGATGTCGTTCTGCGCGATGGCAGCGTCAAGTTCCCCGGTGGCGAGGGCGTTCACGTTGAAGACGCTGCCCCCCGTCGAGCGGGCGTTGGCGCGCACCCCGGCCCCCGCGTCGTTGATCATCTTCGCCATGCCGGTGGCGACGGGGAAGTACACACCCGTGGTCGAGCCCGACCCGATGGTCAGGAAGGTCGTGCCCTGGGCCAGGGCGATGGCGGCGGTGCCGAGCAGCAGAACGGTGGTGATTCGTTTCATGGAGGCTCCTTGTGGCGCTGAGGGAACGGTGTGTAAGGTCCGGGGAGTTTACCACAGGCTCCCATCGAGGCTGATTTCGAAAGTCGCCCCTCCTGTGGACGGGCAGGAGCTGTTTTGGAGTGCCTGCCTCGGCAGGCTTAAACAGCTCACCCCGGCGCTCTAACGGTCGGGTGGTCACCCTGGACATATTGCATCACGCCCCCGCCGATTACTTCCGACCCTTCTGGAGGTCATCTGGGGCGGTCGGCGGGCACGGAGTCAACCCGAGGATGTTGTGCTTCGGACGGGGAAAGTCACTGCTCTCGTCTCCGCAGACTGGTGGCCGAACAACCCGGGGCACGTCCTTGCCATTCCTAACGCGCACTTCGAGAACATCTACGATCTTCCCGCGGAATGTGCGGCAGAGATTCACTAGATCGCCCGGCGGGTCGCGCTCGCCCTCAAAGCCGCGTACGGTTGTGATGGCACCTCCACACGGCAGCATAACGAGCCGGGCGGCGGGCAGGACGTGTGGCACTATCACCTGCACGTTTTTCCGCGCTATGACAGGGATGACCTGTACACCCTCATCAACCAACGCCGAACAACCGCACCGGAGGAACGGGTGCCCTATGCCCAGACAGACGTTGAGGGCCGCCTTACAGGCTCAGCTCGGGCAGGAGAAGGGCGTGAGGTAAGCCGCAGCTACCACTCAGGTTCCCCTCTTCCCGCACCCTGTACACTCCCCCCATGACCCAGAGCAGCACCGGCACCGTCTCCCGGAGTACCCGTGCCGGGACGGCGGACCCCATCATCGTCGCCCGTGACGTGCAGAAGCATTTCGGAACCTTCCAGGCGCTGCGCGGCGTGAGCCTGACCGTCCATCCCGGCGAGGTCGTCGTCATCATCGGGCCTTCCGGCAGCGGCAAGAGCACCTTTATTCGCACCATCAACGCCCTCGACCCGCACGACGGGGGCAGCATCGAGGTGGACGGCATTCCGCTCGACGGCGCCCGCCACCTCGACGCGATTCGCCGCGAGGTCGGGATGGTGTTCCAATCCTTCAACCTCTTCCCGCATCTCACCGTGCTGGAGAACATCACCCTCGCCCCGACCCGCGTCCGCAAGACGAGCAAGGCCGAGGCGGAGAAGCGGGGGCTGGAACTGTTGCGCCGGGTGGGCATCGAGGAACAGGCGCACAAGTACCCCGCGCAACTTTCCGGCGGCCAGCAGCAGCGCGTCGCCATCGCCCGCGCCCTGGCGATGGACCCCAAGGTGATGCTCTTCGACGAGCCCACCTCCGCCCTCGACCCCGAGATGATCAAGGAAGTGCTCGACGTGATGAAGGACCTCGCGCGGGGCGGCATGACCATGCTGGTCGTCACGCATGAGATGGGCTTCGCCCGTGAGGTCGCCGACCGTCTCCTCTTCTTCGACGCGGGCACCGTCGTGGAGGACACCACGCCCGAGGCCTTCTACACCAACCCGCAGCACGAGCGGGCGAAGGCGTTCCTGAGCAAGATTCTGGGGCATTGAGGGGAAAGCCGTCAGCGATCAGCTTTCAGCCTGCCCTGTCTGACGGCTGATCGCTGATGGCTGACCTCTTTTCAGGCGTCCCGCCGCAGCTTCCCGCACTGCCACCAAGCGGCGGCGAACAGGGCGATGCTGAGCCCGAAGAGCAGACGGTATCCGGCGGCGTCGGCGAGTAGGCCACCCAGGACCGGGGCGAAGAGCGCCGCGCCGACGAGCGTGTTCAGCGTCCCGATGTAGCGGCTGCGGGCATCCGGCGGGGCGAGGTTGAGCAGGTGGTTGGTGTGCCCCAGGTTGAAGCCCTGTGCCGCCACGCTGGAGAGGATGAAGACCAGCAGGTAGGCTGCCGCTGGCAGCCCCAGCGCCCCCACCGCGAGGGCCGCCAGGGGGGCCAGCCCCGCGAAAAAAGTGGCGTAGCGGATGATGCGCCGCGAGCCCTTGCGCTCGGCCACCCGCTGCCACACGATATTTGAGAGGGGCGCGGCCCCGGTCAGCGCCATCACGAACACGCCCAGGGTCGCCGCCGGGTAATGCAGGTCGCGCAGGGCGTACACGGCATAGAAGGGCTCACTCATGCTCGCGGCGGCGAGCAGCAGCCGCACGGTCAGGAAGGCGCGGAAGTGGCGGTCGGCCAGCGTGGTCGGCACCGACCGCAACTCCTCCCGGAAGTTGCCGGGGGGCAGGGGGGTGTCCGCTGGCTCCTTCACCTGTCCGAAAATGCCGTACCCCACGGTATACGCGACCGTGCCCAGCAGAAAGATCAGCGCGTAGTTGAGGGGAAAAGCGAGGTCGGAGGCCAATACGCCGCGCACCACCAGCCCCGCCCCGAAGGCGAGCAGGCCGCCGTACAGGTTGCGGATGCCGAAAAAGCGGGCGCGGCGCCCTGGCGGCACGATCTTGCTCACGACCTCTAGGAAGGGGAGGCCCGCCACGCCCGAGGCGATAGCGTTCGTCAGCATCGCCAGGACGAACAGAGTCAGGCACAGCGCCGGGTGGTCCGCCAGCGTCGCCGCGACGAGGACCATCGCCAGGTAGCTCAGCATCCGCACGAGTGCTGCTGAGCGGTAGACCGGCAGTTTGTACGCCAGAGGCCGCACCCGCGCCGCCACCAGCAGTTGCGGCAGCATCCACCCGCCCCCCGCTATGGCCGGAAGCAGGCCGATCACCGCATTCGGTGCCCCCAGCCGCGCCGCGAAGCCCGCGACGACCACCGACACGCTCAGGAAGCCGTCGCCCAGGAACACCAGCCACCCGTTGAGGATGCCCAGGCGTTCATCGCGGTTCCAGGCCGGGCGGGAGGAGTGGGTAACTGTCACCCGGGCATTATCGGCAAGGGGGACGGCGGCCGTTCAGGATGAGGAGACGACAGGTCTAGACGCTCACCTGGACGAAGTACAGGGAAATATTGAAGGAGATATTCAGCTCCTTGAGATGGACTATTGTTACTTCAGAGAGATAGATGCCTGGTGAAGGACCCTCTGCATCCAGTCACAGGACGCAGGCCAGAACTCCACCCACCTATACAATCCCTCGCAGCCTGTTCAACTTTTTGGAGACAACAACCAGATCGTCGAGAAAATCATCTATACACTTATTTGTCCTAGAGTGATCTTGATAGGTCCTGCTTAATTCCCAAATGTCTTCTGCAACCTTATGTATCCCTTGACGACCCTCTCGTCTTACCGCAGTCCGTGTCGGTGCGAATTGGAGACGGTCTGTCACAAAATCGGGATCGAAAGTCCCCAGAAGAGCGAAGGACAAACGCAGCCGTTCAATTTTACCTTCGACCATAAAATTTCCCAATCGCTCTACGCGCCCGGCAGCCTCAGCACGCCCTCCAGCGCGGCGTAGGCGTCGGGCCGCGCAAGGAAGACCAGCTCGTCCTCGGCAGTCAGGCGCAGTTCGGGGCGCGGCACGCGGACGGTGCCGTCGCGGATGACGCCCACGACCTCCACGCCGGGGGGCAGGGAGAGGACGGAGAGCCGCGCCCCCTGCCAGCTGGAGGGAACGCCCCGCCTATACAGCTCCTGCTCGGAGGCGAGGGGGGTCGGGCTGCCCTCGCCCTCGGGAAGGACGGGGTCCAGCGGTGTGCCGGGCGCTCCGGCGGGCAGGCGGCGCGCAACAAACCGCACCCCCTCGGGCAGGAGGGGGAGGCTGGGGCCGGTGTGAACGGCGCTCGCCGCGCGGGAGCGAACCTGACCGGGCAGCAGGCCCGACTCCCCACTCAGCAGGTGGGCCAGCCCCGCGGTGAGGAGCGCGACGGGCAGCAGGGCGTCGCCGCCCCAGGCCACGGCGAACAGGGCAGCGGCCACCGGCACGTTGAGGGTCACCGTCAGAAAGGCGACCGCGCCGACCAGCGTGGCGACCGCCGGGTCCACCCCCAGCGCCGCGCCCAGTCCCGCCCCCAGCAGACCGCCCACCCCGACCGAGGGCAGCACGCCCCCCCCGAAGGCCAGCCGGGCACCGACGGCGAGCAGCAGCCAGCGCCAGCCCCCGGCGAGCAGTGCATCCGACCCCAGGAAGCCTGACAGGCCCAGTTGCACCCAGCCCGCCCCGTCGCCCAGGACGGCTGGGGTACTCCAGAAGGCGAGCGCCGCCGTGAGCCCCCCGAACAGCGCGCCCGCCACGGGGCGCCACGGCCCGTCGGTCCACCGCTCCGGGATCACCCGGCAGGCGAAGAGGGATACCCACCCCGCCAGCGTGACGGCCAGGGCCACCCCCAGGAAGGCCGGAAGTTGCGGGGACGCGGGCACCGGCAGGACTTCCACGCTGAAGAGCGGCGAGAACCCGAAGGCGAGGCCGTACACCGCGTATCCGCTGACGGCGGCGAGGACGCAAGGCATCAGCACCTCGAACTCGAACTCGAAGCGGCGGTACAGCACCTCGGCGATCAGGACGGCGGCGGCCAGCGGCGCGTGCAGCACGGCCCCCAACCCCGCCGCCGCGCCCGCCAGCGTCAGGGTGCGGGTCTCCACCGCGTCCAGCCGCGTCGCCTGGCGCAGCAGCCGGGTGCCCAGCCCGCCGAGCGCCGTGAAGGGCGCGTCCCGCCCCACGAGCAGCCCTCCCGCGTGGCCGAGCAGCGTGCCCGCCAGCGTGCGTGCCTGCACCGTTAACCCTGGCCCCAGCCCCCGCGTGTGGTAGCCGCGCACAAGCTGGGTGAGGGGGTCCCCCGCGTCCCGCGGCACCAGCCAGGCATAGGCGGCCCCCACCAGCGGCAGGACGAGCAGGCCCCAGGGCAGTGCCTCGCCAAAGGCCATCAGCAACCCGCCCTCGCCCGGTGTTCCGGGGGGAGCGTACCCGATCACCTGCGAGGCGAGGTCGAGCAGCGCGTTCAGCGCCAGCCGCAGTCCCACGCACAGGCCCCCCACCAGCAGGCCCAGCAGCACGCTCAGCACGACCAGCCGCCCGGTCTCCAGACGGGTCAGGACGGCGCGTGGCAGTGGGGAACGCATTCGAGAGCATGGTAATGCAGGGACAGAGGCCAGGGATTGCAAATGAAGGACTGGCTACGGCGGGCGAACGCTGGCCGTCCGGAACGTCTGGCCTACGTGGCCTGAAGCGGGAGGCGGAGCCCGTGGGCTTGACCCGCCGCCCTCCCGCCTGTAGCCTCCCCGATATGAGCGGGCAGACGTTCCCCCACATGCTGCTGCGTGTCGGCGCGGGCCTGCCCGTGCTCCCGCCGCCCTCCGGGGTGTGAACCGGTCACCTGAAACTTCGGTGCGTGTTTCTGACGCGCTGGCCTGACGTGTTCACAACCTGAGGGAAAAACATGCGAGTGTCGCAGGGACTGTTCGTGACGTGGCGCGAGGCGCCGTCGGACGCGGAGACGCGGGGCATCGCCATGCTCACGCGGGCGGGTTTTGTTCGGAAGCTGGGGAGCGGGCTGTACGCCAACCTCCCCCTGATGCAGCGGGTGCTGCACAGGTTGGAAACCGTGATCCGGGAGGAACTTGACGGTGTGGCTCAGGAGGTGAGCTTCCCGGTCCTCCAGCCCGAGGGCCTGTGGCGCGAGTCGGGGCGCTGGGAGGCGTACACGCAGGCCGAGGGGATCATGTTCACCGTGACCGACCGGGCGGGGCGGCAGCTTGCCCTCGGGCCGACGCACGAGGAGGTCGCGGTGGCGGTGGTGCGTGAACTTGCCCGCAGCTACCGGGACCTGCCCATGAGCGTGTACCAGATCGGGCGCAAGTTCCGCGACGAAATGCGGCCCCGTTTTGGCCTGCTCAGGACACGGGAATTCACCATGAAGGACGGCTACTCCTTCCACGCCTCGCCGGAGGACCTGAGGGCGCACTTCGAGGTCATGAGCGAGGTGTATTCCCGCATTCTCACCCGGCTGGGCGTCCAGTGGCGGGTGGTGGAGGCCGATAGCGGGAACATCGGTGGGGCGGACAGCCGCGAGTTCATGGTCCTGACCGCCGTGGGCGAGGACGAGGTGCTGTACACCGGGGATGGGCAGTACGCCGCGAACGCCGAGCGGGCGGTGTCCCCTGCCGCCGACGCGGGGCCGGGTCCCTTCCACACCTTCGGGCGGCGCCACACTCCGGACACGGCGACGGTGGCGACCGCCTGTGCAGCCCTGGGCTGTCAGCCCGCCCACATGGTCAAGACTGTCCTGTACGACGCGGTGTTCTCGCGTGGAGGGGGAAGATTGCTCGTCCCGGTGCTCGTCAGCATGCGCGGGGACCACAGCGTGAATCCGGTGAAGCTCTGGAACGTGGTGCAGGCACGGGCCGTACAGGTGGGCGGTGGGACGCTCCTCTCCCTAGAGGTGGCCCAGCCGGAGACGTGGGCAGCGGAAGAACTGCCCCTGGGTTACCTCGCGCCCAATCTTTCTGATGACCTGATTGCCCGGCGGGAAGGGATACACTCGGCCTTCCTCCGCCTGTGCGACGAGGCGGCGGCGACGGCGCGAAACTTCACCACGGGCGCGAACGAGACGGATTGGCATGTCACGGGGGCGCACTGGGGCGTCCAGTATCTGTTGCCGGAGGTGGTGGAGGTCCGGCAGGCCCGGCCAGGAGACGCTTCCCGGCATGACCCCGGGCAGGTGCTGCACTCCGCCCGCGGCATCGAGGTGGGGCACGTCTTCCAACTGGGGACGAGGTACGCGCGGGCGATGACCGCCGGATTCACGGCAGCGGACGGCAGTACCCAGCCCTTCCACATGGGCTGCTACGGCATCGGCGTGACGCGGCTGGCCCAGGCGGTCGCCGAACAACTTTCGGACGAGCGGGGGGTGATGTGGCCGCCCGTGATCGCGCCCTATCAAGTCATCCTGACCGTCGTGGATGCCCAGGACGAGCGGCAGATGGGGGCAGCCGAAACTTTATACGCGCAACTTCGAGCGGCGGGTGTGGATGTGCTGCTGGATGACCGTGCGGAGCGCGTGGGCGTGAAGTTCGCGGACGCCGATTTGACTGGCATTCCCTACCGGGTCACCCTGGGCCGCGCGTTGGAGCAGGGTGAGGTGGAGGTCAAGGTGCGCCGAACGAGTGAAGTCACCAGGCTAGCCGTATCAGAAGTGGAATCCTATCTGCGGACGCAGCTCGCTTCCCCAGGCATGCGTTAGGGCAGGGCTCGGGGCGGCCAAGACGGGGAACCGCCGCCCCCTCCCCCTACTTCACGCTGAAGACCGCCGCGTCCTCCCCCGGCAGGCTGAGGTGCAGCCAGCCGCCGCTCACGCTCATCTTCGCGTCCTGCCCCACGAAGAGGCTGCGCGTCACGTCCTGCCTGTCCGAACTCAGCCCCAGGGTGTTCAGGCGGATGCTGTACGTTTTGCGGTCCTTGCCGTTATGCCACGCGATGAGCACACGTTCATTCCCGGATTGCCGGGTGAGGAGCAGCAGGTCGTCTTGCAGGCTGGCGGGCACGGGCAGCAGCTTCTGATCACCCACGCTCAGCGCCTGGCTGGCCTTGCGAACCGCGATGGCGTCCCGGGCCGTCTCGAACACCTGGCGCTCGGCGGGCGTCCACTCGTTCTCGAAGCGCATATCGCGGCGGTTGTCGGGGTCGGCGCCGCCGCGCATGGCGATCTCGGTGCCCTGCCAGATCACCGGAACGCCCTTCAGGGTCATGAGCGCCCGCAGGCCATAGCGGGTGCGGGCCTGCCCCACGTCCTCAAACAGACTGCCCTGGGCAAAGCGCGGCACGTCGTGGTTGTCGAGAAACAGGGCGACCTCGCCGGGCCGGGGCAGTTCGTTCTGGCGTGACAGCACGTTCGCCACGCCGCTCAGGCCCTGGCCGCCCATGATCCCATTTCGCATCGCCGCCTGAAGGCTGAAGAGGAACAGGCTGTCAAAGCCCGCCCGCTGCCAGTCAGCGACCGTCCCAGTGTCGGCGTCGAACCACTCGCCCAGCGTCCAGGTCCCGGCGGCGCGGTCCTGGGCCAGCAGGTCGCGCAGGAAAGGTCCCTCGACATGCTTGATCGCGTCGTAGCGGAAGGCGTCCACCCCCTGCCCCCGCCAAAAGGCGTCATTGCCCAGCAGCAGCGCCCGCACCTCGGGGTTGGACTGCTTCAGGTCGGGCAGGCCGGAGAGCGGGCAGTCCACATCCTTGTTCTTCGTGGCGTCGCACTCTGCCTGGCCGTTAAACCACGTCGGATGCTCCTTCACCGCCGGGGCCTCGTACCCGAAGTGGTTGATGACCTGATCGAGCACCACCCGCATCCCCGCCCCATGCGCCGCCTTCACGAAGGTGCCGAAATCCGCCAGCGTCCCGAAGTGAGGGTCCACGTCCCGGAAGTCGGCGGGCCAGTATCCGTGGTACGCCGCGGTGTCGAAGGAGTTCGCCGCCTGCTGCCGGTAGATCGGCGTGAGCCACACCGCCGTCGCGCCGAGTTTCTGGATGTAGGGCAGCTTGCCCGTCAGGCCTGCCAGGTCGCCGCCGTGCCAGGCCCGCAGGTTATTGCGGTCGATACCCGCGTCATTCGCCTTGTTCCCGTCCGCGAACCGGTCGGGCATGACCTGGTAGATGATCTGCCCTTCCCAGGAGGGTAAGGCGGCAGGAGTGGGCGTCGAGGTCTGCGCGCCCGCCACAGAGGCGAGCAGCGCACCCAGAAGGGTCAGGCGGCGCATATGGGGGATATGGTAGGCCAAGAGTCAGCCGTCCGGGTGGCGCCAGGGAGGCTCAGGCGCGGGTGTCGGCTCCACCCTCCTGGCGCGGGCGCACGACCTCCAGGTAGGCATTCAGGGCGTCCAGATTGCGTTGCAGGCAGGAGATGCGGGCGGCGATACGGTCCCGCTCGGTCTCCAGGCGATCCAGCATTTCGGGCTGGGTCCCCCTGGGGTGAATCGTATGGGGGGTGTCCAGACAGGGCAGCACCTCCTTGACCAGGCTGATGGGAAGGCCCGCCCCCAGGAGCCCGCGAAGTTGGAGGACGTGCGCTACCACCGCTTCGGGGTAGTCCCGGTAGCCGTTGGCCCGGCGGCTCGCCGTGAGGATGCCCTGCTCCTCGTAGTAGCGCAGCAGGCGGGGGGAGACGTTCACGCGCCGGGCCAGTTCACCTATTCTCATCGGACTTCCTCCGGGGCCTTGACCCTCACATCAGTGTGAAGGTTTCAGGATGGGCGCATGCCGATCCCGCCACACCGCCCGCGCCGAACGCTCATCCGGTTTCTCTATTCTTCTTTGCCCGGAGGACAAACATGCTGAGTCGCCCGAGCCACGAGCGGCCACTCCTCATCCTCGTGGCGGTCCTCGCGGGGGGCCTCCTGCCCGCGCAGTTCGCCACGAATGGGGCGCTGGCCACGGCGTTCCAGTCGGTGACCCTCACAGGCGCAACCTCGTACCTGGTGGGAAGTGTCCTTCTGGTCGGTCTGCTCGCGGCGCGGCGCTGGCAGCCCACATGGGAGGCCGCGCGGCGAGCGCCTGCCTGGAGCTGGCTGGGCGGGGTGGTAGGCAGCGCCTATGTGGTGGGCAGCGTCGTGCTCACCCGTGAACTGGGGGCTGCCCTTGCCACCACCCTGGTGATTGCCGCGCAGATCATCACGGCGATCCTGCTGGATCACTTCGGTGTCCTCGGGTTGCCGCAGCGGCGGCTCAACCGGGCGCGGCTGCTCGCCACCGGGCTGGCCCTGGCCGCCCTCGCCCTGCGGCTGTGGGGGCTGAGGTGACCCTCCTGACGCTGCTGGGCACGGTCGGCGCGGGCCTGGGCCTCGCCGCGGGACTTGCCTTCAACCTGCGGCTGGCCGCCGCGCTCGGTCTGCCGCTGGCGGCCACACTCGTCAACTTCGTCGTGGGGGCTGCGCTCCTCCTGACGCTGTGGGTCCTGGGGGTGGACCGTGCCCTCCCCGCGGGCCTGCCGCCGCTCTGGATGTTCCTGGGTGGCGCGTTTGGGGCGAGCTACGTCGCGCTCAGCCTGACTGTGGCCGCGCGGCTGGGTGCCGGGGTGAGCACGGTCGCCGTGACCCTCGGGCAGGTGCTCGGCGCCCTCGCCGTCACCGGCCTGGGCTGGCTGGGGCAGGCGCAGCAGTCGGTGGGCCTGCCCGCCGTCCTCAGCGCGTTGTGTCTACTCGGCGCGGTCGTCGTCCTGGCCCGTGATCGGGAGCAGACGTCCGTGAAGCCGCCGGGGAGGTAGTCCTCATCCCGTGTTCCGCACCCCCGCCGCAATGCCCTGAATGCTCAGCAGCAGGGGTCGCTCGTACTCGTCCAGGCCGCCCTCCGCACTCCGGGCGCGGCACAGCATCTCGACCTGGATGCGGTGGATCGGGTCGATGTACGGGTTGCGGAGTTTGATGCTCTCGCGCAGCCGGGGCTCGTTCGCCAGCAGTTCCCCGCCGACGACCTCCTGCACGAGGCCCACGGTCTCGTCGTAGGTGGTGCGCAGGTGCCCCGCCAGCCGGTGTTCGCCCGAGAGGCGCAGATACTCCGCGAAGATCAGGAAGTCGCTCTTGGCGAGGCTCATCTGCGCGTTGTCCAGCACCGTGCGGAAAAAGGGCCACTCGGCGTACATGGTGCGGGCGAGGTCGGGGCCGATCTCGCGCAGCCCCTCGCACAGGCCGTACCAGCCGGGGAGGTTTGCGCGGTTCTGCGTCCAGCTCATCACCCAGGGGATGGCGCGCAGGTTGGTGAGGGTGGGCGCTCCCGGACGGCGCACCGGCCGCGAGGCGATGTTCAGCCGGGCGATCTCGTGGATGGGCGTGACGGCCTCGAAGAAGGGGAGGAAGTCGGGGTCGTCCACCAGGGAGCGGTAGGCGGCGGCACTCGCGCGGGCGGCGCGGCCCATCGCCTCGGTCCACCCCTCGGGCGGGTTCTGCGCGGGGCGGGCGGCGGCGAGGATCATGCCGTACAATGCCTGCTCCAGGTTGCGCCGGGCGAGGACCGGGTGGCTGTACTTGTCCGCCAGTGCCTCCCCCTGCTCGGTGATGCGGATGCCCGCGTCGATGGTCCCGGCGGGCTGCCCCAGGATCGCCCGCGAGGCCGGGCCGCCCCCCCGCCCGATGGAAGTGCCCCGGCCGTGGAAGAAGCGCCACGGCACCCCCGCCCGGCGGCACACGTCGCTGATCCGGCGCTGGGCCTCGTGCAGCGCCCAGTTCGCGGCCAGAAAGCCGGTGTCCTTGTTGGAGTCGGAGTAGCCCAGCATGATCTCCTGAACGTCCGTGCCCAGCATGGCGCGGTACTCGGGCACGCTGAGGAGTTCCCACACGACCTGCGGGGCGCGTTGAAGGTCGTCCAGCGTTTCGAAGAGGGGCACCGGCAGCACCCGGAAACCAACTTCCCGCGCCAGCAGCAGCGGCTCCAGCACGTCACTGACGCTCTCGCTCATGGAGATGATGTAGCGGCCAAAGGCGCGCGGGCCGCTCAGCCGGGTCGCCGCCTGCACCTCACGGATGGGGCCGATGGCGTTTTCCAGCTCCTCGGGTAGCACCTCCCCGGCGGGCCAGAGTGGGCGGCGCGAGCGCAGCTCCCGGGTCAGCACCTCCTGCTTGGCGTGCTCGGGCAGGGCCAGGTAGTCCGGCTCCACCCCCGCCTCCGCGAGCAGCCGCGCGACCGCCGCCCCCGTCTGCCCGGAGTGCTCGCGGACATCCAGGCTGACGAGGTGGATGCCGAACACCCGCGCGACCGTCAGCAGCGGCGTGAGCAGGAGGTCCGCGGTGCGGTGCTGCCCGTTCGCGTGCAGCCGCTCGCGTAGCGCCTCCAGCCGGGGCAGGAGGTCCACCGGCTGGCCGTCGCGAAGAGCGTCGTGCAGGGCGCGCAACTCGGCGCGGTAGGCCTCCCCGTCCTCCGGGTCCTCCTGGCTGAGGTCGGCGTAGGCCTGCCGGATCGTCCCCAACAGCAACTCCCGCGCCCGCTCGCGGTGCAGGCTCAACGTCTCGCGGGTTGCCTCCGGGGTCACGAAGGGGTTGCCGTCGCGGTCCCCACCCATCCACGAGGAGAAGGAGAGGGGCAGCCGCGCTGCGGTCTCCCGCCCGTATACATGGCGAAACGCCCGCGCGAGGTCCCGTTGCAATACGGGGAGCGCCTGCGCGATGGAGGAGACGTAGTTCAGCCCGCCCTTCACCTCGTCGAGAACGGTAGGTTTCAACCGGCGCAGCTCCGGCGTGCGCCACAGCGCCTCGACGTGAGCGGCCACCCGCTCCTGCCCCTCGCCTTCCAGGTTCGGGATGTCGCGCGCGATCTCCACGAGGTGGCTGCGGACCGTGCGGCGGCGCATCTCGGTGGGGTGGGCGGTGAAGGTGAGGCCCAGGTCCAGCCGCGCCAGAAGAGCCTCGGCCTCCTCCGCGCCCACACCCTGGGCCTTCAACTCCACCAGGGCCTGCTCGATGCTCTGGGGCCGCACCCCCTGGGTGCCCGAGAGCACCCGCACCCGCTCGTACTCCTCAGCCAGGTTAACGAGCTGGAAGTACCAGGTGAAGGCCCGTGCGAGGTTCCCGGCCACGTGCGCGTCCAGCCCGCTCAGCAGCCCGCGTAACTCCGCGTCGTCACCACCGCCGCGCACCTCACGCACCAGCGCCCGGGTCCGCTCAACGAGCTCGAAGAAGCCCTCGCCCTCCTGCTCCCTCAGCACCTGTCCCAGCGTGCGGCCCAGCACGTTCACGTCCGCCTTCAGGCCCATGCGTCAGCCCTCCTCGGCGTAACGGTAACGCTCGGCGGCCAGGGCCTTCCCTCCCGCCATCTGGACAATCACCCCGTTCAGCTCCGCAAGGCCCCCCGCCACCCCGAAACGGTGCGGGCGTTCAGTCAGGAACTTCTGAATGGGTCCCTCCGGGTCCGCCCCGATGATGCTGTTCAGGGGGCCGGTGAATCCTGCGTCCGTCTGGAAGGCCGTCCCACCCGGCAGAATGCGCGTGTCCGCCGTCGGCACGTGCGTGTGCGTCCCGATCACGGCGGCGACCCGCCCGTCCAGATGCCACGCCAGTGCCGCCTTCTCGCTCGTCGCCTCGGCGTGGACGTCCACGAAGACGTTGCCCAGCCCCTCCCGCTCCAGCAGCTCGTCCATCGCCCGGAAGGGGTTGGCGACGGCCTCCATGAAGACCCGGCCAAGCACATTCACGACGGTCAGGCGCTCCCGGGTCCCGTCCGCCCCCCGCACCTGGAACGTCCGCCAGCCCACGCCCGGGGTACCGGGGTCGGCATAGTTCAGCGGCCGCACGATGGGATAATGTTCCTCATCAAGCATTAAGGAAAACACATCCTTGTGGTGCCAGGCATGGTTGCCGAGAGTGATACAGTCCCCCCCGGCTTTCAGGATCGCGTCGGCAGCCTCGCGGTGCAGCCCGAAGCCCCCGGCGGCGTTCTCGCCGTTCACGATCACGAAGTCAAAGCTCCGACGGATGGTTGGCAGATGATTCGCCAGCACCCGGCGGCCGGGTTGGCCGTACACGTCCCCCACGAACAACACACGAAGCATGCCCCACCCTAGCGTGATCCCCCAGGTGGGGGAGGCCGTGTGAGGATTTCTCCTCACATCCTTATCACACGGCTGAGCTTAGTCTGTGCCGGTATGAGGCCCGGCCCCTGCCAACACGCGCGCGTGACCTCCCGGGGGCGGCGGAGGGCGCGTGTTTGAGGATCTGGACTTCTTCGATTACCCCCTCACCCCGGCCCCCGGCCGCCCCGCCACCCGCCCCGCCGTTCCCCAGGGTGAGCGGCCCGGGCTGGCCCAACTGCTGCTGGAGACGCAGCCCGCGGCCCTGTTCTTGCTGGACGGGGCCGGGCTGATCCTGGAGGTGGGCGGGGCCTGGGAGGCCGTGACCGGCATTCCCCCCGCCGAGGCGAGCGGTCAGCCACTGCACCGCTGGCTGCGCTACGACCGTGCCCGTCACCCCGGGGTGCTGCGCGGCGCCGGGGGCGTGCTGGAGGAAGTCACCCTGACTACCCGCCAGGGCAGCCAGGTGGCCCGCGTCGCCTGGGCCAGCCGGGGCGGGTACATCGCCGGGTCGCTGGAACCGCTCGCACCCGCCGCGCAGCACGCGTTTCGCACCGCCGAACGCCTCCAGGACACCGAGCGCGCCCTGGATGAGGTGGTGCGGCTGCTGGGTGTCAGCCAGGACGCCTGGCAGGCCGACCACGTGCGCCGCATCGTCGACCTCGCCGAGCGTCTGGCGGCGGCCGCCGGGCTGAGCCCCGCCGAGGTCCGCGCGGTTCGCTGGGGGGCGGCGCTGCACGACGTGGGCAAGGCCCGGGTGCCGCAGGCAATCTTGCAAAAGCCCGGCCCACTTGATCCCCTGGAACACGCGGTCATCCGCCAGCACCCTGCCTGGGGCGTGCAGCTTCTCGCGGACCTGCTGTTCCTGCCGCTCCAGACGCTGGACGCCGTGCGCCACCACCACGAGCGTTGGGACGGCCGGGGCTACCCCATCGGCCTGAGCGGCCACCACATCCCGCTGGGCGCCCGCATCGTCAGCATCGCGGACGTGTTCGACGCCCTGCTCAGCACCCGGCCCTATAAGCGCGCCTGGAGCTACCAGGAGGCCGTCGACTACCTCATTACCGAGGCGGGCCGCCAGTTCGACCCGCACCTCACCCGCATCTTCGTGTGCCAGGTGTTGGGTTTCACCCACCTGGAAGACCGCTTCGGCTGTGGCGACACCGGCCCCGAAGAGTCAGAAGAGTAGGGGTGCCGGGCACCCGCCGCCTCACTTCAGGTAGGGCGTGAAGCGGGCGAGGTTGGCCGTGTCAGGCCGGACGGCCCGCAGCAGTCGGTTGCCGCCGAAGGTCAGCAGCAGATGATCGTTCGCGTCCCCCTGCGCCTGGCCCAGCCGGTAGGGGCCGGAGACCAGAATCTGCGCGGTGCGGAGATCGAAGGCCAGGGCGGTCCCGCTGAGGGCGGGCGTCTGGGCCTTCACTCCGCCCAGGGCGCTCACGAACCCGGTCTTCAGGTGAATCACCATCTGGTTCGCCGTGAGGTTTTTCAGCCGCGCGTCCCCGTAGGTCACGCCGCCCGACGCGGTGACGGTGCCCCGCCCCAGGTCGTAGGTGACGTTCGGTGCGCGCAAGGTGCCCCCCTGCCGGGTGGTGAGCGTGGCCTGCTGGGCAACCAAGCGGGTGCCGGGTTCGAGGTGCAGCCGGGCAGCCGTCAGCCGCAGCCCGGTGCGGGCGTCGGCCACGGTGCCGCCCTGCGGGAGGTCGGTCGCCCCCGTCTCCAGGTTCAGGTTCTGGGGACCCCGCGGCGTGATGTTCAGCCCGCCGAAGTTGACGGCGCCCCCCGCCCCCAGAAAGAGCGAGGCCAGCAGCGGAAGGAGCAGGCGGTTCATGCCCCCCACCCTAACCCGGCCCCCCTGAGCGGCATGAGCAGGCGCGTCAGGTGAGCTTCAGGTGGGGCGGCCCCCCCGGCTCATCTTTTGTGATTCCTTCACGGTGCGGCGGGCGCTACACTTCGTCCCGGTGAAGCGTCTCCTTCTCCTCCTCCTGCTCGCCGCGTCCACCGTCCTCGCCGCCCCCCGCGTGGGCACGCACGACGGCTACACGCGGGTGGTGTTCGACCTGCCGCGCACCACGTCCGCCAGCACCAAGGTGAGCGGCCAGAGCGTGACGGTAAAACTCGGGGTCAGCCTCTCCGCCGCGGGGGGGAAGTTGAGTGCCCCCGGCGTCACGGCCTACACAGTGAAGGGCAGCACCGTGACCATCAAGCTGGCGAAGGACCACGCGAGCGCCAAGGTGAGCGTGTTACCTCCCAGGGACGGCCAGGGCGCCCGGCTGGTGATCGACGTGCCGACGAGCGCCGCCGCCGCGAAGGTGCCGTCCACGCCCGTCCGCACGGCACCCGCCGCGGTGACCCGTCCCACCGGCACCCGGGCGCCGGCCCGCCCGCGCGTGGTCCTCGATCCCGGGCACGGCGGCGTGGACCCGGGCATGCGGAGCCGCTGGGTGCAGGAACACGAGGCCACGCTCGCCGTGGCCCTGCGCGTGCGTGACGAGCTGCGAAAGCACGGGGTGGACGTGGTCATGACCCGCGAGACGAACACGGACCTGAGCGCGGACAAGGCCACGGACCTCGACATGCGCTCCCGGCTGGCGACGACGGGCAAAACGAGCGCCTTTGTCAGCATCCATGTCAACGCCTCCACCAACCCCGCCGGGCAGGGCATCGAGACGTATTACTTCGGGCAACCGCTCGACGCCAGCCGCAGCCGCGCCATCACGGAAAACGGTGGTGGGAGCGTCGGTGCGGAGCTGACACGCCGGGCCGCGAACAGCGCCCAAAGCCTGCTCGGAGACCTGCTCGCCCAGGCCAAGCTCGCCTTCTCGCGCCAGCTCGCCCAGAAGGTCCAGGCGAACCTGATCTCCGCGACGGGCGCCGTGAACCGGGGCGTGCAGACCGACGCCTTTTACGTGATCCGCAACCCGACCACGCCCGCCATCCTGATCGAGATCGGCTTCGGCTCCAGCCCGGTCGAGGGTCCCCGCCTTGCCCAGCCCGCCTACCGCGACCGGGTGGCGACGGCGATTGCACGGGCCATTCTGGACTTCCTGAATATGAAGTAGGAAAGGGTCTCCCACCCGCTTCCGGCAGAAGACCCCTCACCGCGTTTTCGTGACAGGACCAGCGTCGTGACCCCGGTTGCGGCTCCTACCGCCGCCCCTTCACCAGCCAGGCGTGTTCGCTCACGCCGGACCGCTGGTTGACGGCGCGGGCCATCACGAACAGCAGGTCGGAGGTGCGGTTGAGGTAGACGAGGACGGCCGGGTTGATCTCCTCGACCTCCGCGAGCCGGATCACCTCGCGCTCGGCTCGGCGGGCGACCGTGCGGGCGATATGGAGGGCGGCGGCGGTGAGGGTGCCTCCCGGGTGGACAAAGCCCCTGAAGACGGGCGCGACCTCCTGGTAGCGGTCGATCATCGCCTCCATGTGGGCCACGTCCTGGTCGTCCAGGCGGCTGATCTTGCTCGCCGAAACGCTGCCCTGGCGGGTGGCGAGGTCGGCGCCCACATCGAAGAGAGCGTTCTGGAGGTATTCGAGGTCGGCCTCCAGCTCGCCGTCCGGCGACTCACTGGCGGCATTGTGCGCCCGGGCCAGGCCCACCGCGCTGTTGAGTTCGTCCACCGTGCCGTAGGCCTCGACCCGCACGTGCGTCTTGCTGACCCGCTCGGGGCCGTAGAGGCCAGTGGAGCCGTCGTCGCCGGTCTTCGTATAGAGCTTCATGGGAGACAGGGTAGTGGGTTGTGGGAAGGGGGGAGTGGGATAAGGCTCAAGTCCACTGCCCCTCCTCCTCACCCCTTACAGCTGCGCCAGGCGGCCCGACCGCTCGGTCACTTCCCGCAGCCTCGCCGCCAGCTCCGGGCGCAGTTCGCCTTCCCGGTAGCGCCAGGTCCAGTTCTGCGGGCCGGTCGTGCCGGGCAGGTTCATGCGGAACTCGCTGCCCAGGTTCAGCACGTCCTGAAGAGGCACGATGGCGAGGTCCGCCCGGCTCCCAAAGGCCAGCTCGATCAGCTGCCACGCGAACGTCTCCTCGGTGGGGTGGCTGTGCGTGTACGTGCGGAAATTGTGCCGCTCGGCCTCGTCGGCGTTACGCCACCAGCCGCGCGAGGTGTCGTTGTCGTGGGTGCCGGAGTACACGACCTGATTCACCCGCAGGTTGTGCGGCAGGAAGGCGTTCACGCTGAAGTCGCCCCCGCCGAACGCGAATTGCAGCACCGCCATGCCGGGCAATTCGAAGTCGTCGCGCAACTTCTCCACGTCGGGGGTGATGACCCCCAGGTCCTCGGCGATGATGGGAATGCTGCCCAGCGCCTTCTGCACGGCCTCCAGCATCTCGTGGCCAAGGGCGGGGACCCACTGCCCGTGGATGGCGGTCTCGGCCGGGAAGGGAATCTCCCAGTAGCCCGCCAGCCCCCGGAAGTGATCGATGCGGATGAGGTCGTACAGGTGCAGGCTGCCCCGGAAGCGCTCGATCCACCAGCGGAACCCGTCCGCCTTCATCACGTCCCAGCGGTAGAGCGGGTTGCCCCAGAGCTGCCCCGTCTCGCTGAAGTAGTCCGGCGGCACACCCGCCACCACGGTGGGCTGCCCCTGGTCGTCAAAGTAGAACTGCTCCCGGTTCGCCCAGGCGTCGCTGGAATCCATCGCCACGAAGATCGGGATGTCCCCGATGACCTGCACCCCCCGCTCCCGGGCGTACCCGCGCAGGGCCGTCCACTGCCGGAAGAACAGGAACTGGATGAACTTCACCCGCTCGATGTCGGAGGCGAGCCGCCCCCGCGCCGCCGCCAGCGCCCCCGGCTCGCGGTCGCGCAGCCCCGGCTCCCAGGCGTTCCACGGCAGCCCGCCCTGCTCGTCCTTGAGGGCGGCGAAGAGCGAGTAGTCGTCCAGCCAGGCGGCCTCCTCCGTCTTGAACGTCTCGAAATCGGCCTTCAGATGCCCCGCGCTGCCGCCCAGGAAATGCGCGTAGGCCCGCCGCAGCATCCCGTTCCGCCACACGTACTGGAGCCCGAAATCCACCCGGTCCGGGCTGAAGGTCGGCAGGTCGGCAAAGTCCCCATCTCCCAGCAGCCCCTCCTCCCGCAGGGTGGCGAGGTCGATCAGGTAGGGGTTCCCGGCGAAGGCGCTGAAGGCCTGGTAGGGACTGTCCCCGTACCCGGTGGGGCCGAGCGGCATCACCTGCCAGTAGGTTTGCCCGGCCTGCGCCAGCCAGTCCACGCAATGCCGCGCCTGCGCCCCGAGTTCACCGATGCCGTAGGGGCCGGGAAGGCTGGTGGGATGCAGCAGCACGCCGCTGGAACGCTTGATGGTCATGAGGTGGTCCTCCGGTGGGTGAAATAGGCTTGGAAGTGATTCCAGAAGGCGCCCGCATTGTACCCATTCGGGCTGTTGACGGGTTCGTCTGTTGGCGCTCGGTGAGGGGGGTTCCGGGAGGACGCGAGCCCCAAGCCGCCTCACCTCAGCCCTAAAAAAGAAGACGGAGTTTCCCCCGCCCTCTCCCGTTCGCCCTTCGGCGCCTTAGCTGTAGCTGACGTCCAGCACCTCGAATTTTGCCGTGCCCTTGGGAAGCTGCACGGTGACGGTCTGGCCGGGGCGGGCGCCGCTGAGCGCCTGGCCGATGGGGCTGGCGTCGCTGATCTTGCCCTTGAGCACGTCCACCTCGTAGGTGCCGACGAGCTCGAAGTTGTGTTCCTTGCCCTTCTCGTCGCGCACGCGGACCCGGGCACCCAGGCCCGCCCCGCCCGAGGCGTCCTCGGCGATGATCTGGGCGCGTTCGAGCTGGTCTTCGAGTTCGATGATGCGCGCCTCGTTCTCGCTCTGCTGCATGCGGGCCTCGTCGTAGGCCGCACTCTCGCGCAGGTCGCCGTCGGCGATGGCCGAGCCCATGTACTCGCTGATCTGCTCGCGGCGGGTGGTCTTGAGGTATTGCAATGTTTCCCGCAGCTTGTCGTAGCCCCGCTGCGTCATGGGAATGCGTGTCTTGGTCATGGCGGTCCAGTATAGGTCAGGTCGCCCGTTTGGTTCAGCGGGGTTGCGCCACGCACCGGCCTCAGGACGCGAAGCCCGCCCGGGTCACCATCAGGCGCACCTCGTGGGGGCTGGTCGCGTGGTCGAGTGCCTCGTCGAGCGTGATGAGGTGGTGGCGGTAGAGCTGCACGAGGTGCTGGTCGAAGGTGTGCATCCCGCGGATGTTGTCCTCGATCAGGGCGTCCTTGATGAGGTAGGTCTTCTCCTCGTCCTTGATGTACTCCTGCACGAGCGGGGTGTTCAGGAGGACTTCGGTGCCCAGCACGCGGCCCAGGCCGTCGGCGCGGCGCAGCAGCCGCTGGCTGATGATCCCCACGAGCGACTCGGCGAGCTGCACCCGGATCTGGTCGCGCTCGTGCGGGGCGAAGAAGTCGATGATGCGGTTCACCGTTCGCACGGCGTCCTGGGTATGCAGCGTGCTCAGGACGAGGTGCCCGGTCTGCGCGGCGGAGAGGGCGGCCTCGACCGTCTCCTTGTCGCGCATCTCGCCGATCATGATCACGTCGGGGTCCTGACGCAGGGCGTACTTCAGGGCGGTGCGGAAGTCGCGGGTGTCCGACCCCACCTCGCGCTGCACGACCAGGCTCTTGCGGTTGCGGTGCAGGAACTCGATGGGGTCCTCGACCGTGATGATGTTGTACGCGGACGTCTGGTTGATGTAGTCGATCAGCGAGGCGAGGGTGGTGCTCTTGCCGCTGCCCGTCGGGCCCGTGACAAGGACCAGGCCGCGCGACGTCTCGGCAAAGGCCCGCATGATCTCGGCGGGCAGGCCCAGCGTCTCGAAGCCCGGGATGTTGACCATCACCGTCCGCATCACGATGCCGACCGCGCCGCGCTGCCGGAACACATTGCAGCGGAAGCGGCCCAGCCCCGGCACGCTGTGCGCGAGGTCGAGTTCGTTGCGGTAGCCGAAGTCCTCCCACTGGTCGGGCGTCAGCAGGGCCTGCGCGAGTGCGGCCGTGTCGGCCGGACCCAGCGGCTGGGTCCCGAAGGGCAGCAGGTGGCCGTCCACCCGGCCCATCGGCGGGCTGCCGACCTGGAGGTGAACGTCCGAGGCGCGGCGCCCCACCATCTCGTGCAGCAGCTCGTCGAGGGTCACGCCGGGTCCCCCTCCGGCCACAGGGGCAGGTTGTCGATCAGCCTCACGCCGAACATCCGGGCGGCCACCAGCACGCGGGTCATGGGATCATTCTCCACACGCCCTCTTTCCCGCATGTCACCGTCCACGACCGTGAGGTAGTCGAGGTCCACCTCGGGGTCCTGCCCCAGCACGTCCAGCCCCGCCTGGCGAAGCCTCGCCGTATCGAGCTCACCCGACAGCGCGGCCTCCTGCACGGCCCCTAATGCGCGGGAGAGGATCACCGCCCGGCCTCGTTGCTCGTCGGTCAGGTAGGAGTTGCGGCTGCTCAGGGCCAGCCCCGACGCCTCGCGGACGGTGGGCACGCCCACGACCTCGACCGGAACGTTCAGATCGCCCACCATCCGCCGCACGACCGCGAGCTGCTGCCAGTCCTTCTCCCCGAAGTACGCTCTATGCGGTTGCACGAGGTTGAAGAGTTTGAGGACCACCGTCGCCACCCCGTCGAAGTGGCCGGGGCGCGAGGTGCCCTCGGGCGGGCCGGAGACGCCGCCCACCGAGACGGTCGTGGCGTAGCCCGGCGGGTACATCGTGTCTACGTCGGGGTGAAAGAGCAGGTCGGCGCCTGCCTCGCCCGCGACTCTCAGATCCCGGTCGAGGTCGCGTGGATAGCGGCCCAGGTCCTCGTTCGCCCCGAACTGCCTCGGGTTGACGAACACGCTGACGACCACCGTGTCGCACTTGGCCCGGGCACGCCGGATCAGCGTGGCGTGGCCCTCGTGCAGGTAGCCCATCGTGGGGACCAGACCCACTTGTCCGGCTCGCAGCAACTTCTGCCGGAGTTCGGTGGAGCTCTCCACCACGCGCGGCATCACTGAAGTCAACGCCGCCCCCCGTCCAGCCCCAGCGCGCTGACACCCGCGTCGAGAATCCAACTGATGATTGCCAGGATGATCGCCCCCACGATCGCGGCGCCGAAGCCCGCCACGTCCAGCGCCGTCACGCTCGCCACCAGCCACAGCACGATCCCGTTGACCACGAGCGTGAAGAGGCCCAGCGTGAGCAGGTTGACCGGCAGGCTGAGGAGCAGCAGCACCGGGCGGATCAGCGCGTTCACGATGCCCAGCACGAGGGCGGCGATCAGGATGCTTCCCACGTCCGCACCCGTCGCGAAGGAGACGCCCGCGTACGTCCGCGAGACCAGGTACAGCGCCAGCGCATTCACCAGCAAGCGAATCAGAAAGCCCATAGGGTGAGGATACGGCCCCGGGGTGTGGAGGGGGGTACCTGCGAACGATTCGCGCCTTGTTCGGCTGCAGGGGTGAACTCCAGGCAGCCCTAGACTGCCGTCATGTCCACGTTGCTGCTTCGACAGGCGCGCCACGACGACCTGCCGGGCCTTCAAACGCTCTACCGGCAATTCAGCCCGTCCTCCCCGGAACCGGACGAACCGGCGGCCCTCGCGGCCTGGCAGGCCCTGCTCGCTGATCCCAAGATTCACGTGCTCGTCGCGGAACGGGGCGAACTCCTGGGCACCGTCACGCTCGTGGTGGTGCCCAACCTCACGCAGGGGGCATGGCCTTACGCCCTCATCGAAAACGTGGTGACCCATGCGGACGCACGTGGGCAGGGCATCGGCACGGCGCTGATGTCACGCGCGGTGGACCTGGGCCGAGCGCTGGGCGCGTACAAAGTGATGCTGGTGACGGGACGCCGGGCGCCGGAAGTGCATCGCCTGTACGCCAAGAGTGGCCTCCGGTCGGGCGCGACCGCCTATTTTGCGCGGCTGGACAAGGAATAGCAGGAGCTGAGTCCGCCGGGTCTCGGCGTTCCCGCTCGCGTCCCGCGCCGTCTACCGCAGAATCCGCGCCTCGTTCGGCCTCAGCGCCGCGCCGCTCGCCGGGGTGTCATTCAGGCTGCTCAGCAGTGTCTCGCCCGCCGCGAGGTCTCCTGTCTCCCGGGTTTCCCCGCCGAAGTTGAGCAGCACGGTCAGCCGCTCGTCCCTCAGCCTGCGCTCGAAGGCGAACACGTCCGCGTGCCCGGCGTCCAGGGACCGGTACTCCCCGCCCACCAGCGCCGGATGCTCCCGCCGCAGCCGCGTCAGCGCCCGGAAGTAGTTCAGGTCGCTGCGCGGGTCCCCCTCCTCGGCCTGCACGTTCACCCGGTCGGCGTCGGGGGCGAGGGGCAGCCAGGGCGCGACACCTGCCGGGGCGAAGCCCGCGTTGGGGCCGCTGTCCCACTGCATCGGCGTGCGCTCGGGGTCGCGACTAGCGGCAGGCACGTCGGGCTGCTGAAGACCCGCCGGGTCCACCATCTTCTCGAAGGGGATGGATACGTTCTCCATGCCGATCTCGTCGCCGTAGTAGACGGTCGGGGTGCCGCGCAGGGTGAGGAGCAGTGTCTGTGCGACCCGGTACTGCGCCGCCCCCACCCGCGTCTTGAAGCGGTGCTGGTCGTGGTTGCCGAGCACCCAGTTCGGCCAGGTGTCGGCCAGGCGGCACGCGGCGTCGTACATGTCGGCGAACTCGCGGATCTGAACGGCGTCCCATGGAATCAGGATGAGGTGGAAGTTGAAAGGGAGGTGGACCATCTGGGCGTCCCGCGTGCCCGCATACGGGAGCAGCCGCTCGACCGGCAGGTAAATCTCGCCCACCATCATGCGGTCGTGCTCGGGGGTGGAGAATTCGTCCAGCACCTGCCGCAGCTCGCGGATGTACTCGTGCGTCTCCGGCTGGTCCTGGGTGTAGATGTGCTCCAGGCTCGCGTGCTCGATCTGGCCCGGCTGCCACTCGGGGTTCTGGGGCTCGTCCAGGAAGCGCTCGTCCTCGGCGAGCAGCCAGATCACATCCACACGGAAGCCGTCCACCCCACGCCGCATCCAGAAGCGCAGGACGTCGGCCATCGCCCGCCGCACCTCGGGGTTGCGCCAGTTCAGGTCGGGTTGGCTGGGCAGGAACTGGTGGAGGTAATACTGCCCGCTCGCCTCGTCCAGCGTCCACGCCCCGCCCCCGAAAAAGGACTTCCAGTTGTTCGGCGCGCCGCCAGCCGGGGCCGGGTCGCGCCACACGTACCAGTCGCGCTTCGGGCTGTCCTTGCCCTGTAATGCCTCCCGGAACCAGGCGTGATCCGAGGAGGTGTGGTTGGGCACGTAGTCCAGCATCACCTTCAGCCCCAGGCGGTGCGCCTCGGCGACCAGCGCGTCGAAATCCTCCAGCGTGCCGAAGAGGGGATCGATGTCGCAGTAGTCGGCCACGTCGTACCCGAAGTCGCGCATCGGACTCGTGAAGATGGGGGAGAGCCACACCGCCTCCACCCCCAGGCTCGCCACGTAGGGCAGCCGCACCGTGATGCCGCGCAGGTCACCCACCCCGTCGCCCGAGGCGTCCTGAAATGATCTGGGGTAGATCTGGTAGATGATGCCGCGTTGCCACCACTTCAGCTCGCCGGAGAGGCCCTGGGTCATGGGTCAGAGCGTAGCAGGAAAGCGGCGGGGCTGAATCGATTCAGGAAAGGTGGTGGGAGGCGGCTTTCACCCCAGCGGGCCGGGAAGAACCTCGCGCTCGCCCCGCGCCAGCCAGGCCCTCAGCTCGCCCAGGCCTTCGTCGCTCAGTGTGCTGGTCGCCCTGCCGTCCGCCGTCACGGTCCAGCCGCGTTGCTTGGCCTCGCCGGGCAGCCCGTGCAGGGCATATCGGCCCGGCCGCACCTTGCCGGACAGCCTCAGCGTGACGATCTGCCGGTAATACTCGCGCTCGAAGCGTTGTTGCAAGCGCTCCTCGCGGTTCCAGTCCGTGCCGGAAATGCCGAAGAACATGAAGAACGCCCCGAAGTCGGGCGTCGGCCACAGCCGCCTGCGCTTCGCGTTGAGATGGGTGATTTGCACCGGCTCCATTGCTCCCAGGGTAGCCAGCGCGACCCGGCCATTGGTCCCTCACCATCCCTCGGCCTGGCCTACCGGTGCGGCTCGATCACGATCACGCCGCCTTGGAGCCGGGCGAGCTCGGCGTCACTTGGCCCCTCCAGCTTCCGCATGGTGCTGAGGCTGCTGCCCTCGGGGGCGCGGGCCACGGCGTCGCCGATGCGAATCTGGGCGCTGGCGATGGGCCGGGCCCACACGATGGCGTCGGCGTTCCCGCCGTGGCCCGCGTGGACCACGCCCCGCAGCGCCCCCATCACGATCACGTCGCCGCCCGCCACCACCTCGGCGCCGGGGTTCACGTCGCCCAGGATGACCACGCTGCCCCGGTACTCACCGCGGAAGCCCGCGCGCACGCCGTGGGGCAGGATCACGGTGCGGGCGCTGCCCTCCTCGCCGCCCGGGCCGGTCACCGTGACGCGGGGGGCACGCACCCGGCCCGGCGTGCCGCCCGCCGCGCGGATGGCGGAAAGGGCCGTCTCCAGGGCGCCCGGGTCGGTGTCGCCCTGGATTTCCAGCGTCACGCTGGCGCCGAGAAGTTCCGTGCGGGGGGCGAGGGCCTGCGAGACGCTGCCCGCCGTGTCGCCCGGTTCGAGGAGGAGGTTCATGCCGCCGAGCGTGCCGCGAAGCTTCATCGGTCCCCACTCTACCCGGCCTGTCTCATCGGGAGGGCCTTCAGAACGCGCCGACGGTTTGCGGGCTTGGGGCCCGCGGCTTCCCCCGGTGTGGGCGGCTTGTCGTACACCCCCGTCTCATCTCGGCGCATGCAGCCGGGCCGGGCGTGATATAGAATGTGACTTATGCTGATTCAGGAGGGCACCCTTGGTGCAGCTTGACCCCGGCGCGGTCGTCGAGGGCCGCGTGACGCGCGTGACCGATTTCGGCGCGTTCATCCAGTTCGAGAACGGCGAGACCGGCCTCGTCCACATCTCGCAGATCGCGCACTCCTTCGTGCGGAACATCCACGACCACGTCCGCGAAGGCGAGAACGTGGAGGTCAAGGTGCTGGGCCGCGACGAGCGGGGCCGCCTCGACCTCTCCATCAAGGAGCTTTTGGAAGAACCCGAGGAGGTGCCGCGCCCCCGCGCCATCGGCCGCCAGAGCCCGCAGTTCGAGGCCAAGCTCCGCTCCTTCATGCGCGACGCCAAGGAGCGCACGGGCGGCGGCGGCGGTAAGAAAGGTCCCGCCCCCGCCAAGCGGAAGAAGTAACCAAAGTCCAGTCCGGCCTCCGGCCCCTGCCCTCCACGGCGGGGGCTGGCTTTTGTCTTGCTGAACGAGGGTGAGGCCCGCACGTTGCTTAGGGCGACAGACGGGGGCTGGAGCGGGCCTCCTCCCCTTTTCCCTGTAGTGTTGCCCCATGCCCACCCCCGATACAGACGTGATTGTCGTCGGCGCCGGACTGGCCGGACTTGTCGCCGCAGCCCAGATTGCCGACGCCGGAAAGCGCGTGCTGCTGCTGGACCAGGAAGGTGAGCAGAACCTGGGTGGGCAGGCATACTGGTCTTTCGGCGGCCTCTTTCTGGTGGACTCGCCCGAGCAGCGCAGGTTGGGCATTCGCGACTCGCGCGAGCTGGCCTGGAGCGACTGGCTGAACAACGCGAGCTTCGACCGCCCCGAGGACCACTGGCCGAGAAAATGGGCCGAAGCCTACGTGGACTTCGCGGCAGGGGAGAAGCGGGCGTGGCTGCACGCGATGGGGGTGCGCTGGTTTCCCGCTGTCGGCTGGGCCGAGCGTGGCGGACAGGGGGCGAGTGGGCCGGGGAACAGCGTGCCACGCTTTCACATCACCTGGGGCACGGGGCCGGGCGTGGTCGAGCCGTTCGAGCGGAGGGTAAGAGAACACGTGGCGGCGGGCCGTATCCGGTTCCGCTTCCGGCACCGTGTTCGTGGGTTGAACATGACGAACGGCGTCGTCCATGGTGTCCACGGGCAGGTTCTGGAACCATCCAACGAGGCGCGCGGCCAAGCGAGTTCCCGCGTGGTCGTGGACGACTTCAGCCTGAACGCGGGCGCAGTCGTCGTCACCTCCGGCGGTATCGGCGGCAACTTCGACCTCGTGCGGCGGAACTGGCCGGTCGAGCGGCTGGGGCCTCCCCCCGAGTTCATGGTCGCGGGCGTGCCGAGGTACGTGGACGGCGAACTTCAGGGCATCGTGAAAAACGCCGGGGCCAGCCTGACGAATCCCGACCGGATGTGGCACTACACTGAAGGGTTGCGGAACTGGAACCCGGTCTGGCCGAGCCACGGCATCCGCATCCTGCCCGGCCCCAGCAGCCTGTGGCTCGACCCCACCGGGCGGCGGGTGCCCTTCCCGCACTACCCCGGCTTCGACACGCTCGCCACGCTGACGCACATCACCCGCAGCGGGTATCCCTACACCTGGTTCCTGCTCAACCGTCAGATCATCAAGAAAGAGTTCGCCCTCTCGGGCAGCGAGCAGAACCCCGACCTGACGGGACGGAACGTGCAGTTAACCCTGCGCCGCGCCACCGGGCGCGTGCAGGGGCCGGTGCAGGCGTTTATGGATCACGGCGAGGACTTCGTGGTGCGGGACAATCTGCGCGACCTGGTGGCCGGGATGAATGGTCTCGTCGGCAACGACCTTCTCGACCCCGCCACCGTCGAGCGGGAGGTGCGCGAGCGCGACATGCAGCTCCTGAACGACGTGGGCAAGGACACCCAGCTCGCCCTGATCCGGGGGGCGCGGGGTCTCCGCAGCGAGCGGCTGTTCCGCGTCACTAAACCCGCGCCAATCCTCGACCCGGAGGGTGGCCCGCTCATCGCCGTGCGGCTCAACATTCTGACCCGCAAGACGCTGGGCGGGCTGGAGACGGACCTCCAGGGCCGCGTCCTGCGTCCGGGGGGCGAGGTCATGCCGGGCCTTTACGCAGCGGGCGAGGTCGCGGGTTTCGGCGGGGGCGGGATGCACGGCTACCGGGCGTTGGAGGGCACCTTCCTGGGCGGTTGCCTGTTCAGCGGGCGGAATGCCGGGCGGGCGAGCGCGGCGGCGGTGGGTTGAAGTTCATACCCCTTTCGTTTTAACCGCCGCGTAACCGAGGCGCGGCAGACTCCGCGTATGAACAAAAACCTTTCCCTCCTCGCCCTCTCGGGCACCCTCGCGCTGGGCGCGTTTGCGGGCTTTGAATTGTCGGAGCGGTCGAATGCCCAGGTGGCGAACACCCCGCCTGCCGTGACCGCTCAGGCCGCCACCCCCTCCATCACCACGACCTACGACTCGGGCCGTGCCCGCACCGAGTCGGAGGCCAACACCGTGCAGGTCGTCAAGGCTCGCCAGGACGGCTTGGTGTACGTCAGCGTCACCGAGAGTACCCAGGACAGCCCCCAGGCGCAGCTTCGCAAGCAGCTTCAGGACCAGTTCGGCTTCAACGTTCCCGGTGCCCCCGAGGGCGGCGGCGTGGAGCAGGGCACCGGCAGCGGCTTCTTTGTGAACTCGCAGGGCGACATCATTACGAACAACCACGTCGTCGAGGGCGCCAGCGAGATCACCATCCGTCTGCACGGCAACAAGCAGACCTACAAGGCCAAGGTCATCGGCCGCGCCCCCGACTTCGACCTCGCCCTGATCCGCGCTGAGGGGCTGCCGCAGGGCGCGATCAAGCCCATCCCGCTGGGTGACTCCTCGCAGCTTGACGTGGGCCTCAAGGCGATTGCGATGGGCGCCCCCTTTGGCCTGGACTTCAGCGTGTCCGAGGGCATCATCTCCAGCGTGGAGCGCACCGTGCCGGTCGGAACCAAGGAGGTCGAGCAGCCCGTCCTCCAGACCGACGCGGCGATCAACCCCGGCAACTCGGGTGGCCCGCTGCTGAACAGCGCCGGGCAGGTGATCGGCGTGAACACCCAGATTCTGTCCCCGGCGGGGGCCGTCAGCGGCGTGGGCCAGAACGCGGGCGTGGGCTTCGCCATCCCCGTGAACACCGTCAAGCGCCTGCTGCCGCAGCTCCAGGCGGGCGGTGTGATCCAGACGCCCACCCTGGGCATCCTGTTCAGCGACCTCAGCGCCCTGTCGCAGGATGAGCGCCAGAGCCTGAAGCTCCCGGCCACGGGCCTGCTCGTGCAGCAGGTGTACCCCAGCAGCCCCGCCGCACGGGCCGGGCTGAAGGGCGGCAACGTGTCCGCCGCGCAGGGCAGCGGGCGCCAGAACAGCCAGGACCAGATCGCCACGGGCGGGGACATCATCACCGCTGTGGACGGCCAGCCGGTCAGCGAGGGCGACGACCTGCGCCGCGCCGTGATTGACAAGAAGATCGGCGACACCCTGCGCCTCACCGTGCAGCGGGATGGGCAGACCCGCGACGTGACGGTGAAACTCCAGGCGTTCACCATTCCGAACAGCCAGCAGTAAACGGCAGCGGGTCAGGGGCTGGGCACAGGTGAGGTGTCCGGCCCCTCGCCTTTCAGCAGAACAGCGGCCCCAGGTCGGTCAGGACGCCGGTTGGCTCGGGTGCCCTGAATTCGTAGTTGCCGAACAGGTCCAGAAACGTCGCCTGGGAAAGCAGCCGCGTCTGTCCGCTTGGCCCGGTCGCCTGCACCTCGTCGCCGCGGGCGGTCAGGCGGTAGACGCCGACCTCGTGCAGCCGCGCCTTTTTCCCGCGCCCCTGCCGCATACAAGCGGTCACCGCGAACTCGCGCCCGCCACGCTTGGCGAGAAAAGAGAGCAAGTCGGCGGGCGTCATCGGGTGGGGAGGATAGCGCGGGTTAGGGTTTTCTCCCTCTCCCCTGGCGGGAGAGGGCCGGGGTGAGGGGGCGACCGGGCAAACGCCAACGCGGTCAAGAGGCCTTGTCGCCTCACCGCGCCGAGGGGCGAGGCCACTCACCCCCTCTGCGAGTCCCGGCCTCCCCCTCAAGGGGAGGGAGAAAGAACAACGTCTGGGAAGGGCAATTCAGGACCTGGCCCTCCACATCCTCCAAAATTCACCGGGCTGTCCCTTCACCCCGTCTCAACTCACCACCGTCCCCGCCCCCGCCAGCGCCGCGCTCACTGGCCGTCCGGTGCGGGCGTCCCCGAAGATCACGCGCTTCACGCCGCCCTGCACGGCTTCGGCAGCCCCCAGCACCTTCTTCTTCATGCGGTCCTGAGCGAAGTCGAGGTAGCTCTCCACGTCGTTCGCGGGAATGGTGGGAATCAAACTGCCCTCGTCCGGGTACTCCCGCAGCAGGCCGGGCACGTTGGAGAGCAGCAGCAGGGCGTCGGCCTTCAGGGCGACCGCCAGGGCGGCGGCGGCCCGGTCGCCGTCCACGTTGATCGCCACGCCCTCGTAGCTCGCGGCGGGGGGGGTCAGGACGGGCAGGTAGCCCGCACCCAGGAGCAGGTTCACCAGATCCACGTTCACCCGCTCGACGGTGCCGGTGTGGTCGCCGCGCAGCACCTTCACCTTGCCGTTCTCGACGGCGCGCACGCTGTCCTTGTGCCTGCCCTCAAAGATGCGCCCATCGAGTCCGCTCAGGCCAACCGCGTTCACGCCGAGGCGTTGCAGCCGCTCGACGATGCCCTTGTTCATCTTGCCGCAGTACACCATCTCGAAGATTTCGAGCGTCTCGCGGTCGGTGAAGCGCGACGTGTAGCCGCTGGGGCTCGTCACGAAGCGCGGCGGGTGGCCCAGGGCCTCGGCGACGCGGTTCGTCTCCCCGCTGCCGCCGTGCACCAGGACGAACCATTGCCCTTCCTTCCACAGTCCGGCTAGGTCGGCGCATACGGCGTCGTAGTCGATTCCGGCGCTTCCGCCCACCTTGACGATAATCATGGCTGGGAAGGTAGCATATGAAATCCAATGGGCGCAGAAGAGCAGCGAATGAAAAGAAGGAGCATTGCTTCAGCCTTAGCCTGTCCTGGCGGCCCGGCGCACCGCGAGCCGCCAGCCGGTGAGCGCCAGCCCCACCCCGACCAGGGCCGCGAAGATCGCGCCCGCCCCGAAGGCGTGGCTCACGTCATCGCCCCGCACGAAGGGCTGTGCGAGGAGCGGCGACAGGAACTGGCCCAGGAAGATGCTGGCGGAGAGGCCGCTCAACACCCGGCCCCGGGCGTGGGCGGGGGCCAGTGCGGCGAGGAAGGTGTTCAGGTTGGGTGTGACGAGCCCCGCGCCCGCCCCGCCGATCATCAGGCCCGGAACGACCCAGAGGGCTCCCGGGGCGAGGCTAACTAGCGTCCACCCGGTCGCCAGCGCGAGCAGGCTCAGGCCTGTCGTGAGGGCTGGCGTACGCGTCCCGCCCCGGCGCGAGAACCACAGCGCGGCGAGGGCGCCCGACAGGGTGCTGATTCCCATGACGAAGCCCACCCGCGCCGGGGCTACCCCCAGTCCCTCCAGCCGGTAGGGGAGCTGAGTCGGCATCAGGTAGAAGACGACCATGTACACGAGCGCCACCGCGTAGGCCGGGCCGACGAGCCGCCAGGGAATGCGCTCCGCATCCGAGGCCGCCACCCCCGGTCGGGCCGTCTCCCCCCGGGGCAGCCGCAGGGCCAGCGGCACGATCAGCAGGGCCGCCAGGTACACCGCGAAGGGGGCACGCCAGCCCACGTTCGCCAGCAGCCCACCCAGCGGGAGAAAAATCACACCTCCCAGGCTGGTAAAGGCACTCTGGAGGCCCAGGAAGCGCGCCCGCTCCGCCCCGGCGAAGAGGTCGGCCACGAGCGCCGAGCCTGCCGTCATGGTCGCCCCGACCGCCAGGCCCAGCAGCACCCGGCCCAGCATCAGGGTCCAGAGGTTGGGGGTGTAGAGCCCGCTTGATCCGGCCAGGGCATAGAGCAGCATGGCCGCCACCAGGACTGGGCGCCGCCCGATCCGGTCGGTGAGGTAGCCGCTGAGCGGGGCGCTGACCGCGATGGCGAGGCCGACCACCGTCACGGTCAGCCGCACCAGCACGTCGGCGTTGGGCACTCCGGCGAAGTGCGCCTGCATGGCGGGCAGCGAGGGCGCGATGGTCGCCCCGCTCATGATGGTGAGGGTCGCGGTGAGCAGCAGTGTGAGGCGCGTGACCCACGGCACGGCGGGGGAAGGGGAAGAGGCAGGAGCCGTCATGTCCCCGAGCCTGCGCCTCCGCCCACCCAGGTGTCAGGAAGGTAAGGCTGTTTCTGAACCAGGAACAGGGTCAGAGCCTGAACACGCCCCGCTGCCCCGGCTGCACCAGGTCCACGTACTCCCGGTGTTCGCGGATGTAGGCGGCGACGAACTGGCACATCGGCACGACCTGGCGGCCCTGCGAGCGCACGTCGTCGAGGGCGGCCCGGATCAGTTGCGAGCCGAGGCCCTGGCCCTCGTGGCCCTCCTCGACCTCGGTGTGGGTGAACATCACCGCGTCCCCGGCCGGGCGGTACTCGGCGATCCCGACCACGCGCCCGCCTTGCTTGAGTTCGTAGCGGCGTTCGGCCTCGTTGTTGCTGACCTCGGTGCCTTGCGTCATGCTCCAGGGTACAGTCCTAGCCGGAGTAGAGGCCCGCGCCCCCCGGCAGAGCGTCCCTTAAGGGAGCCGCGGCGAGTGCCACCGCCTGCCGCCACACGTCCGCGCGGGTGACCAGGCCACCGGTCACCGCCCCCACGCTGCCCACGCCGCGCTTGATGTCCGTCACGCCGAGGAGTTCGTCCATCACGACCCCGAGTTCTTCCCCGGTACGGACCCGGTCCGTCACCGCCGGGGGCAGGCGCAGATCGGCCGTGCGTGAGACCTCCACCCGGACCTGGCCGTTCCGGGCATGGGCAACCGCCACGATCCCGAACAGCCGTCCCTCCGCCCCGGCGAGCAGGACGCCGCCCTCCAGGCCCACGGCCCAGGCCCCGTCCCCCAGCCTGCGTGAGCGCCGCCCTTGCCCGGTTCACGGCGCCCTCGCGTGTCTGCGCTTCGCCAATGGGCTGCTCGGGCACGCCGCTGGGGACCATTACGCCCTCCACCCGTGCCCCCGGCCACCAGGCCTGGAACACCTCGCGGACGGGAGTCACCTTCGCCGGGTTGAGGCTGCCCACCCACACCCGGGGCGCCTCGTCCGTCCCTTCCGGTGGCGTCACTGCGGCCACTCGCCCAGCACCCGGCGCAGCAGGGCCACCTGGCCCCAGTGGTAGGCGCTGTGGGCGGCGAGGTCGGTGAGCAGGTCGCGCGCCCGGCCAGAGGGATCAGCCGCCAGCGCCTGAGCCTCGGCCAGGCCCAGCCGCAGGTCAGTCAGGCAGGCGTCGAGCGCCCGTTCGTCCGCCAGGCCCGGCCACAGGTCCAGCCCCTCCGGCCAGGTATCCGTCCGCCCCGCTGCGAGGTCCAGACTCGCGCGCTGCGTCACGGAAAGGTGCGCGAGCAGGTCCGCCAGGGTGTACGGAACGCCCGGGACGGTGCGGGTCGCCACCTCGAAAGTCAGGCCGTCCAGCAGGGTTTCGGGGTCGGGGAAAATCGCGCCGCCCCCCAGCGCGGCTTGCAGGATGTTCACGCGGCACAGGCTAGCCCGAGAAGCAGGCAAAGGGAGCCTCAAGGGACCGTTGTGGCCCGGTGAAGCGCGGTTCAGGGTTGGGTCAAGCTCATGCGTCAGACTGCGCTGAGAACGACGGGAGATACCGATGACCACGCCCACCCCCACCCCCATCGAGATCCTGCTCGTCGAGGACAGCGAACCGGACATCATCCTGACCGAGGAGGCGTTTGCCTCGGCCGGGGTCGCCAACCGGCTGCATGTCGCCCGGGACGGGGTGGAGGCCCTGGAGTTCCTGCATCACGAGCCCGGCTTTGAGGACGCCCCCCGCCCGGACATCATCCTGCTCGACATCAACATGCCGCGCATGAACGGGCTGGAGGTGCTGGCCGAACTCAAGCGCGACCCCGACCTGAGGAGCATCCCCGTGATTGTCCTGACCACCAGCCAGGCCGACGAGGACATCCTGCGTTCGTACCAGACGCACGCGGCGAGCTATGTGGTCAAGCCCGTGGATTTCGAGCACTTCTACCAGGCCATTCAGGCCTTCGGCCGCTACATGCTGAGCGTCGTGCGCCTGCCGCCGTCCGTCTGAGTCTGCCTCAGGCCGGGTGCAGCCCCGCGAATTCCAGCCCCGCCGTCTCGTCCCACCCGTGGGCGATGTTCAGGCTCTGGAGGGCGTGCCCCGCCGTGCCCTTCACCAGGTTGTCGATGGCGCTCATCAGGACCACCCGGCCCGAGTCCAGGTCCATCTCGAAGCCCAGGTCGCAGTAATTCGTCCCGTCCAGCAGCACGGGGTCGGGGTAGCGGTGAATCCCTTTGGCGACCTTCACGATGCGGATGAAGGGCTCCTGGCCGTACACCTCGCGGTAGGCGCTCCACACGTCGCGGTCGGAGTAGCCGTCGGGAATCCAGGCCTGGATGGTCGTCAGGATGCCGCGCACGTTGGGCGTGCTAATCGCGGTCAGGTGCAGCGGGAAGCGGCCCGGCAACTCCTGCTGCGCCTCGGCCGTGTGGCGGTGGCCGACCGGCTTGTACACCCGCAGACTTCCGGCCCGCTCAGGGTGGTGGCTCGCCTCGGTGGCGCTCGCGCCCGCCGCACTCGACCCCACCAGCCCGGTGGCGATGATGTCCTTGGGGAGTAGCACGCCCAGCTTCAGCAGCGGATACAGCGGCAGGATCACGCTCGTGGCGAAGCAGCCCGCGCAGGCGATGCGGGTGGCCGTCCGCAGCTCCTCGCGGTGCAGCTCGGGATTGCCGTACACCCACTCGTTCAGCCGCTCCGGCGTGGGATGCTCCTCGCCGTACGTCGCCCGGTAGACCTCCGGGTCCTTCAGGCGGAAGTCGGCGGACAGGTCCACGATCACCCGCGCCTTGCCCTCGAACTCAGCCATTCGCCTGGCGGCGCTCCCATGCGGCAGGGCCAGCACGAGGATGTCCGCCTCCTCCAGCTCGGCGGCCTTGCGAAACTTCAAGTTGGTGCGCCCCCGCAGGTTAGGGTGGACGAGGGCGACGGGCTGCCCCGCGCTGCGCTCGCTCGTCACTTGCGTGACGTTCAGGTGCGGGTGCCCCAGCGCCAGGCGCAGGAACTCCCCGCCCGCGTACCCGGAGCCGCCCACGATGGCGACGGAAAGACGGTCAGGACCACTCATGTTGCCCAGTACATCACAAGTAACAGGAGAAAAAGGAGAAGGGCTTTCAAACGTAAGGTAAGAGGCGTTACTGTCTGCCGCACACCCGCTCGGTCCCCCTGGTCGGGTCTCCTTTGGCAGGCCCTCCCGCTGTCACCTCCCTCCTCGGGGGACCCGACGGGAAGCAGCCCCGCGGTCTGAAGGCTCACGCTTTCCCTGGTCGCCCCACAGCCGAAGAACCATCCCCAAGAGCCAATGCTGCTTGGGGGCGATCTCCAGAGTTGGAACCCCTATCGCGAGACCTCGATGCCCGAGATGTTGGGGAAGTCCACGGTGGCCTTGAGCTGGATCGTCAGCTCCTTGTCCGTCACCTGCACGTTGGGCACGGGAATGACCAGCGCCCGGTTCTTCCCGCCTGCCTGGGCAAAGATGTCGAAGTTGTTCAGGATGGGCACGCCCTCCACGCTCAGATTGAAGACGCGCTTGCCCGCCGCGTTCCAGTTGATCTCGGCAAAGTGCAGCTTGACCTGATAACTGCCGTTGTCGAGCGGGAAATGGTACGTCATCACCCGCTGGTCGAGCGGCGTGTCGAGCCTGTTGTGACGGTAGGTGCGGTACAGTTGCGGGTTGTCGGTATTCGCAATGGCAACCGTGGTGGGAGTATTGGGCTGCGCGATAGCGTTACTCGGCGTGTAATAGGTGGCGAGCTTCTTGGCGCCATTCTGGTCCGTGTAGTTGTAGTTGTCTGCCACCCACACGTTGCCGTCAGGGGCAGTGAAGGTAGGACCGCCGACATTGACGAGCAGCGGCGCGGGCTTCATGTTGGAGATCAGGTACATGTTGTCGTTGTAGTCGTAGTTCACCCCCGCGTAGTCCATGATCATCAGGTACGTGTTCGGGAGCGGCTGCCCCGCGCTGTCCTTCACCGGCCAGAAGCGCATGTGGTGCCCGCACGGCTCCGCGCAGCCCGCCGCGAGGTCGGGGCCGTGCTTGTTCTTCGTGGGGTCGCTCCACTCGGCGCCGTCCACGTTGAGGCCGAAGGTGCCACTCGGCGTAAAGGTCGCCGTCGCCACGCCCGTCTCGCCCGAGGTCGGGAGCACCGCCTGAGCGTCACTGCCCGCAGTCGTGACGATGCGGTGGAGGTCGGACGCACCCTTGGGGAACCAAGAGAGGGTCGCGGGGTTGCCCTGGGTGTGAAAGGCGGCGAGCGGCGTGACGCTCACGGGCTGCGCCGGGTCGGCCTGCTGCCAGTGGGGGGAGATCACCTCGTCGCCGTTGGGGGCGACCCGGCCCTGGTGGTCGAGGCCGGGAATGACCTGATAGTCGCCGACCGGCGCCCCGGGGTCCACGAAGCTGAAGGTGTAGCCGAAGGCCCGGCGAATCTGGTCTACGCTAGGCTCCACGTTGTTCTCCGGCAGGCGCTGCCACAGCCCCGCGAGCTTCACCGCCATGTTCCCGCCGTCCGAGGTGATTGTCAGGCTGCCCTCGTGCAGGTGGTTCGCCACGTTGCCCGGCCCCTCGGCGACGAACCGGACGATGAGGTCCAGCGAGCTGCCCGGCGGCACTGTCAGGGGCGACGAGGCACTCGGGCTGGGCGTCACTGTCCACGGCCCCAAGACCGCCAGGTCCGTGATGTGCAGGTCTCCCGCGCCAACGTTCTTCACCCGCAAGGTGGCCCGGTCGTGGACGCGGTTGCTCGGCGGGTTGACGAGCGGCCCGATGCGGTTGAACACCATGCGGTCGCTCCCGGGCGCCGCCGTGAGGTTCTGGACCTCCACTTTGGACGCCTCGGCTGGCCGCGTCGCGCTCACGGTCGCGGCTGGAGACGCGGCGCCCGCAGTATCAACCGCGACCACCTGGTAATACTGCGTGGCGCCTTCGGGCGCGGAGGTGTCGGTCCACGTCGTCGCCTGGATGGGCTGCGGCGTCAGGAGTTGGAGGGGCCCGCCTTCCGCGGCTGCCCTGAACACCCTGTACCCGGCGAGGTCGCTCTCGGTGTTCGCGTTCCACTTCAGCACGATGCCGGATGGGCCGGGGGTGGCGGTGAGCCCCGTGGGCGCGGCGGGCGCGGAATTCTGCGGGGGAGTTTCGGTGGGGGGAGTCTCGGTCGGTGGCGTGCCGGGCGCGGGGCTGGAGCAGGCCCCCAGCACCAGGCTCAGCCCCAGCAGGATGGCGGCACCCCGCCGCCGGGTCGTAATGCTCATCAGGTCCTCCGTGGGAGACGAAAACGCACAAGAAATCGCCGGACACCGAAGGATGCGGCGGGGGGCGTAAACGTTTCGTAACGGAGGTGAGTGACGTGGCCCGAGCGCGGCCCGGGAGGCTCTGCCCCGATCGGCGTGGTGTCGCCGGGGAGTGTCTCCGGGTCCGCCGCTTGACACCTCCAGACGGAGCTGCATAACTGAGCCTCAGTCCCGTCGCGGAAACCCTCCCGACGCCGAGGTCAAGGAGGCTTCCCCATGCCCGACCCATCCACGCTCGCCCTCTTCGTCGTCGCCGCGCTGGCGCTGCTGGTCGTGCCGGGGCCGTCGGTGCTGTACATCGTCGCGCGCAGCCTGCATCAGGGGCGTCGGGCCGGACTCGTCTCGGCGCTTGGGGTGCAGACGGGCGGCCTGGTCCACGTCCTCGCGGCGACGGTCGGCATCTCGGCGCTCGTCCTGTCCTCCGCGCTGCTGTTCAGCGCCGTGAAGGTTCTGGGAGCCTTCTATCTCGTGTACCTCGGCGTCCGAACGCTGCTGGCCCGGGAGGAGGTCCACGCGCCCAACCTTCCCGCCCCCAGACGGCTGAGCCGGGTGTTCTGGCAGGGCGCCCTGGTGAACGCCCTCAACCCCAAGACCGCCCTCTTCTTCCTGGCCTTTCTCCCGCAATTCGTGAGGCCCGAACGCGGCCCGGTGGCCCTCCAGACGCTTATCCTCGGCGCGTTGTTCCTGCTGCTGGCGACCCTCAGCGACGGAACTTACGCCCTGCTGGCGGGCACGGTGGGGAAGAGGCTGCAAGGCAACCGGGTCTTCGCCCGCTGGCAGAAGTACGTGACGGGCAGCGTGTATATCGCGCTGGGGATCGGGACGGTGACGGCCGGGCATCGGTAACTCCGGCCCCAGTCCTGACCCACCCCGGGGCCCAGAGGCTTACAGCCCGAACCGTGCGTAGATGTCGTCCACGTGGCGCAGATACCAGTTCAGGTCGAAGGCGGCGTCCAACTCCGACTCGGTCAGCGGGTTGTCCGGGTCGGCGCGCAGCAAGTCGCGCAGGCCCTCGCCCGTCTCCCAGCTCCTGAGGGCGTTGCGCTGCACGAGGTCGTAGGCCGCCTCGCGGCTCAGGCCCTTCTCGTCGATCAGGGCGTGCAGGACGCGCTGGCTGAACACTAGGCCACCCAGGTCGTTCAGGTTCCGCAGCATCCGCTCGGGGAAGACCACCAGACCCCGCAGCACGCCCGTCAGGCGGCGGGTGGCGTAGCTCGCCCCGCTCGTGGCATCGGGCAGGATCACCCGCTCGGCGCTGGAGTGGCTGATGTCGCGCTCGTGCCATAGGGCCACGTTCTCCAGCCCGGTGACCAGAAAGCCGCGCAGCATCCGCGCGAAGCCGGTCACATTCTCCGTCAGGATGGGGTTTTTCTTGTGCGGCATCGAGGAACTGCCGGTTTGCCCCACGCTGAACGGTTCCATCGCCTCGCGGACCTCCGAGCGCTGGAGGTGGCGGATTTCCACCGCAATCTTCTCCAGCGTGGTCCCCAGGATGGCGAGGGCGGCCAGCAGCTCCGCGTGGCGGTCACGGGCGAGCGTCTGGTTGGTGACGGGCGCGGGCTGCCACCCCCACGCGGCGGCGACCTCCTCCTCGATGCGGGGCGAGACGTGCGCGTAGGTGCCCACCGAGCCCGAGAGCATGACCACCCGGACGCGCTCCCGGGCCGCGTGCAGCCGCTGGAGGTCCCGGTCGAGCGTCGCCGTCCAGTTCAGGAACTTGAGCCCGAAGGTCATGGGCTCAGCGTGGATGCCGTGGGTGCGGCCCACCGTGGGCGTGTGCTTGTGCGCCACCGCCTGGAGGCGGCAGACCTCGCGCAGCCCCCGCACGTCCGCCTCGATGAGATGCAGCGCCTCGTCGAGCAGGAGGTTTTGCGCCGTGTCTACCACGTCCGTACTCGTCAGGCCGTGGTGAATGAAGCGGGCCTCGTCACCGTAGCGCTCGGTAAGCGCCCGGGTAAAGGCCACGATGTCGTGCCGCGTGACCGCCTCGATCTGCGCGACCCGCTCGGCGAAGGTTTCGTCGAGGGGATCGGCGGCCGCGCGGGCCGTCAGGGCCTCGAAGGCCCCCCGGGGCACCTCGCCGTGCCGCGACTGCGCCTCCATCGCCGCGAGTTCCACCCGCAGCCACGCCCGGTACTTGCTCGCCTCACTCCACAGCGCCTTCATCTCGGGGGTCAGATAACGGTCGATCACGGCGGGCAGCGTACCACCCGGCGAATGCGGGGACAGTGGGGCCCCGGCTCCCCGCGTGCCCGTATGGAAAACCCGTCAAAAGGGCCAACGCCCCGTCAGGTCATGTCAGGCCAGCGTCAGTGGGGTCCACCTAAGATGCGGGGGCATTCCATTCAACACAGGAGGTTTACCCATGAAGAACTACATGATGACAGTGTTGGCCGCCGCAACCCTGGGAGTGGCCGCTGCCCAGATCGCCACAACCCCGACGACGAACGTGGCGCTGCCCGGGACCATCCCCGCCTCGGTCACCCGAACTCAGGATGACGGGGTGCAGGCCTTCCTGAAGTCGGGCGGCCAGGTCCAGCTCCTGGGTGCGGACGGTGCCGTAATCGGCACGCTGAACGCGGACGGAACGGTGGCGCTCGTCTCCGGTGCCACCCTGGCCGACGCCCGCACCGTGCGCGTCACGCCCCCGGCGGGGCAGGGCGACGCCACGACCTACACGCTGGCCCGTGACCTCTCCAAGCCCGGCGCGATCAAGTTCGAGGTGATGGGCCCGAATGGGAAGACGCTCTCCCTGCCGCTGAGCGCCGCCGTCAACCGTCAGGCGGGCCGGGGGGCGGACGACGCGGGCCAGCCCGGCAAGGCCGAGGAGGAGCACGGCGACCAGGCCGAGAAGCCGGAAAAGGCCGAGAAGGCGGAACACCCCGGCAAGGGGAAGGGCAAGGGCAAGTAGTCCCGGACGGAATGCGAAGAGGAGTGGGGGAGCCCCGCTCCTCTTTTGCCGTTCCTATCCCCCCCGCACCCCCACCCACAGCACCCGCGCGCCGGGCATCTTCAACGCATCCTGCGGCAGGTACAGGTTCCACGGGCCGTTGAAGGGCACCACGGCGGGCAGACCGAGGGCGTGCTGGAGGGCATTCTGGTAGGTCGAGCAGTCCAGGCCTCCCTCGCGGTCGAGGAGCCCGGCGACCCGGTAGGGCGTGCCGTTCAGCCGCGTCGCCTCCGCGCGCAGGGCGGGCAACTGCTCCTGACGCACGCCCACGTCGAGTACGATGACCACCTCGCGCGCCTCCAGCCGGGACGTAGACACGGTCTGCACGCCGCCGCGTAGCAGGCCCCCACCCGTAATACCCGGGGCCTCCGTCAGCAGGCCGGGAGCGAGTTTGCGCGACAGGTGGGTACACAGGCCCCAGGGCCGCGAGAGCCGCCACTGCCTGCCGCAGACCACGAGCAGGCTGCCCTCCGGCGCGCGGGCCACGGCCTCCTGAACGCTGACCAGGCGGCCTCGCGGCACCACCTGGTCGGTGAGCAGTCGGGACGCCAGGACTTCACTCCCTGCCGGTCCCTCGCGGAACTGCACTTCCCGAACCCCGCCGGGAACGCAGGAGGAGAGGGTCACGGCAAGGAGCAGGGAGGCGAGGACGGGCCGCCGCATCCCTCCATTGTGCCCGCACTCCTCTACACTCGCCGCATGACCGATCTTCATCAGGCCCTCGCGGTGGCGGTGGAGGCTGCCCGGAGCGCCGGGGCCATTCACCTTGCTCACCTGGGCCGGGACCTCCAGATTCGCAGCAAGACGACCTACAGCGACCTCGTGACCGAGGTGGACGGCGAGGCCGAGGCCGCCATCCGCGCGGTGATCGCCCGGACCTACCCCGACCACGCTGTGCTGGGCGAGGAGGAGGGGCTGGGGGGCGGTGTGGCGGACGCCCCCTTCCGCTGGGTCGTGGACCCGCTCGACGGCACCGTGAACTACGCGCACGGCTTCCCTGTTTTCTGCGCGAGCGTCGCCCTGGAGGCGCACGGGGAGCGGGTGGTCGGCGCGGTGTTCGACCCCAACCGGCAGGAACTGTTCACGGCGACGCGGGGCGGCGGTGCCTTCCTCAACGGGCAGCCCATCCAGGTCAGCGACACGCCCAGCCTGACCACGCCCGCGCTCGTGTCCACCGGCTTCCCGTACGACGCGAGCGGGGGGCGCAACCTCGACCTCGTCGCCCGGCTGCTGCGGCTGGGAATCCCGATTCGCCGTCCCGGCGCCGCCGCACTCGACCTGTGTAACGTGGCCTGCGGGCGCATGGACGCCTACTGGGAGATCGGCCTCAAGCCCTGGGACGCTGCTGCGGGCAGCCTGATCGTCCAGGAGGCGGGTGGCTCGGTGACGGACGCGAGCGGCAGGCCCGACCCCTATGGCGAGATGATCGTCGTCACCAATGGGCGGCTGCACGCCGACCTCCTCGCCCTGCTGGGGGAAGGGGCGGCCTGAATGCTGCCCGGCCTGCTCGTCGCCCTCCTCGCGCTGCTGAACCTCGGCGGGCTGGCGTCCGTCTTCCTTCACGCTGGACGTGGGGAATGGCTCCCGGCCCTCGGCTCGCTGGCGGTCGTCGCGCTGCTCGACGTGGTCGGCTTCCGGCTGCTGCGGGAACTGCGGGAGAACGGTTAGGACGTCCCCTCCAGCGCCTCCAGCAGCGCCTGCGGATCGTCGAGGACGAGGGCAGGCGCCCGCCCCAGCTCCTCGTCGCTGTCGCCGCCGCAGCGCAGCAGGACGCAGGGCACCCCTGCCTTGTGGGCCGCCTCGGCGTCGAAGGGAGTGTCGCCGACCATCAGCGCGGCGTCGGCGGGCAGGCCCAGTTTGTTCAGCCCCGCCTCCACGAGGTCGGGCTCGGGCTTGCTGCTCTCGACCTCGCTGCTGCTCACCCGGTCGAGGTTCAGGTCGTCCAGCCCCGCCTGCTTGAGCAACCCGTCGACAATCTCCGCCTCACCGCTGGTGGCGAGGGCCACCCGGAGTCCGCGGGCACGCAGCCCCTCGATCAGCGCCCGGTTGCCGCGTGTCGGCTGCAACTCCGGGATCAGCGGTTTGAAGTGCTTCAGCCAGCCCTGCGTGAGCCGCTTGCCAAGCTCGCTCTCGCCGTCCTCTCCCGTCAGCCGGGGGATAAGCTGGTCGCCGCCCATGCCGATCAGGGGCCGCACCTCCCCGAAGGAACGCTCGAAGCCCTCCTCCCGCAGCGCCTCCACCCAGGCGCGGGCATGGGCGTCGTTCGAGTCGATCAGCGTGCCGTCCACGTCCAGCAGCACGCCGCGCAGGCGGTCAGGGTTCAGGGCGGCGGCCGGATCGGCGGGCTGGAGGGCAGTCATCCGCCCAGGCTACGCGCCTCCCGGCGCACGGTCCTTGAGCCCGCCTTCACCTGCCGCACAGCCCCCGGTGCCGGGCCGCACACTGCGGGTATGACGCGTCAACGCCAGGGCAGAAACGGCCAGCCGAACCCCTCACCCGCCGCCCCACCGGGCGGAACGGTCGTCGTCACGGGGGCGGCGCGGGGCATCGGCCGGGCCATCGCGGAACTGTACGTCGAGCGCGGGCACACCGTCCTCAGCGTGGACCTCAATCTGCCGCCCATCCTGCGGGGCCAGGCCCGGGTGAAGGCCGATGTGGGCACGGCGGCGGGCCGCGAGCGCATCCTCCGCGCCGCCCGCGAACTCGGAACGGTGGACGTTCTCGTGAACAACGCCGCCTTCCAGGACGCGCCCGGCGGCGTCCTGGAAGTCAGCGAGCGCGGCTGGAGCCGCACGCTGGTCGTGAACCTCACCGCGCCGCTGATGCTCACCCGCATCCTGATCGACCTCATCCCGCGTGGCGGGGCGGTCGTCAACGTTGCCAGCGTCCAGGGCCTCTTCGCCGAGCAGGGCAACGCCGCCTACAACGCCAGCAAGGGTGGGCTGGTCAACCTCACCCGCGCGGCGGCCCTCGACCTCGCCCCGCGCGGCATCCGGGTGAACGCCGTCGCCCCCGGCGCCATCGCCACCGAGGCCGTCCTCGGCGCCATCGCGTCCAGCGAGAACCCCGAGCAGACCCGCCGCGACTACGAGGACCTCCACGCCCTGCGCCGCCTGGGCGAACCGCGCGAGGTCGCGCAGACGGTCTACTTCCTGGGGAGTGCCGAGGCGAGCTTCCTGACGGGCGCGATTGTGCCGGTGGACGGCGGCATGACGGCAAGTTTCATGATGGCGGGGAGGCCGGTGTAGGGAGCGGTCAGCAAAAGAAGCAAAGGAAGGAGGCCGTCACGTGGGCGGCCCCCTCTAGTGTTCTTTCTGACGGCGGGCCGCTTCCCCTACACCTGCTTCCCCCGCCCCCAGCTCAGCAGCGCGAGGATCAGCGTGAAGGCCGTCAGGGCCAGGACCGGGATGGTCAGCACCGAGTTGAGGTTGGCGAGCGGCCCGCCCCACAGCGGCCACTGCACGTCGCACCCGGCCGTCGTTTGCCGAACGCCGCAGACCTTGAGGGTCTGGATGATCCCCCAGTCCTCCAGGTTGTGGATCAGAGCGATGATCCAGCCGACGGCGGCGAGCGGCAGGGCGTAGGCACGGATGCTCAGGTCCCCGCGCAGGGCCGCGATGCCCAGCAGCAGGGCGAGCGGGTACATGGCGATGCGCTGGAACCAGCACAGCACGCACGGCACGAAGCCCCGCACCTCGCTGAACCACAGGCTGCCCAGCGTGGCGGCCAGCGCGACGACCCAGGCGAGGTACAGGCGATTGTCGCGGGTCACAGGGGGCGAACCTCAGCTCCCGGAGGCGGCGTCGATGGCGGCCCCCACGGTCGCGGCGTCATAGGAGGGCACCAGCTTGCCGTTCACGTAGATGGAGGGGGTGCCCGTCACGCCCGCGTTTTCCGCCTGCCGCTCGTCGGCATCCACCGCGGCGGCGGTCTCGTCGTTGTCGATGCAGGTGTTGAACTTGGCCTGGTCGAGGCCGTCCACGCTGCCCGCCAGTTCCTTCAGGCGCGATTTGGAGGCCCAGACCGCGTTCTCGGGGCCCTGCGCGCGGAAGAGGATGGCCTTCATGCGCTCGTAGGCGTCGTTGCCGCCCTGAACGAAGGCGCACTCGGCGGCCTGCGCGGCGAGCTTGCTGTCGTCCACCGGCAGGCCCGAGTTCTGGGCGATGAAGGGGAAGTTGAGGGAAACCAGCTTGGCCTTGCCGGTGTCGATGTACTTCGAGCGAATCTCGGGCAGGAAGTCATCCTCGAACCGCTTGCAGTTGGGGCACTTGAAGTCCTCAAACACGACGAGCGTGACGGGCGCGTCCGCCTGCCCCAGCACCGGCTGGCCGTCCAGATTGAAGCTCACGGTGTTTCCGCCCCCGGCGGGCTTCCCGCGCACGGCGAACAGGGCGAGGGCGATCAGCGCGGCGGCGATGAGGGTGCCGATCACCAGCACCGTGCGGTTCTGGTTGCTTCCCTGAAGTCTGGTCACGCCCAAAGTGTACCGCCCGTCCCCGGGAAAGGGACGGGCGGATGACCCGGGGAGGCGCAGAGGCTCAGGCCCGCTGCCCCGACTCGCCCGTTGTCGCCTGGCCCGTTGTCTCCTCGGTGGCGGGGACAGCCGTGATGACCTCCGTGGCTGTCGTCGTGGTCATGCTCTCTGCCGGAGATGGGACAACCCGCGCGGCGGCCAATGCGGCGGCTCGCGCGGCCCTTCTGCGCCTGCTATACCGCACCGCCACGCCCACAAGCTGCCGCACGAAGCTGAAGGCCAGGCCCGCCACCATCGCGCTCAGGGCGGCCCGCTGAAAGGTCGCGTTGCCGGGCAGGGTCAGCCCCGGGTCGAGTTTGGTGCCGTAGCGCCCCAGGGCGAGCAGCGGCAGGGCAAAGATCACGGCGGCGAAGGGCAGCACGAACGCGCCCCCCGAGTGTTTCACGAGCAGCAGCGCCAGCAGCGCCCCCCCCACCAGCGGCAGGATCACCGGCCACTGGGCGCCCAGTTCCCCCGGGGCGAGGAAGGGCAGCCCCCCCAGCAGCACCCCGAAGTACCCGAACCACCCGCCGAACTCGTCGGCCAGGATGGTGAGCAGCACCCAGGCGAGCAGCCGCTCGGCCCAGCCACCCCCCACCACAGGATTCCCGGGCGTCCATAGCAGGTACGCCAGCAGCGCCAGCAGCGCCCAACCCCCCAGCAGCCGCAGGACCGTCCAGGCGGGGGAGAGGCGCGGCGTGGCCGTCCCCACGGGCGCGAGGGTCCGGGTCACGCGCCGACCGCCTTCTTCGTCCGGCCCTTCCTCGCCGCCGTCGCCCCCACCATCTCGCGGTCCTCACTCCCGGCGGGGATGATGCCCGGCACCCGGCGCAGGTACTCGCCCGTGTAGCTCGTCGGGTGCGCGGCAAGCTGCTCGGGTGTCCCGGTGGCGACGACCGTGCCGCCCCGCACGCCGCCCTCCGGCCCCAGGTCGATGATGTGGTCGGCGCACTTCATCACGTCGAGATTATGCTCGATCACGACGAGGGTGTTGCCGCCCTCCGCCAGGCGGTTCAGGACTTCCATCAGCTTCCGCACGTCCTCGAAGTGCAGGCCGGTCGTGGGCTCGTCGAGGATGTAGATCGTCTTCCCGGTCGCCCGTTTCGAGAGTTCGGACGCCAGCTTGATGCGCTGCGCCTCACCGCCCGAGAGGGTGGTGGAAGGCTGCCCGATCTTCATGTACCCCAGACCCACGTCGCACAGCAGGCTCATCTTCTTCTCGATGCCGGGGATGTTCTCGAAGAAGGTGCGGGCGTCCTCCACGGTCAGGTCCAGGACCTCACTGATCGTCTTACCGTTGTACTTCACTTCCAGCGTCTCGCGGTTGTACCTGGCCCCTTTGCACACCTCGCACGGCACGTAGATGTCGGGGAGGAAGTTCATCTCGATCTTCATGACGCCGTCGCCCTTGCAGTGCTCGCAGCGCCCGCCCTTCACGTTGAAGGAGAAGCGGCCCGCCTGGTAGCCCCGCCGCCGCGCTTCCGGCGTCCGGGTGAAGAGGTCCCGGATCTCGGTGAAGACCCCCGTGTACGTCGCCGGGTTGCTTCTCGGCGTGCGCCCGATGGGGCTCTGGTCGATCTCGATCACCTTGTCGAGGAACTCCATCCCCTCGATACGGTCGTAGCGCCCCGGGTTCGTCTTCGCCCCGTTCAGCTCGCGGGCAAGGGTGGCGTGGAGGATGTCGTGGATCAGGGTGGACTTGCCCGAGCCCGAGGGACCAGTGACGACGGTCATCGTCCCCAGCGGAATCTCGATGCTCACGTCCTTGAGGTTGTGCTCGCGCGCCCCGATGATCTTGAGCCGTTTGCCGTTCCCTCGCCGCCTTGTCTCCGGCACCTCGATCTTCAGCTCGCCGCGCAGGTACTTGCCCGTCAGGCTGTCCTCGCTCTCCCGCACCTCCTCCGGCGTGCCGACCGCCACGATCTCGCCGCCGTGGACGCCAGCGCCTGGCCCCATGTCCACCAGGTAGTCGGCCTCCAGCATGGTGTCCTCGTCGTGCTCGACGACGATCAGGGTGTTTCCCAGGTCGCGCAGGTTCTTCAGGGTGCCGATCAGCCGCCCGTTGTCCTTGGGGTGCAGGCCAATGGAGGGCTCGTCGAGGACGTACAGCACGCCCGTCAGCCCCGAGCCCACCTGCGTGGCGAGGCGAATGCGCTGCGCCTCCCCGCCCGACAGGGTGTTCGCGGTGCGGTCGAGGGAGAGGTAGTCCAGGCCCACGTCTACCAGGAACTTCAGCCGGGTGCGTATGGCCCGCAGGATAGGGGCTCCGACTGCCGCCCCGAACTCATTCAGGGTGTACTCGTAGCGCCGGGGCGGATGGGCCTTCGCGGTGCCGCCTAGGTGCCCCTCAAGGTGCGGCTCAATGGCCTCGTGGTTTAGAGTGCCGTCCTGGAGCCCCTGGAAGAAGGCGTCCGACTCCAGCACGCTCATGCCGCTCGCCTGCGAGATGTTCAGGCCGCCCACGCGCACCGCCAGAATCTCGGGCTTGTAGCGGGTGCCACCGCAGGTCGGGCAGGGCCGGAGTTCCATCAGCTCCTCCAGCTTTTCCCGCATGAACTCCGATTCGGTGTCCGCGTAGCGACGCTCAAGGTTCGGGATCACGCCCTCGAACTCGGTCATGAAGCGCATGGTTTCCTTGCCGTTGCGGCGGTAGACGACCTCGAAAGGCTCGCCGGGGCCGTCCAGGATCGCCTTCTTCGCGTTCTCCGGCAGGTCGCGCCACGGGGTCTTGAGGTCGAAGCCTAGGTGCTCGGCGAGCGCCTTGAGCTTGTCCCAGTAGTACACGCCGCCGCCCGTGCCCTTCTTGCTCCACGGGAGGATGGCGCCCTCGGCGATGCTCAGCTTCTCGTCCACGATAAGTTCGGGCGAGAACTCGTTCTTGTGCCCCAGACCCGCGCAGTCGCCGCAAGCCCCGTAGGGCGAGTTGAAGGAGAAGGAACGCGGTTCCAGTTCCTCCAGCACGCTGCCGTGTTCCGGGCAGGCGAACTTCTCGGAGTACAACTCCTCGGTGCCGGTGTCGGGCATCAGCACGCGCAGCAGGCCCTCACCGCGCCGCAGGCCGAGTTCCACGCTCTCCGCAATACGGCTGCGGTCGTTTTCTCGCAGAGTTACGCGGTCCACGACCACATCGACGTCGTGCTTCTCGAACTTCTCCAGCTTGAGCTTCTCGGCCTCCTCCAGCTCGTAGAGGGTGCCGTCCACCCGCACGCGGGCGAAACCCTCGCGCCGCAGGTCGCCCAGCAGCTTGCGGTACTCGCCCTTGCGCCCGCGCACGACGGGGGCGAGCAGGATCGCCCGGGCGTCCGCGAACTGCGAGAGCAGCCGGTCGGTGATCTCGCTCGGCGACTGCTTCTCGATCTTGCGCCCGCAGATGGGGCAGTACGGGGTGCCGATGCGCGCGTACAGCAGGCGCAGATAGTCGTGAATCTCGGTGACCGTGCCGACCGTCGAGCGGGGGTTGTGACTGGTCGTCTTCTGGTCGATGGAGATGGCGGGGGAAAGGCCCTCGATGGCTTCCACGTCCGGCTTCTCCATCAGGCCGAGGAACTGCCGCGCGTAGGCGCTCAGGGACTCGACGTAGCGGCGTTGGCCCTCGGCGTAGATCGTGTCGAAGGCAAGGGTGCTCTTGCCACTGCCCGATACGCCCGTGATGACCACGAACTTGTCGCGCGGCAGCTCGACCGTTACGTTCTTGAGGTTGTGTTCCCGCGCCCCACGTACCACTAGGTTCTGGTTCTGCAAGCTCAAAGCTCCTTCGGGAAGCGGCGAGCGGACGGGCCGGGCGCCGCGAGAGGGGTTCTGCTCCGCGCAGAAGGAGGAGGGCCTCCTTCGCTCTTAAACAGGCCATTGTAACACCTCGAAGGGGATAGCGGTGACGGAAAACGCTTAGGTGTCGGGGCGTTCGGGGGCCAGCTCGGGGGCTCGCTCTTTCGGCACCGCGCAGAACCCCTCCGCTCCTCCCCTGGGAAGGGCGGCTTTGAAGTGCTGTCTCAGCAGCATTCCCAGGCTCCCTTTGAGGGGAGCTGTCGGCAAAGCCGACTGAGGGGTGATACGCCGTGAGGTTGCCCCCCGGCATTTATGAACGGGAGAGGGGAGGCAACCCCTAGAGGTCACCTCCCCGGCCCGGAACGACCCTGGTACTCAGCCCTCCGCCATCACCTCGAAGCTCACTGGCCCCAGCGTTCGGCCCTGCCACTCCACGGGCTGGCCGGTCCAGTTCTGGACGAGCGTGGCTCCCGCCCGGCGGCTGAGGCGCACACCTTCCGGAAGGTCGGCCGTCGTCACCCCCGCCGCCCCCAGAACCTCACGCAGCACGTCCGGAATCAAGGCTTCGCTGTGGGCCCCAATCACGGTCACGTCCCCATGCTGGATCACCGCGGGCTCCCCGTCGAGCGGCCCGCCCTCATAGGTATGCGTGGCTTGGGCACCTTCCAGCCGGTAGCTCTCTGCCCAGAACCGGGCCGAATAGCCGCCGCTGACCGCGTCCTCCAGGCCGGGACGCAGCGAGTCGTATTGCCGCAGGCGGGCGCCCACCAGACTGCTGAGCGGCCCGAACTGCCCGTCCGTCCACGTCTGACCGCTCGGGGTGCGGAAGGCGGTGCGGGGACCGCAGACGAGTCGCGCGCCTCCCCGCACCGCCTCGGCCCAACGCTCCGCGCGTTCCGGCATCATCAGCGTGATCGCCGGGGCGACGAGTACCCCGTACCCGCTCAAATCCGCGTCCGCGCTCACCACGTCCACGTCTACGCCGAGCGAGCGCAGGGCCGAGTAGTATGCCACCGTCTGCGCCCAGTAGCTCATGGAGGCGCTGTGGGGCTGGGCGTCGTACAGCCACAGGCTCTCGTAGTCGTGCAGCAGGGCGACGCGGGCGGGCACAGGGCCCACCGGGAACTGGCTCAGGTCCAGCGCCGCGACCTCCGCGTACCCCCGGGTGGGCCGCTCGTCGTGGCCCAGCAGGCCGGAGTGCATGACTTCCTGCGCCATTGTGGCGGCGCGCCAGCGGAAGTAGCTCACCACGTCGGCCCCGTGTGCCCAGGCCTGCGCGGTCCAGAGTTGCACCGCGCCCGGCGCGGGCTGCGCATTGTAGGGGGCCCAGTTCACCGGCCCGCACTCCTGCTCCATCACCCAGGGGCCGTTCGGCGTGCCTTTGCCCTCGCGGCCCAGGCCGTTGCGCCCCCCCAGCACGCCCCGGTAGAGGTCGTGGTTGAAGGCGATCAGGTCGGGGTGTCCGGTGCGGGCGTAGCGGGTCTTCACATCCTCCCCCGTGCCCGGCGGCGCGAAGAACTCCAGCATTCCGGTCGGATAGTTGTCCCAGGTGGCGAAATCCAGCCCCCGCGAGACCTCGTAGTGGTCGAAGCCCGACTCGAAGATCATGAAGTTGTGGGTGACGAAGCGCCCGGGCGACAGCTCCCGCAGGATCGCCACCTGCTCCGCCTGGAAATCCCGGATCAGGTCGGAGGCGAAGCGGTAATAGTCGAGGATGTGGCTGGGGTTGGGCTCCGTCACGGTCAGGACGGGCGGGCGGATCTGCTCCCAGTCGCTGTACTCCATGCTCCAGAAGACGTTGCCCCAGGCCTCGTTGAGCGCGTCCAGCGTGCCGTACCTCTGCCGCAGCCACTCGGGGAACGCCGCCGCGCTCGCCCCGCCGTAGGAGCGGCCCGTTCCGTGACAGGCGAACTCGTTGTCCGTCTGCCAGCCGACGACTGCGGGATGCTGTCCGTACCGCTCGGCCACGGCGCGGGTAATTCGCCGCGAGTGCTCCCGGTACACGGGGGACGCGAAGTCGTAGTGCCGCCGCGAGCCGAACTCCCGCACGCGGCCCTGCGCGTCGTACGGCAGGATTTCCGGGTGGGCGCGGATCAGCCAGGCGGGGGGCGTGGCTGTGGGCGTACACATGACCACCCGCAGCCCCTCGGCGTGGTAGGCCTCCACCGCGCGGTCCAGCCAGCCCCAGTCGTACTCGCCGGGGCGCGGCTCGATACGGCTCCACGCGAATTCGGCGATGCGGACGAAGGTCAGGCCCAGCTCGCGCTGCTGCTGGGCATATCCGGCCCAGCGGTCCTCTGGGACGTGTTCAGGGTAGTCGCAACTTCCCAGCTCTAAGTGGGCAGAGGGTTCGGTCATCGAAAGTCCTTGGAAAAAGGCACGTTCAGCCCTTCACGGCGCCGGTCGCCAGGCCGCCCTGCCAGTACCGGCCGAGCGTCAGGAAGGCGAGGAGCAGCGGCAGGATGGAGACGAGGGCGCCGAGCACGATCACGGTGTAAAGGGGTTCCTGCCCACTGGAACTGCTCGTCTGGTTCCAGATGCTCAGGCCCAGCGTGAGGGGGAAGAGTTCGCTGCGGTTCACCACCACGAGCGGCAGGAAGAAGTTGTTCCACGCGCCGACGAAGGCGAACAGGCCGACCGTGACCAGCCCGCCGCGCACCAGGGGCAGGCCGAGCTGCCGGAAGATCGTCCAGTCGCCCGCCCCGTCGATGCGCGCTGCCTCCATCAGCTCGCGCGGAAAGCCCGCATCCCAGAACAGCCGCATCAGGTACAGCCCGAAGGGGTTCACGAGCGCGGGCAGGATCACGGCCCAGTACGTGTTCAGCAGCGCCAGCTTCTGCATCATCAGGAAGAGGGGCAGCACGAGCGCGGTGCCCGGCACCATGATGGTGGCGAGGATCAGGGCGAAGAGGGCATTCTTGCCCCGGAAGTCGTACGCGCTGAAGGCGTAGCCCGCCGCCGCGCTGACGAACATGCTGCCAATGGCCGAGGCCCCCGCGTACAGCACGCTGTTTAGCAGCCAGCGCAGGAAGATGCCGTCGTCGCGGGTGACGAGCGTGTGCCAGTTCTCGGCGAGATGTCCCGGCGCGGCGAACCACAGCCCGAAGGTGGAGAACAGTTGCCCGTTGTCCTTGGAGATCGTCACCAGGACCCACCACAGCGGCAGCAGCGAGTACAGGGCGAACAGGCCCAGCGCGAGCAGTTGCAGCGCCGTGAAGCGCGGCGGGCGCAGGCGGCGGGAGGTGGGCCTGGCCTGTGTGGTCTGGGAGATCGTCATAGTTCACCTCCCCGGCGGGTGAAGCGCAGGAACACGGCGCTGAGCAGGAATGTGAACACCGCGAGCAAAATAGCGAGCGTCGCCGCGTAGCTGAAGTTCCCGTCGCGGCTCGCCACCAGGTACAGGTACGTGTTCGGCGTGATGTTGTCGGGCACGTAGCCCAGTGGCCGCAACACGAAGGGCTCCGCGAAGATCTGCATGGTCCCTATGATGGAGAAGATCAGGACGAGGAGCAGGCTGGGCTTCAGCAGCGGCAGCTTGATGTAGCGGGTCAGCGTCCAGCTCGACGCGCCGTCGATGCGCGCGGCCTCGTACAGGTCGCCGGGGATGTTCTGGAGGGCGGCGTACAGCGTAATCATGTTGTACCCCGTCCATGTCCACGTGACGATGTTGGCGATGCTCCACAGCACCACGCTGCTCGACAGAAAGTCGGTCTGGAGCCCAGTGATCTGGTTGAACGGCGAGAGGTTCTTAGAGTACAGGTAGCCCCACAGCAGGCCCGCAACCACGCTGGGGATCGTGTACGGCAGGTAGAAGGCGGTGCGGAAAAAGCCCTGCGCGCGGCCCTTCACCCCGTCGAGGATCAGGGCCAGGGCCGTGGCGAGCACAATCATCAGCGGCACCTGCACCAGCCCGAACTTGAGGATGTTCAGCAGGCTGGCGAGGAAATCGGAGTCCTGAAACGCGCGGACGTAGTTGGCGACCCCGCCGAAGACGTCGCGGGCCGGGCCGAACGCGCCGCGCTTCTTGATGAACAGGCTGAGGTATCCGGCGTACACGACTGGGGCCACGTAGAACGCGGTAAAGAGCAGCAGAAAGGGGGCCAGGAACAGCCAGGGGACGATGCGCGGTGCCTTCACGAGGCACCTCCTGAAACTGGGCGCATAGGGGTCAACCTCGGGTGCGGAGTGGGGGAAAGAAGAAAAGGAGGCGCCGGACGCACGCGCCTCCGGCCCTCCTGTGGTGCTGGCGCGGGGAGGCGCTCAGCGGACGGTATACCCCTGCTTCTTCGCCTCGGCGAGGCTCTCGCGCTGCCAGGCGTCGAGCGCCTGATCGGGCGTCAGGCGGCCCTTGAGCATCAGGTCCATTTGCTTGTTGAAGTTGTCGTTCACGAAGGGGAACCACGGGGCCCACTGGAAGTTCACATTCACCCCGCGGCTGGCCCGGGCGTACACGGAGCTGATGTCCTGCCCGCCGAAGAACTTGCTGGGGTTCTTCGTCTTGTCCCGCAGCACCGCGAGGTCCAGGCCCGCGTCGCTGGCGGGGAACAGGCCGCCGTTGGTCCAGTTGTTGGTGAGGGCGTTCTGCGACAGGTTGAGCCACAGGGCGAAGAGGGTCGCGGCCTCCTTGTTCTTGCTCTGGGTGGTCACGACGCTGGAGCTGCCGCCCCAGTTACCGCTGCGAATGGTGTTGCCCGCCGTCCACTGGGGCAGGTTGGCCGCCCGCCACTGCCCGGCGCTCTTGTCCTTCAGGCTGCCCGCGTATCCGCCTGGACCCCAGGCCGCTTCGAGGTTGGTAGCCACCTGTCCGGCGCCCGCCGCGTTCCAGTAGTCGGCGGTGAAGGCCTGGAGGGTGCCCACGTCGCCCTTCTTGATCAGGCGGTACCAGTAGTTCAGCACCTTCTTGGCGCTCGCGTTGTTCAGGGTCTGCACCCAGCCGTCGCCCTCGCGGCGGAAGAACTGTCCACCGTCCGCCCAAGCGAGCGCCATGAACCACGGCGCGTAGGTGGAGTAGAAGTTGCCGAACTTGACCTTGCCGCCGCTCTTCTGGCGAACGGTGTCGGCGGCCTTCTCGTACTCGGCCCAGGTCTTCGGCGCCGCCACGCCGTACTTCTGAAGCAGGTCCGCGCGGTAGACCATGGCGAAGGGGCCGGTGTCCTGCGGGATGGCGAACACGGCCTTGCCGTCAGGGCTGACCTGGCCCCAGGTCCAGGGCACGAAGTACTTCTTGTAGTTGTTCGCCCCGTACTTGCTCAGGTCCTCCAGGCCGCCCAGGTCCACGAAGGCGGGTAGGAAGCCGTACTCGATCTGCGCCACATCGGGGGCGCCGCTGCCCGCCTGAAGCGCGGTGCGGAGCTTGGTGTAGGTCTGCGGCCCGCCGCCCAGGTTGGTCACCTTCACGTCGATGTTGGGGTAGGTCTTCTCGAAGGCCTGCACGGTCTTGTCCAGGCCCGGCACCCACGACCAGACCTCCAGCGTCACCTTGCCGGTGGGCGCCTTGGGAAGGGGCGGATCGGCGGCCAGGGCGCCGGTGGCGAGGGCCAGGGTGGTCAAGGCGAGCAGCGTTTTCTTCATGGTTCCTCCGGGAACGTGGAGCGGGTGGCGCAGCTTGGGGAGCCAGGCCTCACCTGGCGGGTGAAGGGGTCAGCGAGGGAACAGAGCGGGGAACCGTACCCAGCACCGCCTTCGGGTGTCCCGAAGGCACTGAGCGGGGAGCGTCCAGGTGTCGCCATGCGGCTCTCGCCCCCGCGAGACTCGGCCTCATGTCCTGGCTGTCTGACTCCCGGAGTTTACTCGGCCTTTATTTGAACGGTCAATATGCGCCCGAATGGCGGGAGGTTCGGGTGGTGGAAACCGGGGGCCGCACCAAAGAAGGAAGGCGACCCATGGGGGCCGCCTCCCGGAAAGTCACTGGCTTTACTTCGTGGGCACCTTGATCTTGCCCGCGATGATCTGGGCCTTCGCGGCCTCGACCTTGGCGACCTGGCTGCTGGGGATCAGGGCGCGGTTGTACTGGTCCACCGCGTAGCCCACGCCGTTTTCCTTCAGGCCGAAGCGGCGCTCGCCGCCCTTGAACTTGTTGTCCTTGACGTCCCTGATCAGCGCGTACACCGCGTTGTCGACGCGCTTGAGCATGGAGGTCAGGCCGTGGTTGAGGGTGGCGGGGTTCTTGTCGAAGTCGCCCAGGTAGTTCTGGTTCGAGTCCACACCGATGAAGAACAGCGGGCGGGTGTTGCCCGCGCAGGCCTTCTGGTAGCTGGCGCTCTTGGTCACCTTGGCGAAGTTGTTGGTGTTGAACTTCACGCCCGACGGGAGGTTGGCCGCCTTGAGGCACTGGGTCTGCTTGACGTAGTCGATCACGCCGTTGCCGCTCGCGCCCGCCGCCGCGAAGATGATGTCGGTGCCGCGCGCCCGCATGGAAGCGGCGATCTCCTTGGCCCGGCCGGGGTTGTTCCACGCATCGGGGGTGGTGCCCACGTACTGGGCGATCACGCGCGCCCTGGGGTTGGCAGCCTTCACGCCCGCCGTGTAGCCCGCCTCGAACTTGTGGATCAGGGGCACGTCCATGCCGCCCACAAAGCCCACCACGCCCGTGCTGGAGTTCAGCCCGGCCAGGTAGCCCACCAGGTAGCTGCCCTGCTCCTCGGAGAAGACCAGGCTGGCGACGTTCTTGGCGGGGGACACGTCGTCCACCAGGCCGAAGTACAGCTCGGGGTTCTCCTTGGCGACCTGGGTGATCGAGGCGTTGTTGGCAAAGCCCACGCCGATGGTCAGGTCGAAGCCCTCGTTGGCAAACGAGCGGATGCCCTGCACCGTCTGGCTGGGGTCGCTGGGCTCGAAGTCCTTGACCTGCACGCCCAGGGTCTTGCTGGCGCGCTGGGTCCCCTCGTAGGCGCTCTGGTTGAAGCTCTTGTCGAACTTGCCGCCCGCGTCAAAGGCGATGCCGACCCGCACGGCGCCCTGCGCGGCGGCGAGGGTGGCGGCGGCGGTCACGGCGGTGGCGAGGGCGAACGTCACGAATTTCTGCATGTGTCTTCCTCCGGTGGAGTGGTGTTCTGAAAGGGGGGGGCACGAAAACCCAAAACAGAGTATACGGAAATCTGCCCGTGTCTAGACCCGGTTCAACATGATGGGCGGCTGACGTGGATGAGAAGGGTCTCCATGAGCTGTCCGACCTTTCTTCATCCAGCCTTTGTCCCGCGGGGTCCATCGTCTGGGATAAGCCCGTCCCCGGCGAAAGGCCGATGCTACGCTGCCGCCATGAGTCAGCCCGCCCAAGGCACGTCCCCGGTCCAAGCCACCCTGGACGAGTACCAGGCCCTGCGCGCCGAGGTCGAGCGCCACGCCCGCGCGTACCACGAGCAGGACGCCCCCGAAATCCCCGATGACGTGTACGACCGGCTGGTGCGCGACCTGCGGGCCATCGAGGAGGCGCACCCGGAGTGGGTGGAGGAGGGCACGCCCACCCAGGCGGTCGGGGGCGCTCCCAGCTCGGCCTTCCAGCCCGTGAACCACCCCACCCCCATGACCAGCCTCGACAACGTGTTCGACGACGAGGAGCTGGCCGAGTGGCAGGAGAAGCTGGCCCGCGCACTGAACCTCCCCCCCGACTACGACGGCTTCACGTACACGGGGGAACTCAAGATCGACGGCCTGAGCGTGAACCTGTACTACGTGGACGGCGTCTTGCAGTGGGCGGCCACGCGCGGCAACGGCGTGACGGGCGAGATGGTGACCGAGCAGGTTTTGACGGTGCCCGGCATTCCCCGCGAGCTGCCGGGCCTCACGGGCGAGCTGGAGGTGCGCGGCGAGGTGTACATGAGCCGGGCCGAATTTGCCGCCTACAACGCCCGCGCCGAGGAGCTGGGCCTGCCGCTGCTGAAAAACCCCCGCAATGGGGCCGCCGGGGCACTGCGCCAGAAGGACCCGGAGGTGACCCGCACCCGCAACCTCAAGGCGCTCTTCTACGCGCTGGGCAGGCGGGGAGGCATTCCGGTCCGGTCCCAGGGGGAGGTGCTGGAGTGGCTGGAAGGGCAGGGCTTCCCGGTCAGCCGCTACAGCGAGACCTTCACCGGACTGGAAGCCGCCGCTGACTACCACCGCCGCATGGTCACGCAACGCGCCAGCTTCGAGTTCGACGCGGACGGCACGGTGCTCAAGCTCAACCCCCTGAACCTCCAGGCCGAGGCGGGCTTCACCAGCCGCGCGCCCCGCTGGGCCATCGCCTACAAGTTCCCGGTGGAGGAGGTCGAGACGACGCTGGAGAGCATCACGATCAACGTGGGCCGCACCGGCAAACTCGCGCCGCTGGCGCACCTCTCGCCCCGGCTGATCGAGGGGAGTACCGTCTCCAAAGCGACCCTGCACAACGAGGACTACATCCGCGACATGGACCTGCGGATCGGCGACACGGTGGTCGTCCGCAAGTCGGGCGGCGTGATTCCGCAGATCATGCGGGTGGTCCTCGAAAAGCGGCCGGAGGGTGCCGAACCCTACGCCTTCCCCACCCATTGTCCCGAGTGCGGCCACGAGGCCGTGCGCGCGGAGGGCGACGCGAACACCTACTGCCCCAACCCCGCCTGTCCGGCCCAGCAGTTCGAGCGCCTGCGCTACTTCGTCTCCCGGAGCGCGATGGACGTGCGCGGCATCGGGGAAAAACTGATCGAGCAACTCCTCGCGGTGGGGCTCGTGAAGGACGCGGCCGACCTCTACATCCTGAGCGCGGAACAGCTCGCGGCCCTGGAGCGCAGCGGCGAGAAGAAGGCGTCGAACATCCTCGCGCAACTGGAGGCGAGCAAGACTCGGCCCCTGTGGCGCCTGATCAACGCGCTGGGGATCAGCCACGTGGGGGAGCGCAACGCGCAGGCCCTCGCCCGCGCCTTCGGCACCCTCGACGCGCTGCTCGCCGCCACGCCCGAGCAGATCGAGGCCGTCCCCGGAATGGGCGGCATTCTGGCCCAGAGCGTGACTGCCGCCCTGGCCGACGAGAACATGCGGGGCCTGATTCGCCGCCTGCGGGGGCGCGGCCTGAACCCGGTGGAGGAGACGGCCCCGCGCGGCGACGCGCTGGCGGGCCTGAGCTTCGTCCTGACCGGCACCCTCTCCCGCCCCCGCGAGGAGGTCAAGGCGCAGTTGGAAGCGGCCGGAGGGCGGGTCACCGGCAGCGTGACCAAAAAGACCAGCTATCTCGTCGCGGGCGAGGAGGCGGGCAGCAAGCTCGACCGCGCCCGCGAGCTGGGGATTCCGGTGCTGGACGAGGCGGGACTCGCGGCGCTGCTGGAGGAAAGGGGAGTGTAGGAAGGGGAGCCCACCCTCCCAATCCCGCACGGCGTCCCCACACTGCGAACGGCGCCCCACCCCGCTACACTGTGCCCGACTGCCGGGCCGTCTCCGAACACGGCCCGCCCGGAGGCGAAGAGCAATGGACGTAGAGATCAGCAAGAGTGTCCTGACGGACATCGCCGCCACGACGCTGGAGGGTATCGAGGGGATCGAGGTCGCGCACGCGTCCCTCAAGGTGGGCGAGGTGCTGCGCCAGCAGGGCGGCGCCCGCCGTCCCCGCGCCCTGAAGGTCACGCGCGAGGGCCAGACTGTCATCATCGACGTGGGCCTGAACGTGGAGTACGGCCGCAACCTCGTCGGGCTGGCCCACCAGGCGCAGCGCTCCGTGTGCGAGAACGTGGAACTTATGACCGGCCTGAAGGTGAAGGCCGTGAACGTCACCGTGCTGGGCGTGACGCTGCCCAAGGGGGCCTCCGCTTGACCCGCAGGAGAGAACGGGGCCAGCAGCCCGTCGGCACCCGGCGCGCCGCCCGCGAGTTCGCCTTCCGCGTCCTGTTCGAGGCCGAGCGGGGCGCCCTGCCCCTGGACGCCGTGTTCACTCGCGCTGAGGGGGCCATGCGCGAGGGGGACGACACCTCCCCGCCGCTGAACGAGGAGGCGCTCACCTTCGCCCGCCAGCTCGTGGACGGCCTGAGCCAGCACCGGGCGGACGTAGACGCCACCCTGAAGCGCACCATTCGCGGCTGGGACTTCGAGCAGATGGCCCAGACCGACCTGAACGTGCTGCGCCTCGCCACCTATGAACTGCTGTACACGCCCGAGCCGCACCCCCCCGTCATCGAGAGCGCCGTCCGCATCGCCCGCAAGTTCGGCGGCGAGGAGTCGGGACGCTTCGTGAACGGCGTGCTGGGTGGGCTGAGCCGCAGCCTGGGCAAGGATTCGCGCGCCGCCGAGGACAGGGCCGGGGAGTGACGGCCCGGCCCCTCCCCGGCGCCCCCGCCGCCGAGGCCCTGCTGGCCGAAACGGCGACCCGCGCCGCCCGCCTCCCCACCCCACCCCATCTGGCTATGGTCCGGCTGGGCGAGGACCCCGCCAGCGTGAGCTACGTGCGCGGCAAGGACCGCAAGGCGCGTGAGGTCGGCCTGAGCAGCACCGTCCACGCCCTGCCCGAGACGACCACGCAGGAGGAACTGCTGGACCTCATCGCCCGCCTGAACGCGGACGACGCGGTGAACGGCATCCTGGTCCAGCTTCCCCTCCCCGCCCATGTCAGCGAGCAGGCGGTGCTGCACGCCATCGACCCGCGCAAGGACGTGGACGGCTTCCACCCCCTGAATGTGGGAGAGCTGTGGGCCGGGCGCCCCGCCCTGAGGCCCTGCACGCCCGCCGGAATCCTGTACCTGCTGGACTATTACGGCCTCCCTGTCGCCGGGCAGCGCGCCGTCGTCGTGGGCCGCAGCCACATCGTGGGGCGCCCGCTGGCGGCGCTGCTGCTGGAGCGCGACGCGACGGTGACCATGGCCCACAGCCGGACGCGCGACCTGGGCGCCGTGACGCGGGAGGCTGACCTCCTGCTCGTTGCGGTGGGCCGGGCGCACCTCATCACGCCCGACATGGTGAAACCCGGCGCGACCGTGATCGATGTGGGGATCAACCGCGTGTCCGGTGAGAACGGCAAGGCGCACCTGACGGGAGATGTCCGCCCGGACGTGGCAGAGGTCGCGGGCGCCCTCACGCCCGTGCCGGGCGGCGTCGGTCCCATGACCATCGCGCAGCTTCTCGCCAACACGGTGGCCGCCGCCGAGATGCAGTCGGGCCGCCGCGCCGCGCGCTAGACTCCCCGCCAGCGTGACGACCCCCCTCGAAGACCTGCTCGGGAACCGCTGGTTGTGGACGGCCATCCTTGCCTCGACCGGCGCCCAGGTGCTCAAAGTCCTGCTGATCCTGCTCCTCGAACGCCGCTGGCGCCCCGCCGCCTTCATGGAGACGGGCGGCATGCCCAGCAGCCACTCGGCGATGGTGGCCGCCCTGAGCACCGGCGTGGCCCTGGAGTTCGGCCTGGGCAGCCCCCTCTTCGCCGCCAGCGCCGTCTTCGCCCTCATCGTAATGTACGACGCGACGGGCGTGCGCCACTCCAGCGGGATGCAGGCCCGGCTCCTGAACGAACTCGTCGAGGAGCTGCGCGCCGTCGTCCGGGAGGGCTTCGCGCCATTGCCCCTCCGGGTGCTGCTGGGCCACACCTACCTGGAGGTGCTGGTGGGCACCCTGATCGGCATCGGGATGGCGTTCGTGGCCTTCCGGATGCTGTGAGGGCCGGGCTATGACCGCCGAGCAGTTGCGCGTCATCATCGGCGCGGGGGAGCAGCGCTGGGAGGGCTGGATTCCCACCGGGCGCGAGGCCCTCGACCTCTTGGACCGAGAGACCTGGGTGGCCTGGTTCGGCGAGCGCCGCGCCGACGCCCTGCTGTGCGAGCACGTCTGGGAACACCTGACCGAGGAGGAGGGCCGCGCCGCCGCCCGCCTGTGCTTCGAATTCCTGAAGCCCGGGGGCTTCCTGCGCTGCGCCGTCCCTGACGCCAACTTTCCCAACCCAGAGTACCAGCGCACCGTGCGGGTGGGCGGCCCCGGCCCGGCGGATCACCCGGCGGCCGATCACAAGATCGTCTACGACCACCGCCGGTTTGCGGACGTGTTCAGAAGCGCGGGCTTCGAGGTCGAACTCCTCGAATACTGTGACGACAGCGGCAGATTTCACTACCACGGGTGGGACGTGGCGACGGGTCCGGTCTACCGCTCCCTGCTCCTCGACCACCGCAACCGCGAGGGTCGTCTGGGCTTCGTCTCCCTGATCCTCGACGCGAAAAAGCCCCTCGACTCGCACTGAGCCCCGAATTCGACCAGCAATTCCCCTTGACTCACTTAACGGCGTTAAGTGACAATATGCCTATGAGCAAGGCGAAGGTCGAGACGTCGGCGGAGGGTACCCGCCAGCAGCGCTTGCGCCGGGCCAGCGCCGAGCGGCGGGCGCAGCAGAAGCTCGACCTGCGCCGCACCATTCTGGACGCCGCGACGGAACTCTTTGCCAAAGAGGGCTACGAACGCTTCTCGCTGCGGCAGGTGGCGGAGGCCATCGGGTACTCGCCCACCACGATCTACCTGTACTTCACCGACAAGGACGACCTGCTGCACCACGTCGCGCTGGAGGGCTTCCGCTCCTTTGGGGAGGACTTACAGCGGGCTTTTGACGGTGCGGAGGGGGCGCTGGATCGCATTCGGGCGATGGGTCTGGCCTACCTGCGCTTCGGTATCACCCACCCCCTGCACTACCGCCTGATGTTCATGGTGCGCGGCGAGTTTCTGGAACGGCCCAATCCGCCGGGCTACGAGTCCGTCATCGACTCCTTCGGCGTGCTGCAACGGGCCGTGGAGGAAGGGCTGGCCCGGGGTGAACTGCTGCCCCAACCCGCCCAGGTCTACACTTCCCATCTCTGGGCCCACGTCCACGGCCTGGTGTCGCTCCACCTGGCGACGCCGTTTCTGCCCCGGGAGAGTCTGGAAGGGCTTTTCCTGGCCCACATGGAGGTGTTTCGGCGCGGCGCCCGCCCCTGATGTTTTGCTCCGAGGTTAACACTGTTAAGCTGAAGAACGTCGTGTAGAAGGAGACCTGTTATGTTCCCGAAGAGCCTCCCCTCCTCCCCAGTCCGCCACCTCCACGCCCTGTGGGAGACCCACCCGCCCCTGCTGCTCTCGGCCATCGTGACGGCGGGGATGAGCGTCTTTTTCCTGGCCGGAATCTTCCTCGACCCGCGCTACGTGACGGGCGCCCCGGTGTGGCTCAAGCCACTGAAGTTCGCGGTCTCAGTAAGCATCTACAGCGTGACGCTCGTGTGGATGCTGGGCTTCGTCCGGGGCCGGGGGAGACTGGTCGGCGCGCTCGCCTGGACGGTGCTCATCACCCTCGCGCTGGAGTGGCTGGTGATCATCACGCAGGCGGCGCTGGGCACAACCTCGCACTTCAACGTGGCGACGCCCTTCGATTCGGCACTCTGGAGCCTGATGGGCGGCTCTATCACGGTGCTGTGGCTGGCACATCTGGGCATCGCCCTCCTGGTGCTGCGTCAACCCTTCGCCTCGCCCGTGCTGGCCTGGTCCCTGCGCCTGGGCCTCTTCCTCACGCTGGTGGGCATGGCTGAGGGCGTCCTGATGACCCTCCCGACCGCGCAGCAACTGGCGAACTTCCGGGGCATCGCGGGAGCCCACACCGTCGGTCTTCCCGACGGCGGCCCCGGTCTCCCGGTGCTGGGCTGGAGCACGGCGGGCGGTGACCTGCGGGTCGGGCATTTCGTGGGGCTGCACGCCCTGCAGGTGCTGCCGCTGCTGGGCGCGCTGCTGCTGCGCCTGCCCCGCCTGGACGACCGTCAGCGGCTGCGCCTGCTGGGGACCGGCGCGGGTCTGTACCTGGGGCTCATTGGGCTCGTGACCTGGCAGGCGCTGCGGGGCCAGCCCCTCCTCGCCCCGGACGGCCTGACGCTGGCCGCTCTCGCCGGGCTGCTGGGGACGGCGGGTCTCAGCACGGCCTCCATTCTTCTCGGGGGCTTTGGGCGCGGACGGAGTGCCCGAGTTCGGCCCATCCCATAGACACGAGTTCAGGCATCCTCGGGGGCTCGGGTTCTTCGCCGGGCTCCCTCTTTCAGGCAGAAATCCCTACGCCACGCCCTTGACCGCCCCGTCCAGCAACGTCGCCAGCCGCTCGCGGGTGAAGGGCCGCTTGCCCTCCAGCAACCCGCGCTCGCCCGCGTGCAGGTGCCAGTGCTTACCCCCGCCCATCAGGCGCAGCGAGACCCCCTTGAGGTCCACGTGCCGGGGACTCACCGCCGCGACGAGGAGGGGCTGCCCGCCGGTCGTCAGCGCCACGCTCATCACCGTGGTGGGCAGGTCGTAGGGGCGCTCCATGCGGTAGATGTAGTCGGGGAAGTCGGCGACCTTTTCAAACCCCAGACCGCGCGCGGCGGCCTCGGCCTGGAGCCAGCCGAGGAGTTCCACCCACTGCGAGTACAGCAGCCCGTCCTGTGCGTGTGCCATGTGTGATGAGTGTAACAAGCGGGAGGGTGGGAAGAAGGGAGACACTGTGCCCGGACATCAGCCTTGTTCGGGGGGCGCGAAAGGGTTGTCATGCTGAGTGCCAGCGAAGCATCCCAAGACTTCGGGACCCAACGTTTGCGCTCAGGGTGACGAGGTTTCTGAGTCCCGCCCTAGGGGGTCCTCCACGGGCTGATCTCGAATTCGCCCGCAGGCGTGAGCCGGACGGCAAAGAGGGTGCCGAAGCCTTCCTCGGGGCTGGGATGTTGCAGCCGCTTGGCCGTGGCATAGATCGCCACGTCGGGAACCCGGGCCTTCCCCTCGCGGCCCCGGTTGCGTTCCAAGGCGGTCTGGATATCGGTGACGAACACGTACCCGGTGACTGTTGCCCTGTATGCCCGGGCCAGGGTTATGGCCCCGGCCCGGTCCTCCCACGTGGGGTTGGTGTTGTCGAGCACCACGCTCCGCCCGCTCGACAACGCCTCCTCGATGAGCTGGCGTTGCCGCCGCGCCTTGTTGCGGTTGTTCGGAAAGAGGTCCTTGCTGACGTGGACGTGGGTGCCCGAGAACCGCTCGCGGTAAAAGGACGTCTTGCCGCTGCCCTGCACCCCCACGAACAGCACGAGTTCGGGAGGGTTGCCGGGAGATTTCGGCGGAGGGTCGGTCACCGGGAGGCGGGCGTCACCGTGACCGCGTCGAGCTGCACCGCGCCCGCCTCCTGCACGAAGCGCACGTCGTTCTCGCCCGCGCGCAGGCGAACGGACAGGGGCCGGGTGCCGAAGTTCGCCCACCCGCTCGGGGCATACGTAACGTCGGTGGCGCTGCCGTTCACCGTGACGCTCTGGCGGGCCGGACGCCCCGAGCCGTTGGAGTACCGCACCCTCAGCGTGTACGTCCCGTCACGCGGAGCGCGCACCCGCGCGAAGTCCACGCTGTCTCCCGGCCCGTCCAGCCGCACGGCCCGCCCGCCCGAGGCCAGCGGTTCCTCCTGCACCTGCACCCCCTTCGTCCGCGCCTGCTCGGCCTCGTACTCGCCGGAGGGCAGGGGCAGCGCCGTGTCGAAAGAGGCGGGCCGCCCGAACTTCGGGGTGCCGTCCGCATTCCAGGTGAACTCCTGCGCGCGGACGCTGCGCCCGCCCCAGCTCGCCCCCTGGACCTCGATGGCGTGGTAGAGCTGCCAGTCCTCCGTGCCGTCGGGGGATTTCACGAAGCCGTTGTGGCCGGGGGCGTAGACGCTCGCCGCGTCGTTGCGCGCAAAGACGCAGTCATCCGACTTCTTCCAGGCGGCGGGGTCGAGGACATTCTTGCCCGTCAGGCTGAGCAGGCCCAGACAGTAGTCGTCTGTCCAGCTGCCGCTCGCGGAGTAGACGACAAACACGCGCCCGCCGCGCACCAGCACCTCCGGCCCCTCGTTGATGTACGGCTGCCCGATGCGCTCCCAGGGCTGGTCGGGCTCGGAAATCTTGACCCGCTCGCCCGCCAGGGTCCAGGGATTCTTCATGGGGGCGACGTAGAGGTTTTGCTGCACGTTCTCGGTGCCCTCCCACCCGGACCAGACGAAGTAGCGCCTGCCGTCCGGCCCCTGAAAGACGGTGCCGTCAATGGCCCAGCGGTTCGTGGGGTCGGTGATCTGGCCCCGGAAAGTGTAGGGACCAGTCACCCGGTCGCTCTCCAGCACATACATCCGGTGGTTCTCGTTGCGGCCGTCGTCCGCGGCGTAGTAGATGTACCACTTGCCGCCCTCGCGCACGAGTTCCGGCGCCCACAGCTCGCAACACGGCGAGTCCGACTGCCCGCCGCGCCAGACCACAACCTTTTTCACATCGCCCAGCCCCGTCAGGGTCGGGGACGTGCGGATGCTGATGCCGTCCTCGTCCGACTGCACGAGGTGATAGAGGGCGCCGTCGAACACGACTGAGGGGTCCTGTCCGGCGGGCAGGAGGGGGTTGCGGAAGGTCTGCCCGGTGGGTCCTTCCGGCAGGGGCTGGGCGGACGTGGTGAGGGCCCCGAGGGCCAGGCCGAGCAGGGCGAGCGGCGCCAGCCGCAGGCGTGAACGTGGGGGCATGTCCCGATGCTGCCTCATCCGCGAGTTTGCGTGATGTGGAGCCCGCGAGGCAGGCCTGTTCGTGCCCTTACTCAGCGGACGTGGCTCAAGCTGCGGCCTCCCGGCGGGCGCGCGGCAGCAGGGCCAGGAGGCGCTGCCACTCCGCTTCCACCAACCGTCTGGCCAGAAACCGCGTCAGGCTCAGCCGGGGGGGACGCGTTGCGAACCGGGCGCCCGCTTGCACAGCCAGTCCTCGTCGAAGCCGCTCGAGACCCCGATGGGGGTGAGCAGGTTCCCGGCGACCACGGGGGCCGCCTCCTGCCAGAAGATGATGCTCACCTCGTCGTCACTGTACCCGGAGACCGCCGCCACCCGCGCGCTGGAGCACAGGTCGTCCTCCATCACCTCCGTGTCGAGCCACAGCCCCGATAGGGCGATCCAGAGGGACCATCGGCGGCGCAGCCCCGCGCCGGAAAGGGGGAGGGCGGGGGGCACCCGCTCGGAATGCACCTCCCTCCCTGCCCGCGTCTGCCTCAGCCCTGAAGCAGCACCCGTCCCCCCGCCGCGTTCAGCGTGACCTCCCCACCCGTCAGGATCTCCCCGCTCAGCCCGTCCCGCCACTCGCCCGCCGGAAGGGTGAGAGTGACCTCGTGTAGCTGGGCACGGCGGCTCGCCACCACGACTGCCCGTTCCACCCGCCCGTCCGTGTGCGTGTACTCGCGCAGGAAGGCGAGGGCGTCGGGCTCGGCATGCAGGAACCGCAGGTTGCCCTCGTGCAGGACAGGCGTATCCCGCCGGAGGTGGATGAGTGCTCGCACCTTCGCCCGCAACTCCGTATCCCATTTCTCCTCGTTCCAGGGCATGGACTCGCGGCACCAGGGCATCTGGCCGCGCGTGTGCTGGCTGAGCCCGATCTCCGAGCCGTAGTAGGTGCAGGGCACGCCCGCGTAGCCCATCAGCAGGGTGAAGGCGGCCAGGAAGCGGGTGCGGTCGTCCTCCACCCTTTTGAGCGCCCGCGAGATGTCGTGCGACTCGATCAGGTTGAACATGCTGAGCGCGACCTGGGGCGGCAGGGCGTGGTAGGCGTCCCACAGGATGTCGGCGAGTTCCGTGCCGTCCATCCGGCTGGGCTCCTCCAGGTGCGTCTCGCCGCTCAGCCACTGCATGACCGGCAGGCCGAAGCCGTGGTAGTTCATCGCGCCGTCCTCGCCCTGTCCGCCCAGCGCGTGTTCCGGGTCGTAGAAGCGCTCGCCGAAGACGTAGGCGTCGGGCCTCTCCTCGCGCGCCGCCGCCTTGAGTGCCCGGTGCAGCGGCAGGTTGTCCTCGTCGGTGCCGCCCGCCCCGATCATGTGGGCCACGTCCAGCCGCCAGCCTGCCGCACCGCGCTGCAGCCAGTGGCGCACCACGCTCTCCTCACCGCTGAAGAATTCCTCGACCGCGAACTCGTTGCGGTAGTCGATCTTGGGCAGCGTCGGCACGTCGAAAAAGGCGTGGTACGGCGGCTTGCCCGGCTCGTCCCGCCAGGTGAAGAGCGCCCGCTCGGGGGCGTCCTTGCTCGCCATTGCCGCCCGGAACAGCACGTTCTCGTTCCCCATATGGTTGAACACACCGTCGAGGACGATGCGGATGCCTGACCGGTCTGCCGCCGCCGACAGTTCCTCCCACGCCGCATCGCCCCCCAGGTGCGGGTCCACATGGCGGTAATCGCTGATGTCATAGCGGTGATTTGACGGGCTGACGAAGATCGGGGTGAGCCACAGGGCGTTCACGCCGAGGTCGGTGAGGTACGGGAGAGCCTGCGTGATGCCCTGGAGGTCCCCGCCGTAATGCGCGTGAACGTCGCCCTTCTTCGTGATCGGCGTGCCCCACTCGGCGTGTTCGACCGGGCGCCCGCCGTACAGATACTCACCCGTTCGCACGTCGTTCGTGGGGTCGCCGTTGCGGAAGCGGTCGGGGAAAATCTGGTAGAAGACGCTGCGCCAGGCCCATTCGGGCGCGACGTGCCCCGCCAGGTACTGGAACCAGTTGCGAAAGCCCCGCCGCGCGTGGTGCAGCCCCAGCGCCGTGAGGTTGAGGTGGTCGTCGGGGAACAGCAGCAGCCAGCCGTAGCGCACCCTGGCCTCATGGATGGGCAGCTCGGCCTCGAACCAGCGCCCTTCGGTCCCCGGAACCTGGACCTCCCGCGCCGGAAGGAGCTCGATCTCGCCCACCCGCACCAGCTTGAGTTTCACCTCGGTCACGGGCAGCGTCACCCGCACCCGGACCCGCACCGTCTCGCCAATTCCCGCGCCCAGCCGCTCGGTGTAGCCCGGCGTGTGGTCGTGCTGCGCCTCTCCCGCCCAGTTCATACCCATATCCATTCCCTCCAAACGGCCCGCCCGGCACGTGTCCCCACAAAGAGTGTGTGGAGGTCGTGCCGGGCGGGCAAGCGTTGCCTTCAGGTTGTGTGGGCCACGTGGCCCCGCTGCCAAGTCTGCGGGGAGGGGCGGCAGGAGGTCAAGGGGGAGGCGGGGGCTGGCCCTGTTTCCACAGGGAAGGTCCCCCTGAAGGGGGCATGGTGCGGGTTCCCAGCACTTGAAGACCGCGCCTCCCCGTGACCCCCGGCCCGAACGTCCCGCCCCGGCACGCCTACACTGGGGGCATGACCGCCCGCCGCCAGACCGTGACCACCTGGGTGGGGAACGTGCCCGTGGGAAGCGCCCACCCCATTGTCGTGCAGTCCATGACGAACACCGACACCGCCGACGCGGAGGCCACCGCCATTCAGGTCGCCCAGCTCGCCCGCGCCGGGTCTGAGGTCGTGCGTGTGACCGTGAACACCCGCGAGGCCGCCGCCGCCCTCCCCGAGATCGTCGCCCGGCTGCATGAGGTCGGGATCGACGTGCCCATCGTGGGTGACTTCCATTACAACGGCCACATCCTGCTGCGGGAATTCCCGGAGACCGCCCGCCTCCTCGCCAAGTACCGCATCAACCCCGGCAACGTGGGCGCCGGGCAGCACCACGACGCCAACTTCGCCACGATGATCGAGGTGGCGAAGGAGTTCGGCAAGCCCGTCCGCATCGGGGTGAACTGGGGTTCCCTGGACCAGCAGGTCCTCGCCCGGCTGATGGATCTGAACGCCCGTCAGGGGAGCCCGAAGTCGGGCACCGACGTGATGATCGACGCGATGGTCACCTCGGCCCTGGAGAGTGCCGCCTACGCGGAGAAGTTGGGTCTGCCCCACGACAAGATCATCATCTCCGTCAAGGTCAGCTCCGCCCCCGAGCTGTGGCAGGTGTACCGCCAGCTCGCGCCGCTGTGCGACTACCCCCTGCACCTGGGCCTCACCGAGGCAGGCATGGGCATGAAGGGCATGGTCGCCTCCAGCGTGGCCCTCGCGCCCCTGCTCGTGGACGGCATCGGCGACACCATCCGCGTGTCCCTCACGCCCGAGCCCGGCGCCCCCCGCAAGCTGGAGGTCGAGGTCGCGCAGCAGATTCTCCAGAGCCTCGGCCTGCGCCAGTTCCTCCCGCAGGTCACCTCCTGCCCCGGGTGCGGCCGCACGACCTCCACCTTCTTCCAACACCTCGCCCAGCAGATTCAGGACCACATCCGCGACGCCATGCCCGAGTGGAAGGCCAAATACCCCGGCGTGGAGGACATGCAGGTCGCCGTGATGGGCTGTATCGTGAACGGTCCCGGCGAGAGCAAGCACGCCAACATCGGCATCTCGCTCCCCGGCACGGGCGAGGACCCCCGCGCCCCCGTCTATCAGGACGGCAAGCTCCTCACGACGCTGAAGGGCCCGCGCATCGTCGAGGACTTCAAGGAACTGCTGGAGCGCTACGTGGAGGAACGGTACGGTCGGCGGGAGGCCACAGCATGAACCTCTGGGGCACCGGTCCTTTCGAGAACGAGGTAGGTGCGGCCTTCGCAGGGGAGGTCGTGCAGGACGGCGCCTTCGCGCTCGCCGAGGCCTTCGACGTGGCGCTCGACCCCGATACCGAATTCCTGGCCGCGGAGGAAGGCCACCGCACCCTTGCCGCCGCCGAGGTGTTGGCCGCCGTGTTGACGGGGGAAACGGCGGGAATTACTGACGCCGCGCTGCGTGCTTGGATAGCGGAAGCGGACCCCGACGCCCTGCAACCACTCCGCGAGACGGCCCGGGAAGCTGTGGGCCGTGTCCTGGCCCCAGACAGTGAACTCCCTGACCTCTGGGCCGAGAGCGAGGACGGGGAGGCCTGGCGAGCGGATGTGCAGCGGCTGTTGGACGCGCTGGAGTAGGGGAGCTTGGCTTCCACCGCGGAGATTTGGCTGGCGGATGATTCGGCCTTTCTGGAAGAGCATCCGCTATTACGTTTGCAGATTGATTTACACCGCTGTGCTCGGGAAATAGGGTGGCGATTAAAGCCCTTTAGAGCCTCGCCACCCGACGATCTGATGGAAGCCTTCGCCTTTCAGGCGCCGCATGATGGTCCAAGCGTAGAGATGCGTGTTCACCGCGTTGTGCCTGTGCTGGGCTTCGTGGATAATGAAGCCTTACATGCAAGCATAAATGTATGGGCCTCCAGTTGGGTGGCTTGGGGGCACCCGTACATCAACCCTCAGCCACTCGTCGCCTGGTAGCAGGCCGCTGGATGGCTCACGCCGGATGCTGCCTGGCTCAACGCCACTCCCACCCCTGAGGAGCTACGAGCCCTGGGCCTGACCGAAGGACCCGGGTGGAAACGACTGCGTCAGCTTTCAAGGGGCGACGCCCTCTTCTTCGACTGGTAGTCCCAGCCCTCACCCCTCCAGCCGCACCTCGGCCACCTTCGCCAGCATCCGGAAGGACTGGAAGAGGTGCAGGGCATCGGGACTCGTGTAGGCGACTGTCACCCCGTCCACGCGCTCCACGCCGGGCACCCGCTCGCACTGGTCGGCACGGGCCTGATGGTTGAACGTCAGCTCAACCCGGGCGGGCCAGGTCGTCTTGTAGGGCTTGCCCTCCGAGGCGGCTCGCACCGCTTGCTCCGCCCCCTGCCGAATGCGCCGCTGAGCCTCGCGCGGGTGCAGATGCACGGCGGCAAAGCTGCTCAGCCCCTCCTTGACCGCCACACGCACGACCTGCTCCCCCAGTTCGTCCCCGATCTCGGCCATCGCCACATCGTCCCCAGCGGCGAACACGACTGGCACACCGTAGTGCCCGGCGACAAGGGCGTTCAGGCCGTACTCGCCCGTGTCGCGCCCGTTGATCCGGACATTGCGGATAAAGCCGTTCCAGGTGTGGGCTAGCGGACCGTGCACGCTGCCCGCCCGGGCGTGGTAGCCCACGAACAGCAGCGCGCCCACCCCCTCCTCCTGCACACCCTGGACCATGCTGAGCGGCTTGTCGTTGCCGGACGTGAAGCGCACGCCCTCCGGTAGCAATTCCGGCAGGAGGTTTCGCATGGAGTCATGGGAGTCGTTGACCAGCACATCGGTCGCCCCGCCCGAGAGTGCCCCCTCAGCGGCAGCGGCGGCCTCCAGCGTCATGCGCTCGCGGGCCGCCTGGTATTCCGTGCCATTCACCAGACCCCCGAATTCCGGCGGGCTGACCTGCACCCAGCTCGACACACCGCACACACCCTCCATATCCACGCTGATGACGACCTTCATGGGGCCAGCGTAGCGCGGCTCGGACGGTGACACGGGGCAGGAGGGGGTCCAAGGGGGCATGCTAGCCTTGTACGTTATGACCCGTGTTGCCCTGAAATCCGCCCGCGAGATCGAAGCCATGCGCCGCGCGGGGGCGCTCGTGGCCGAGACCTTTCGCGTCCTCGAACCCCACGTCAAGCCCGGCGTGACGCTCGCCGAACTCGACCGCATCGCCGAGGAGCATATTCGCAAGGCGGGCGCGGTCCCCGCCTACCTGGGCTACGGCCCGAAGAACAACCCCTTTCCCGCGACGATCTGCGCCTCCGTGAACGAGGTGATCTGCCACGGCATCCCCGGCCCCCGGGAGCTGAAGGAGGGCGACATCATCGGTGTGGACATCGGCGTGCTGCTGGACGGGTACTACGGCGACGCCTGCTACACGTACATCGTCGGGAAGGTCAGCCCTGACGTTCAGGGGCTAGTGGACACGACCCGGGAATCCCTGATGGCGGGTCTGGACACTGTCCAGCCCGGGGGGCGGCTGGGTGACATCGGGTACGCCATTCAGACCCTCGCCGAGGGGCGCGGCTACTCCGTCGTTCAGGAGTACACCGGCCACGGCATCGGCAAGCGGCTGCACGAGGAACCCACCGTGTACCACCACGGGGTGAGGTACACCGGCCTGAAGCTCCAGCCTGGCATGGTCTTCACGGTCGAGCCCATGATCAACCTGGGCAGGCCCGAGACGCGGCTGCTTCCCGACGGCTGGACCGTCATCACCGCCGACAAGAAGCCCAGCGCGCAGTTCGAGCACACGGTCGTCGTGACGCCGAAGGGCCACGAGATTCTGACGGTGTAGGGGCGTCCCCCGGCGAAGAAAGCTCCTGCCCGCAACCTGGGCAGGGGTTTGGACATGAGGAGCCGAAGTCAGTCCGGCTGATTTACGGGTCGTGCCGCTTCAAGCCAGCCCCAGTCGCGCAGGTAGGCCCGAAATTCAGTGAGAAGGTCCGCGGCGGGCAGCGAGTGGAGCCAGGCCTCGCCCGTCAGCTGGGTGTACGCCAGCAGGGGGGCGGGGGCGCCCAGGAACTCGTCCAGGCTTTCCAGCAGCGCCTCGAAGCGGGCGCGGCGCCAGGGGGTCTGCCGGGTCACTTCATTCAGGAAGTCGGCTGCCGCGTGTTCCAGTAGGATGGGGCGGCCCACGATCCAGGGGGCCTTGCCGGGGGAGATCACGCGCTCCTCCAGCCGGGAAAGCCCTCGATGGCGACCAGGGTGGGCCGGGGAATCCTGGTTCCAGGCTTCGCGGCGAACGAGCTGGTGAGGTTGTCCAGGCTCTCGCTGTCCTCGCCGGGGTGCTGTACCGACAGGAACAGCGTCCGGCCGTTGGGGGACCACACCGGGCCGGTCAGCTCCACTTCCCTCGGCCCCACGGCGAAGCGGTAGGCCCGCCCAGCATTCGGCCCCTCGGTGGGGAAGAAGAACATCGCGTTGTTCCCGTGGAAGCCCTTGATGGGGTTGCTGCCCAGGTCGCTGTTGTCGGTGACCATCCACAGGTTGCCGTAGGGGTCGAAGATCAGGTTGTCGGGGCTGGCGAAGCCGCTCTGGGGACCGCCCACCGCGAAGACCTCCCACAGGAACTGATCGGCCGCCCAGTCGTCCCCATCCTCGCGGAACTTGATGATCTGCCCAAAGTAATTGCCGTGCTTGGAATTGTTCGTCAGCGAGACGTACACCTCGCCCGTGCGGGGGTGAATCTCGATGTCCTCGGGGCGGTCCACCGGGGTCCCGCCGACCGCCAGGGCCGCCGCGCGGGCGTCGGCGAGCACGTCCGCCTGGCCCGCGAAGAGCGCCTTGCCGTCGGCGTCCTTCGCCTCCTGCAATTTCTTGTTCCGGTCGTAATCCAGCAGGAGCCAGGTCCCGTTGCCGAAGTTGGCCACGTACAGAGTCGCCCTCGGTGAGCAGGTCGCGGTTGGCGTTTCGGTCGGCGGAAGTGTACCGGCCCCGGCTGACGAACTTGTACACATAGGAATCCTGCAGGTCGTCGCCCATGTAGCCCACCACCCGGCCATCCTTCGCCACGGTCAGGGCCACGTTCTCGTGGCGGAAGCGGCCCATCGCTGTGCGCTTTTTCGGCGTCCAGGTGGGGTCGAAGGGGTTGATCTCGGTCACCCAGCCCTGTGCAGGGCCTCGTAGCCGCTGCCCGCCCAGGCTTTGGTGTACCCGTCCACGTTCTCCTCGCAGGTCAGCAGCGTGCCCCAGGGTGTCTGCCCGCCCGAGCAGTTGCCCACCGTGCCCTTCACCATGGTCGCGCCCTTCACGGCGGCGCTGCCCCGGGCCGGACCCGTCAGTTCGATTTCGGTCAGGGCATCGATGCGGCGGTTGCGGGCGTCGGGCACGACCTTCCACTGCCCGCCCTCCCGGCGCACGCGCACCACGCTCACGCCCACAGCCCCCATCTCGGCGGCGATCTGCTCGCGGGTGCGCTCCTTCGTGTTGCCGCCCACGAACAGGGCGTTCACGTACTCGTGGTTGATCGTCAGCAGGGCGTCGGTGGAGCTGCGCCCCCCCTCCAGCAGGTCCACCGGGAAAAAGCCCACGAAGTCGTGGTTGAAGCCGATCTCGCGCCCGTCGGCCGTGAAGGACTCACCCCAGGGGGCGAGGACCTGCCAGCGGTAGCCGGAGGGCAGGGTCATCGTGTCCGCGTTCGTCGGCTCGATGGCCCGGAAGGGCGGCAGGGTGCGCGGCCCCAGCGTCTTCGGGTCCACCGCGACCGGGCCGCCGTTGTTCGCCGCCGCCTGCGCCTCGCTGAATTTGATCGGCAGCGTGAGCGCGGCGGCAGTCCCGGCCACCGTGCCCAGGGCGCCCCGGCGCGTCAGTTGCCGGTCCAGCAGCCGGTGCCAGAGGCTGGGCTCGACCTTCGCCTGTGTGTTCGTCATGATCCCAAGACTATGAATGGCTCGTCACCCCGCATTCAGCGGGCTGTCAGCGCAGTGTTAGCGGCCGGGGGAGCAGTGAGCGGCCGTGGTCAGGCATCCGTGATCTCGTGCCCGGCCTGGCGCAGGGCGGCCAACGCATCCGTCAGGCGGTCCGCCTTCACCAGTACGTAGTCGGTGTCGAAGGTACTGAGGGCGAAGATGCCCACTCCCGCGTCTCGCAGGGGGTCCAGTATCGCCGCCAGAATGCCCGTCAGCTCGAAGGGAATGGGACCGTGCAGCCGCAGAGCCGTCCACCCCCCTTCGGCCCGCACGTCGGCTGGAACGTTGGCCGCACCCGTGACCACGCTCACCTCACCCGGGGCGCCCACCACCGCCCACAGGACTCCCCGCGCCGCCCAGAGGGGAAGGGAAGCCTCCGCAGCCATCTGCGCCACCGCGAACTCTCCCTCCAGCACCGAAAGTATCAGCCGCCTCGCGCCCGTCATTCCACTATAAAAGCAGAAGGGGAGGAATACCCCCATCCGGCGGCCATTGATTTAAGGAAGTTGTGAGGCTAGATTAAGAGCATTAAGATTATGACGATGCCACCCCCGGTCGAAACCCTGCGAGTCTCTGGAAAGTCGCGGCCCAATGCGGTGGCCGGAGCGGTGGCCGGACTGCTGCGCTCACAGGGGCAGGTCGAGGTTCACGCTATCGGCCCTGCCGCCGTCAACCAGGCGGTCAAGGCGCTCGCCATCGCCCGGGGCTACCTGGAGGCTGACGGCCTGGACCTCACCGTGCAACCCGCCTTCGTGAAGTTGGACCTGGCCGACGAGGAACGCACGGCCCTCACCTTCTCTGTGAAGGGCATCCGGCAGGGCTGAAAGAGGCTGGAGGTCTTCCTCATAAAACTTGAGTAGGGGACGCTAAGATATGGACAGGAGGAAGACCAGCCATGATCTTCGGCCCCTATACGTTTCTGATCCTCATCATCTTCGTCGCCTCGCTGCTGATTCAGGGCTACCTGAGCCGCACCTACAACCAGTGGGGCAATGTTCGCAACAGCCGGAATCTGACGGGCGCGCAGGTTGCCCGCCTGATGCTCGACGAGAATGGCCTCTCGCATGTCCCCGTGAATGCCGTGCCGGGGAACCTCAGCGACCACTACGACCCTATCCGCAAGACTGTGAACCTTTCGGAAGCCAACTACCACGTCCCCAGCGTCTCGGCCCTGGCGGTCGCCGCCCACGAGGTCGGGCACGCCATTCAGGACAAGGTGCGGATGCCCGCCCTGGTGCTGCGCGGCCAGCTCGCCGTGCCACTGAGCCTGGGCATGAACCTCGCGCCGCTGCTGCTGCTGGCGGGTGTGTTCCTGCAAGTGAGCGGCCTGCTGTGGCTGGGAGTGATCCTCTTCGCGGGCGCGCTGCTGTTCCACCTCATCACCCTGCCCGTCGAGTTCGACGCCAGCCGCCGCGCGCTCGCGTACCTGAACGGCCGCGGCCTGGTTGCCGGACGCGAGAGCCAGGGGGCGCGCAACGTCCTGACCGCCGCCGCCCTGACCTACGTCGCGGGCTTCGCGATGGCCCTGGCGCAGCTCCTGAACGTGCTGGGTATCGCGCGCAGCCAGAACGACTAGAACGACTGAGGGGTCGGCCGTCAGCATTCAGAAAGGGACACCCCGGCTTTGTGCCGGGGTGTCCTCCTTCTGGTCTTCTGCTGACCTCTCTTACACGTTGAAGCCGAACATCCGCATCTGCCGCTTGCCGTCCTCGGTCATCTTGTCCGGGCCCCAGGGCGGCGTCCACACGAACTCCACGTTGACCTCGCTGACCCCGTCCAGGCGGCCCACCGCCATCTCGGCGTCGGCGCGGATCAGGTCCTGCACCGGGCAGCCCACGCTCGTCAGCGTCATGGTGATGTCCACCAGGCCGTCCGGGGCGATGTCCACGCCGTAGATCAGGCCGAGGTCAACGACGTTCACCGGAATTTCCGGGTCCTTGACGACCTTGAGGGCTTCGAGGACCTGCGCCTCGCTGGGCAGGCGGGCCGTTCCGGGTTGCGTTTCCATCTTCGTGTCTTCCATCAGGGGTTGCCTCCTTCGGTGGGCAGGCCCGCCTCGGCCCAGGCCAGGGTGCCGCCCGCCAGGTTCACGACGTTCGTGTAACCGTTCTCCAGCAGGTACCGCCCGGCGCGGGCACTGCGGGCGCCGCTGCGGCAGATCATCACGAGCTCGCGGTCCCGGGGCAGTTCGGCGTAGCGCGCCTCGAACTCGCTGAGGGGCACGAGCAGGGCTCCCTCAGCATGCACCTCGGCGTACTCGTTGGGCTCGCGCACGTCGACGAGCAGGGCGCCCTCCTGCACCATCCTCTGGCCCTCGGTGGGCGTCACGTCTCTCGGGGGGGGGGCCGTCATGGGGCCAGCATACAGGGGCTCGCCCGGCCCGATGGTGCGGGCATAGACTGACCCCATGACCTTCCCGGACGGCGTGACCCTGATCGACCTGCGCCCCGAGGAGTTGCGCCTGCGCGAGCCGCTCCCGGTACCCGTCCTCGCCGTCACGCTGGAAGCCATCGAGGACGGCACCCACGGTCTGCGCCCCGACCTCGGCCCCCTCGTCGTGATCTGCGAGCGGGGGGCGCGTTCGGGTCTGGCCGCCCGCTACCTCCAGGCGGACGGGCTGGAGGCCACGGCCTACCCCGGCGGAGTCCTGGCCCTGTGGCGGGAACGGGAACTGCGCCGGGCGGGTGGCGAAGGGTGAACGGGTGCCGGGGTGAACCTCCGGTTGACCCTCCGCTCATGCCCCCCTTGCGGTGGGGGCGCACCATGCGGGTATGACGCACAAGAGGAACTACAACCAGGGTGACCGCGACCACAGCCACAACCCGGGCAGCAACCACGGCAGCGCCGACGAGAAGCCCGGCGACGGCCGCCGCAACGGCAGCGAGAGCGAGGGAGGCCGCAACGGCGGTCAGGACAGCTCCAGCGGCAGCAGCGGCCATCAGAGCGGGGGCAGCGGAAGCCGCAAGGACTGAGTAGGCCCAGACATTCGGGCCCAGGCGCAATCCTCCATGGAAGGCGCCTGGGCCTTTTGATGGGTTGGGGCTTGTGCGGCTGAACTCAAGTGCCTCTGAGTACCGCGCTGGTCAAGAATCGGTTATCCCGCCTGCGTGTCCCCTCTCCCGCAAGGGGCGAGGGTTATCTCGTCCTCGACGATGCCCGCATTTGCCGCTCCTTAAAGAGCGTGCTGAGTGGGATTCCTCGCGCGCGCCTGAACGCCACTCGACCCGCCAAACGCCAGGGGAAGCTGTGGGCCTCAACCGAGGGCGTGCAGCGCCCGCCGCTCAAGCTCCGCGCGTCCCCGGGTCTCATCCAGGCCGGGGGTCCAGGCGTCCACCTCCCGGATGGTTCCGACGGGCAGGTGGGCCTGCAGGTACGCCAGGGTCGGCAGGACCTCCTGCTGGTACACCGCGTAACGTTGCCGCACCGCGTCCGGGGTGTCGTCCGCACGGCCACGCGCGAGCAGACGCCGCTGCACCTCGGCCTCCGGCAGGCGAAGGTGCAGCACGCCGCGCACGAGGATATCCCGCTCACCCAGCGCCCAGAGCAGGTGCCGGGCCGCCCCGACGCGCCTGGGGTATCCATCCAACACCCATGCCCCCGTTCGCAGCTCAGGCTCGGAGAGCGACTCCTCAATCAGGGTCTCCGTCCAGGCATCTGGAATCAGGCGACCCGACGAGAGCGCCAGGCGCACCTCGTTGAGCGGATCGGCATGCGGCTGCCGCACGTTCAGACGAGCGCGCAACACGTCGCGCACGTTCTCGTCCTGATCGGCCTGATGCACCAGGTCACGCAGGAGTTCGCCCATCGAGACCTGTTGTTGAACAAGCCCAGCGCGCAGGAGCGCCGCGGCGACCGTACCTTTACCGCTCCCGGCAGGACCAAGCAGGAACAAAACGCCCCGCTGGCCAGCGGGGTGTCTGGGGTTCAAGGCTGCGTCTGACATGTGCCCCCAGCTTATAAGTCGGCCTGCTCGTTGACCTGGGGTTCAGGCGTTTGAGTACAGACAATTTCGCCACACGCCCCTGGTGCTCAGACCCCGCCCGCGGCCTCTCCCTCCCCGTGCGCCTCCCGCAATTTGCGCCAGCGCTCGGCCACCCGCGCCTCCCAGCCCTCGCCGGTCGGCTCGTAGAGGTCGAGCCGGACGCCGCCAGGGAGGTAGTTCTGCTGGAAGCTACCCTCGGGGTCGTCGAAATAATAGGCGTAGCCCTTCCCGTACCCCTGCGAGCGCATCAGGGCGGTGGGCGCGTTGCGGAGGTGGAGGGGCACGGGCAGCATTTCCCCCTCCCGCACGGCGTCCAGCGCCTTTTTCCAGGCGACATAGACGCTGTTGCTCTTGGGGGCCAGGGCGAGGTACACGACCGCCTGCGCGAGCGCGAGGTCGCCTTCCGGGCTGCCCAGGAACTCCACTGTGTCCCTTGCGGCGATACATAGCCGCAGCGCTTGGGGATCGGCCAGGCCAATGTCCTCGGCGGCCATGCGGACGACCCGGCGGGCGACGTACCCCGTGTCCGCCCCGCCCTCGATCATCCGGGCGAGCCAGTACAGCGAAGCGTCCACATGTGACCCACGCACGCTCTTGTGCAGCGCGGAGATCAGGTTGTAGAAGTCCTCCCCGTTCTTGTCCATCGCGGGGAGGTGCCGCCCGAACGCCTCCGTCACCGCCTCGGGGGTGACCGGGTCCGCCAGGGTCGCCGCCACCTCCAGCGTGCTCAGGGCCCGCCGCGCGTCGCCGTCGGCCAGCCGGGCGAGGAGGTCCAGGGCCTCCGGCTGGGCTGTCACGCCGGGCAGCCCACGCGGGTCGGTCAGCGCCCGATTGAGCAGACCGCGGATGTCTTCCTGCGTCAGGACCTCCAGCACCAGCGTCCGCGCCCTTGAACGGAGCGCCGGGTTCACCTCGAAACTGGGGTTCTCGGTCGTCGCGCCGATCAATGTCAGCAGGCCGGATTCGACGTGGGGTAGGAGGGCGTCCTGCTGCGCCTTGTTGAAGCGGTGAATCTCGTCCAGGAAGAGGATCGTGCGCTGCCCGCGCCCCCGCAGCCGCTCGGCCTCCGTCACCGCCTCGCGCACGTCCTTCACGCCCGCCGTGACCGCCGAGAGGGGGATGAAGTGCGCGCCGACCTCGCCCGCGATGAGCCGCGCCAGCGTCGTCTTGCCCACGCCCGGCGGCCCCCAGAAGATCAGCGAGCCCAGGCGGTCGGACTCCAGCAGCCGGGTCAGCGGCCTTCCCGGCCCCAGCAGGTGCGTCTGTCCCACGACCTCCGCCACAGTGCGCGGGCGCAGGCGTTCGGCCAGGGGGGCAGGCGGGTCGAACAGGGTCACGGGGGGCAGGATAGCGGGGCGCCGCCGCTCTTTTTCGGAATTCAGGCCCAATAGGGCGGGGGGAAGAACATCGTGGTGCGCTGACGGCTGTGGCCGCCTTCGCCGAGTGGGAGGCTATTCTCCCCCTATGGACATCGCCGAACGCTACATCCGCCTGGCCCACGCCATCGACGCCCAGTGGGAGGGCTTCGTCGACGGGTACGGCGGGCCGCCCGAATGGGCCGACCGGACGCGGCGCGAGCCCCATGAGCTGCGCGCGCAGGCGGAGACGCTGCTGGAGGAGGTGGCGGGTGTGGAGGACACCGCGCGCCGCACCTTCCTGACTGTCCAGACGCGGGCACTGCACACCATGACCCGCCTGCTCTCGGGCGAGGTGCTGCCCTACGCCGACGAGGTGCGCGGCCTGTACGACATCGACCCGGTGCGGGCACCCACCGCGGAACTGGAAGCGGCCCTGTCCGCCCTCGACGCCGCCCTTCCCGGCACGGGTTCCCTGGTGGAGCGCGAGGAGGCGCTGCGGGCGCGGGTCGTGGTGCCCCGGGAGGACATTCTGCGCGTCGCGGAGCCGATTCTGGCGGCACTGCGTGGGCGGACCCGCGAACGCTTCGGCCTGCCGGACGGCGAGAACTTCTCCATCGGCCTGGTCAACGACAAACCGTGGTCGGGGTACAACTGGCCGCTGGGCAACCTGCAAAGCCGCATCGACATCAACACGGACCTCCCCGTCCTGCTGCCGAACCTGCCCGACCTGCTCGCACACGAGGGCTACCCCGGCCACCACACCGAACACGCCACGAAGGAGGCGCGGCTGGTGCGGGAGCGCGGCTGGCTCGAACACAGCGTCCAACTGCTCGCGGCGCCCGAGTGCGTGGTGAGCGAGGGGATCGCCGTGAATGCCCTGCGGGCCGTCATGGACCGGGGGGAGGTGGAGGCGTGGCTGACGGGGGAACTCGCCGGGGTGGCGGGCCTCGACCCGCAGGACGTGCGGGCCTACCTGGCCGCGAGCCGCGCCCGCGAGGGCCTGAAGGGGGTAAGCGGCACGGCGGCGCTGATGCTCCACGCGGAGGGCAGGCCGGAGGCGGAGGTGCTGGAGTTTCTGGCCCGCTACGGCGTGTCGAACGAGGAACGGGCTCGGCAGTCTTTGCGGTTCATCTCGCAGCCCAATTTCCGGGCCTACATCTTCACGTACAGCGTGGGCGGCGACCTCGTGAAGGGGTGGGTGGCCCGGAACGGCGCCGAAGGGTTCGCCCGCCTGCTCACCGAGCCCCTCACGCCGGGTGGGCTGCGTGAGGTGGTCGGGGCGGCCCATGACTGATCCGGTGGACCTTCAGGCCCAGATCGAACGCGAGGGCTTTCCCGACGGCACTCAGGTCACCGTCCTGACCGAACCGGACGGACGGGTCTTCCGGCTCACGCGGGAAGGGGGCGGCGTGGAAATCCTGCTGACCGACGAGGCCGTCCGCATGTACGGCGAGGGTCCGTCCGTCGCCCTGGTGCTGGGGCGGCTGCGCGAATGGGCCGAGGGGGCCTTGCCCGTCGCCCAGGCCCCCGGCGTCTACGAGCGTCAGGTCTTCGTGGGGGATTAGCTCACTCCAGCCCGAACACGTCTTGGAGTGCCGCCCGCGCCGCCCAATAGCCGCACATCCCGTGAATGCCGCCACCCGGCGGTGTCGCACTGCTGCACAGGTACAAGCCGGGCACGGGCGTGCGGTACGGGGTGGGGGAGGGGACGGGCCGGGCGAGCAGGCCCCACAGGTCGCCCCGCCCGCCGTTCACGTCCCCGCCCTGAAACACGGGGCTGAGGGCCTGAAGCTGCCGCGCGTTCGTGATGCGCCGCGCGAGGACGAGGTCACGGAAACCCGGCGCCGCCCGCTCGATCTGCGCCTCGATGGTCCCCGCGTAGCTGTCCGGTGTGCCCGGCGGGACGTGGGCGTAGGCCCAGAAGGTGTGTTGTCCTTTCGGCGCCCGGGAGGGATCGAACAGCGTCTGCTGCGCCGCCAGCACGTAGGGCCGCTCTGGGGTCACTTCCCGCGCCACCTCCGCCTCCGCCCGGGCGATGTCCTCCAACGTGCCGCCCAAATGAACCGTTCCCGCCCGGCACAGGAAGGAGTCACGCCAGGGAACGGGCCCACTCAGCGCGTAGTCGAGTTTCAGCAGGCCGGGGCCGTAGCGGTAGCGGCGCAGCCAGGCGCGGTAACCCGGCGTCACCCGGTCTCCCAGCAGGTCCAGCAACACCCCCGGACTGGAGTCCACGAGGACGGCGCGGGCGGGGGGGAGGTCGCCCGGCGAGCGCACCTCCACCCCCGTCTCGATCTCCCCACCGAGGAAGCGCAGGTAGGCGGCCAGTGCGTCCGCGAGGGCCTGCGCCCCATCCCGGGGAAAGGGCCAGCCCACCGTGTGGGCGAGGCTGCCCAGCACGAGCGCCGCCGCCCCGGTGCCGGGTGTGGAGAGGGGCAGGTTCGCGTGGGCTGCCAGCCCCGCCCAGGCCGCCCGGGCCGCCCGTGTTCGCAACAGCCGTGCGCTCAGGCTCGCCGGGGGAACGCCCCGAAGCCCGAAACGGGCGAGCGTCAGTGGGTGCCGGGGCAGGCGGGGCAGGGGCCGCAGCACGTCGTCCAGCAGGCCGCGCCACTGGGCCACGAGGGGACCGAAGAGGGCACGCCACGCCGCCCCATCCACACCGAAGTTCCGCGCTGTGACGTCCAGGTCACGCTCCACCACCACGCCCGTCCCGTCCGGCAGCACGTGGGCGAAGGGGGCATCCGGCTGCACCCACGTCAGCCCGAAGGCGTGCAGCGGCCACTCCCGGAAGGCGGGCGACGCAAACCCCAGCGGATGAATCGCGCTCCCCACGTCATGGACGAAGCCCGGCAGCGTGAGTTCGGCACTGCTCAACCCCCCGCCGATCTGTTCGCGGCGTTCCAGCACCCGGACGTGGAGCCCCGCCCGCGCAAGGGTCACGGCCGCGGCCAGACCGTTCGGGCCCGCGCCCACGACCACGGCGTCGAGGGGTCGGGGGGAAGGCATGGGAGTAGAGTACGGCGTCCGGCACTTCCCGCGGCAATGGGGAAGGCTGAAGCCAGGTCGTGCCCGAAGAAGTGCCCACCGCCCGGTCATCACGAGGATCAGGTTCGACCCGTCGCCGGAGCGTCCCGCCCTCCCCCGCATGCCCTCGCCCTCCGGCGCTAGACTCCCCCCAATGGAGATCGGCGCGACACTTGGGGACCGCTACGAGTTGCGCGCCCTGCTGGGTGAGGGCGGCAGCGCCAAGGTCTACCGCGCCCTCGACACCCGCCTCGACCGCGAGGTGGCCGTCAAGGTCCTGCATCCCCACCTGCCCGAGGGGGACCGTGCCCGCTTCCTGCGCGAGGTGCGGACGCTCGCCCGCCTGACACATCCCGGCGTGGTGCCCGTCCTCGACCTGGGCGAGACCGGCGAGGAGGGGGCCCCCCGCGCCTTTTTCACCATGCCGCTGCTGACGGGCGGCCCGGTCACCACCCTCGGCCCGCTGGAGGACGCGCCCGGCCCGCTCGCCTCCTTCCTGACGGCGGCGGCCTTCGCCTCGCGCGCGCTGGGGTACGTGCACGCGCAGGGGATCGTCCACCGCGACCTGACGCCTGGGAACGTCCTCCTCGACGACGCCCGGATGCCGCGCATCATGGACTTCGGGCTGGTGGCCCTGTCCGAGCACTCGCGGCACCTCACGCGCAGCGGAGTGACGCTGGGCACGCCCGCCTACATGGCGCCCGAGCAGGCGCGCGGGGTGGGGGTGGGGCCGCGCAGCGACCTCTACGCGCTGGGGGCCGTGCTGTACCGGGTCGCCTGCGGCTCGCCGCCCTTCGTGGGGGACAGCGACCAGAGCGTGCTCTTCCAGCACGTCTACGAGCCGCCGCCCGACCCCCGCGACCTCAACCCCGCCGTGCCCGACGCGGTGGCGCGGGTGCTCCTCGCCCTGCTCGCCAAGCGGCCGGAGGACCGCCCGGAAAGTGGCGAGGCCGCCGCACACCTGTGGGCGCTGGCCCGGCGCGACGTGTGGGTGGGGCACGCCCGCGGGCAGTACCGGGGAGGCCGGGCACGCACGGGCGAACATCCCGACGGCCCGGCCCAGCCCGAGGGGCTGGCGGAGGCCTGGAGCGTGCCGCTGCCCGGCGAGGTGACCTGGCCCGCCGCCGTCGTGGGCGAGGGGGACCTGCTGGCGGTGGGCACGCGGGGGGGCCAACTGGTGCTGATGCACGCCTCCGGGCGGCCCTACGCGACCCACGCCGCCCGCGACGAGGTGACGGCCCCCGCCACTTTCCTGGGCGGCGACATCCTGTACGGTGCCTGGGACGGCACCCTGCGCCGGGTCCGCCTGGCGGGCGGCCAGGAGGGCTGGCAGCACCAGGCCCGCGCCGAGTTCACCGGGGCGCCGACCCTCTGGGGCGGGCGGGTCCTCGCGGCCAGCCGCGACGGGCACCTGCACGCGCTCGATGCGGGGACAGGCGAACTCGCCTGGGCCTACCGCGCGGGCGGGCCGGTCGCCGCCTCGCCCGTCGTGTGGGCGGGCGCGGCCCTGCTGTGCGACGAGAACGGCTGGCTGCACGCACTGGACGCCCGGAGCGGCAGTCCCCTGTGGAAGGTGGAGGTCGGCACCGTCCACGCCACGCCCGCCCTGATGCCGACCGGCCCCGGCGAGGCCACCCTGATCGTGCCGACCTGGCCCGGCGAGGTCCACGCCCTGGCGCTCACCGCGGCCTCGGGCCGGGCGGGGCTCCATTCCCCCGACCCCATCCTCTGGACCTACGACCTGGAGGACGAGATCTGGGCCGCCCCCGCCAGCTCGGCTGGACTGGCGATCACCGCGGGGTGGGGCGGCACGGTGCGCGCCCTGCGCCTCGCGGACGGGGAGGACGTGTGGACCCACACCTTGGAGGGCCGGGTGACCGCCAGCCCCGTCGTGAGCGCCGGGCTCGTCTTCCTGGCATCCGAAGCGGGCGAACTCGCCGCGCTCGATGTGCGGACGGGGGCCGTGCGCTGGTTGCACCGCGAGCGCGAGGGGGTGCAGGCCACGCCGCTCGCCGCCGCTGGAACCCTCTACGTGGCCTTTATGAACGGGACTCTTAGGGCCTACCGGGAGGGGGGCCTGCCGCGCCTCGACCTGCACATGCCCTCCTGATGGTGGCCCGGTGCGTCAGGCGTCAGACCGACCCGCCCAGGCCCTGGCCTGCTCCAACGTCGCCTCAATGAACGGGCTCTTGCGCTCGCCGTAGTGCGGCGGGTCCTGGGCCGCCCAGCGCTTGATCTCCGCGTATTCCGACGCAACCTGCGGGTGAGTTCTCAGGAAGTCCCGGAACGCCAGATTGTCCTTCCACACCGCACTTCCGGGGACGACGACATGAACGTTGTACGGCTCAGGCGTTCCCCGCCCCCTTCCGAAGAACAGCCGCTCTGACGTTCCCAGGCCCGGCATATGCACGTAGCCCAGTTCCCAGAAGGCCCAGAACACCCGCGGCGGAAGGGGAAGGGTGCCCACGCCGACGAGGAGATCAATGGTCGGCTTGGCCACCAGTCCGGGAATGGACGTGCTGCCGATATGCTCGATGGCCGCCAGGTCATGACCCAGCGCCGCGCGGATTCGGTGCGACTCCGCGGCATATCGGCCGGGCCGATCCCGGTCGTAACGGAGTACCAGCACGGACGTGTTCATCCTGTTCTGATCGTATCCGGCCCGCCGGAAAGTGCGGAAAGATCGTTCCTCCATCGACCATGGAATCCATCTTCCCCTGACCTTCCCTCATCATTTCCGGGCGTAGACTTCAGGCAGGACGCCGCCTCCCAGCTCCGTCCACGTCACGGAGGAACAATCATGCCCAACATCGGACCCGGTGAACTGCTCGTTATCCTGCTGATCGCGCTGCTCGTCTTTGGCCCCAAGAAGCTCCCCGAACTCGGCAAGAGCCTCGGCTCGGGCATCCGCGAGTTCCGCAAGGGCACCCAGGGCCTCAAGGAGGAGCTGGAGGGCAGCTTCCGCGAGACGCCCGGCCCCGCCCCCGTCCAGACGGTCGTCGCGCAGGCCGTCGTCCCGCCCGTTACCCCGGCCAATGCCACCCCGGTGTCTCCGCAGGCCGTCACGCCTGCTGCGGACGAGACCCCGCGTTCCTGACCGCTCGTCCCCACGCCGCCCCCGGATCAGGAGGCGGCGTTTTCCAGTCCCGGGCGTGCGCTTTTGCGTCCCGGCGGACGCGGGGGGGCTGCTAGATTGGCCCGGTGACTCAGGAACGTGTGGCGCTTCTCACCGACAGTACGGCCGACCTCTCGGCGGGGGAGGCGGAGGCGCTGGGTGCCCTCATCGTCCCGCTCACGCTGGAGGTGGACGGCGCGGTGTACAGCGACCCTGGCACCCTGGTCCGTCTCGGCCTGGAGGTGATGACGGGCGAGGCCCTGCGCGCCCGGATGCTGGCGGGTTCGGCCCCGCGCACCAGCCAGGGCACGCCTGACGACTTCGCCCGCCACTACGAACTCGCCCTGTCGGGGGCGGACCGGGTCCTGTGCCTGCCGGTTGCCTCGAACCTCAGCGGAACGTTCGCCTCGGCGGTGAAGGCGGCGGGGAACTTCGCGGACCGGGTGCGCGTGGTGGACACCCGGGCGGTCAGCGTGGGCCTGGGGGCGGCGGTGCGTCAGGCCCGCGCCTGGCTGGACGCGGGCCGCGGCCTGGAGGAGGTGGGGGCGGCGCTCACGGGGTACGGTGAACGGGTCTTCCTGCGGATCGTGCCCCAGGACCTGCGCTGGCTCGTCGCAGGCGGGCGGCTCTCGCGGGTGGCGGGGACGGCCGCGCGGGTTCTGAATATTCGCCCCGTGATCGGGGTGCAGGGGGGCCGGGTGGAGGCCCTGGCCCGCGTGCGCGGCTTCCACGCGGCGCTGCGCGAGATCGTCCGCGCCTTTCCCGCCGATCTGGAAGCGACCGTCCTGCATGCCGGGAACCCTGACGACGCCCGCTTCCTCGCCGGAGAACTCGCGCTGCGGAATATCCCCGTTCGCGCCACCCGCGAGGTCGGGGCCGTCCTGCTCGTCCACGCGGGGCCGGGCACGGTCGGCCTGGCAGGCACCCCGGCGGTGGTGCGCTGATGCTCGCCCGCGCCCGCAGCGTGGCCCTGATCGGCGTGGACGCCGTCCCCGTCGAGGTCGAGGTCGATGTCTCTCCGGGCTTGCCCGGTTTTACGGTGGTCGGCCTTCCTGACCAGGCGGTCAGCGAGGCGCGCGAGCGGGTCCGGGCCGCCGTGCGAAACGCGGGGCTGCCGTTCCCCGCCGCCCGCATCACGGTCAATCTGGCGCCCGCCGACCTGCGCAAGGAGGGGCCGCTGTACGACCTTCCCATCGCGCTGGGCCTGCTCGCCGCGCAGGAGATGCTGCCCGCCGATGCCCTGGCGGAGGTGGTCAGCGCGGGGGAACTCGCTCTGGACGGCACCCTGCGGCCCATCGCCGGGGCGGTCAACCTCGCCCTCCTCGCCGGACAGGAGGGGCGCCCCGCCCTGCTCCCCGCCGCCAACGCGGCCGAGGCGGCCCTGATCGACGGCGTGACTGTGCATGGGGCGCCGACCCTCCTCGACGCGGTGCGGCACCTCACCGGGCAGTCTCCTCTGGGGGAAACTCCGCCCCCCGAGCCCGTGTCCGACGACACGGCCCTCCTCGACCTCGTCGACCTCAAGGGGCAGGCGTCGGCCAAGCGGGCGCTCGAAATCGCGGTGGCCGGTGGGCACAATCTCCTTCTCATCGGCTCGCCGGGGAGCGGCAAGACGATGCTGGCCCGCCGCGCGCCCGGCCTGCTGGCGCCCCTGACCCGTTCGGAGGCGCTGGAGGTCACAAGGATTCACTCCGCCGCCGGGCTGCTCGCGGCGCGCGGCAGTCTAATCGGGCAGGCGCCGTAGAGAGCACCTCATCACACCGTCAGTGACGCGGGATTGATTGGCGGCGGCAGCGTTCCCAAGCCAGGGGAAGTATCTCTGGCGCATAGAGGCGTTCTTTTTCTAACAAGAGTTCCAGTTAAGCAACAGGGGGGTCCAGCTTCAACTCGACCTCGCCCGACGGCGAGATCACCACGGTCAGGCCCAGCCGGTCGGCCTGCTCGTGCAGCGGCAGGCCGCGCAGGCTGAGCAGCCGCGCCCGCAGGGCCGAGACATCCACAGTTGGGACAGGGAGGGGCAGAGGAGTCGCCAGCAAGGCTTCCCGTTGCCGCCGCACGTCCCCCCGCCGCTCCGCGTACTCCTGCGGGGTGTAGGCCCCCGCGAGGTACGCCGCCTCCAGTCGGTCCTCACGCCGGGCCAGATCAGCCAGCGCCGCCGTGTGGTCGGGAGCAGCCGGAGGCGGGGTCTGCACCATGGCCGCCAGGGCCTCATCGGATACCTGGAGGCCATCCAGCGTGGACAGGACCAGGCTGTTCAGGTCAGCGGAGCGGTAGTGGCGGCTGTGGGTGCAGGGCTCACCCGTGCGGCTGATCTTCGTCGTGGTGCGCCAGGAGCAGGCGTAATACCCCCCGGGGCGGCTGGTGAGGGTCAGCGGGCGCATCCGCCGCCCGCATTCCCCGCAGCGCAGGTGCCCGGCGAGGGGGAAGAGGGCCTGCCGCTCAGCCGTGGTGCTGCCGGAGCGGGCGGTCCGCTCGGCCATCCGGCGGTTCACGCTCTCCCACAGTTCCGGGGAGACCAGCGCGGGCACCTCACAACGCGCCTTCACAGTGCCCTGCCCGTGGCTCAGGCGCCCGAATTCGTAGACCCCCTTGTAGACGGGGTTGCTGATGATGCGGCGGATGTTCTCGGGCACCCACTCCTTCCCGCCCCGCGTGCGGACGCCCAGCTCGTCCAGTTCCCGGGCAAGCACTGTCGTCCCGACGTACTGAAGGCGGTCGTACATGTAGCGGACCCAGCGACTCTCCAGCGGGTCCTGAACGCCCCGCCGCCAGCCGTACCCGTTCAGCGGCCAGATGGGCTGCCCCTGCCGCCCCTTCAGCGGGTTCCCAGCCACCTTGGCAACCCGGGCCTTGTGGAGCTTGGAAACGAGCCGCCGATGGTCGGATTCGGCGAACAAACTCCTCACTCCGAATTGGAGCATGGACCCCTCGTCCTCGGGGTCCACGATCCCCATGTCGGTGGAGTGGACCTCCAGGCCCGTATCGAGCAGCTCGTCGAGCACGGCGTAGTTGATCCGGTTACGGCGGCCCAGGCGGTCCACGCTGGAGATGATCACGGCGTCGTAGGCCGGGGCGCGGTCGAGCAGCAGGTCCAGGTTCTCGCGGCGGTGCCGGGTACCCGCGATGGTGTCGGTGTAGGTGTCGGTCAGGGTCAGGCCGTGGCGCTCGGCGTAGTGGTGGACGGCGCTGGCCTGCACGTCGAGACCGAACTTGTCGTCGTCGGCCTGGGCGGCAGAGGACACGCGGAGGTAGACGGCGGCTCGGCGGGTCATGGGTACACCACGGCGACATCCGTGTACAACGGCCCCAGAGCAGGGAAAGGGCAGGACACCCTGACCTGGGTGGAGGACAGGTACCTCGTCTCGCACCCCAGCTCCCGGAGTGAAGTCAGGGGGATCAACATCCGGGGGTGGGGAGGACCGGTCAGGAGGGCCACGGCGCGCTTGCCCAGTCGCTCGACGGTGGGGACGCTGCTGATGCCGGTGAGGCTGATCATCATGGAGATGTCGTTGTAGTCCACGGACGCTGGCCTGCCAGCCTGGGGCGCGGCGGGCGGTTGGGGTTGAGGGGCGGCCAGGGCCGCACAGGTCAGGAAGGCGAGCAGCGGCGGCAGTTTCACGGCGTCTCCTGGTGAAGGTCGAGAGGTAGGCGCGCCCCAGCAGGGAGGGTCAGCACGAGGACGTCGGGCCGCGCGACCGTACAGTCTTGTTCAAGTTGCGCGTCGGAGGCGTCAAGTACAGTGCCGCGTGCAGTGACCGTGGGAGTCAGGGGCAGCCCGGCGAGCGCGAGGATTCTTCCCACAAACAACATGGAGATGATGGCGTCCCAACGGGGTGGGAATGGGATGCAGTTTCAGTACATCACCTCTTGGCGAGCCTGCAGCGTCATAACAGGTGAGCAGGTGATTGGATGACTAATGCGCCCTGCTGGTGTAGGGCCAGGAGGACATCCAGCACGCCGTTGTGGTTGTGGCGGGTGATGCCTCCGCGCTTCTGGATGGCTTCCCAAAGCCGGGCCTTACTCCGGGCGAGTTCCGGCTGTTCGGCCAGCAGGGCGGCCCCCACGAGGCAGTACGACGCGTTCTCCGTCAGGGGACGTCGGACCGGACCAGGTGTGTGGCCCCGGATGTACCCGTGCTCGGCGAGGCTCACGAAGGCTGAGCGGGGGCAGCCTTTGCGTCGGGTGCTGGGTGCGCCGGGAAGGGCCTGGCAGGCCTGCTCCCAGGCCTCGGCCGCGTTGACACCGAAATGAGGGTGTGCGAGGGCAGCCCGGGTGATCCGCTCGTAGATGGAGGTCATGAAGTTGCTCCGGTCCGCTGGAAGGTCACGTGGTCGGCTTGAACGGTCATGACCTGCCAGCCTTCGTTCAGCCAGGCGGCCGCCTGGGAATGGCCGCGGGTGTTGTTGCTCCACCAGGCGCGGTGGCGGCGGGCGGACTCGGGCAGTGGTCCCTGCAGGAGGTCCTCGATCGCCTGGAAGCTGAGGGTGAGGTGGTCTTCGGGAGTGGTGCGGAGATGCTGGGCGAGCCCGGCGTACTTCGGGCTGACTTTGGGAGGAGGCGCGGGGGCAGGCGTGGCCAGGAGGGTGGGGAGCAGGCGGAGCAACTCCTGGGCAGTGAGGTGGGTTTCGAGTTCGGTGGTGAGCAGGGTGCGGTCGTCCTCCCTCAGCTCTATTTGGAGCGTCCTCATGGTGTTACTATGACTTAGTAAAACTAAAAGTACAAGAGGTGCTGGTGACAGATGCGCTGAACCCACCTGGCTTGCGGCCTGAGGACAGCCCGAGCAGAGGACGCTCCTTCGTGCAGCATCAACGGCCACCCCGGGGCGCCTTCATTCGCTTTGCCTCATTACCTTCTGCACCGGTATGCGGGATAGTCAGGGCCGATGGACATTCCGGCCCTTCAGGAACAACTCCGCCTCTTCGCTCAGGAACGGAACTGGGAGGAGTACCACAGCCCCAAGAACCTGGTGATGGCCCTCTCCGTGGAGGTCGCGGAACTGATGGAGCACTTTCAGTGGCTGACCGAGGAACAGTCCCGTCGCCCCGGGCAGGCCGGGGCGGACGTCACGGGGATTGAGGAGGAAGTGGCGGACGTGATGATTTACCTGCTGCAGCTCTCCGATCGGCTGGGAATTGACCTGGAGGGGGCGGTGGAGCGGAAAATGCGCCGGAATGCTGTGAAGCACCCGGCGGTGAAGCCCTGACTCACGACGCTCGGCGGCGCTGGTTCCGGGCGTGCCACTCGAAGTATTGCTGCGTGCCGGGCGTCCAGGCTGGGCAAGCCCGGCCTTCGAGGGGGGCGACGACATCCTGCAGGTCAGACGTGAGGGGCAGGTTCGGATTGCGGCGGATGGTGCCGGTGTGGTCCACAGTGATGTACTGGCGTTCGTACAGGTCGTCGCACCCGAGCTGGCACATGGGCGCCACCAGGTTCTGGTAGTCCCGTTTCTCTTCAGCCGTGCAGTCAGCCCGCCGTTTGATGTGGGCGGCGACGAGGAGCTCAACGGGGAGGTTTCGGCCACAGATGCAGCAGGTGCGGCTGCTGTGGCCCTGGAAGAGGTGGCGGCGCAGGAAGCGCTGCTCGAGCCGTTGGTTGACGAGCGTCTGCCGGTCCAGTTCGCCTGCGGGCAGTTCGACGAGGGTGTTGTATTCGCTGGGGGAGACCGCGGGAATTGAGGTGCTGCTTTCCAAGCTGAATAGGGCCAGCAGGTCTTCCGCGCGCCCGTCCGCGACGACCTGAAAGCCCTGTGGGATGTTGTTCGCGGAGTAGCGCATGATCTGGTTAAAGGCGTCGACGCTGATGCTGCGGTCGGTGATCTCGTCGAGGAAGTACACGTATTCCCAGGTCTGGCCGTTGGGGTCGTTGCCCCAGAGGTCTCGGGCGAGCGTGGCGGCGTGTATTTTGCCGATGACGACAGAGGACGCGAAGAAGCGTTTCTGGCCGTAGAAGAGGGCGACGTCACCGGGTTGCACCTGTTCCCAGCATCGGGCGTTCTGGCCACGGCTGCCGGGGGTGACGCCCCAGACGGGGACGGCAGTGAGGGAGGCCAGGACATCGGGCAGGGGGAGGCCGACTGCGGCGAGTTGCGTGCGGATTCGGGGAATGGGCACGGGTTGGCGAATCGTGTCCTCGTAGTGGGCACGGGCGTCGGCACCTGCGGCGGGTTGGATGATGACTCTGGGCATGAACCCGCTTATCCAAGCACAGCCGGGGACGCAGTGTGCGCTCAAATGAGGCAGCAGCATGTGGGGACCTGCGAGGGAGAGAGCTACTGATACACCTGCTGAACTCGCCCCTTTATTCGGCGAGGCCGTAACGGCCATCCCGGTACTGGAGGTGGCTGGAGACGCGAATGGAGAGGGCGGCAGGGCCGGTCACACGTCGTCTCTCCAGCAGGGAATGGCGAGGGTCACGGTTGAAGGCTACGTCGCCAGACCAGGGTGGGCGGATGACAAGCGGCGATCCTTTCGATGGAGAGAAGCTGTCTACGAGGCGAGATCGATCAACTCCGACTCCCACCCTGCAGCGTGGCTTCTTGGGAAGCAGCGAGGCTTTTCCATGAAGAAGAAAATGTGGCCAAGTTACGATCTCTGTTCATGTAACACTTAGGCTGGTCACACAGGAGGCAATGAAACGTATCCCACACTCGGTCGCCCGGGTTACGTGGAGCCAATGGCGAGACCACCCTGTGGGGGGACTATGCATCGAAGCACCCGTACCCGCGTCCCGGCAGCCCTTCTCCTCGCCTTCGATGCCCGGGGTCAGGGACCTCCTGCTCCTCACCGACGCCCAGACGAGCCAGAACTTTCCTGAGTCAAGTCAGGGACTGACTCGAAAACCTTGTAGAAAGTTGGGGCCGCCGCCTTGTGAGCAAGGCCCCCTGCTTCTGCAGCGCTGTAGGGGTTGGCCGACGGGTCAAGCCTGGTCGGGAGGATGCAATGCAGCAACGGTCGGACTCGTTCGAGACGTTCACTCGCTCCCTTGGAGCAGCTCGCTCTCGACGTGAAGCAGTAGGGACGATCGGCCGATGGTTGGGCGGGAGCATGCTGGGGGTGTTCGGCCTGAACTCCTGCGCTCAGGAGAACGTTCCTGCCGCCGCTCAGGCGGCATCGTCAACGGCAATGGGTGGAGGTAGTCCGGCCTTGCAACCCCTGGCCAAACCCGCGGTGTGTAAGACCGCGGCCAACGCCACGTGTTGCGCGGGAACGTACACGGACATCCAGTACGACCCGAAGAACTGTGGGGCATGCGGAGTGGCGTGCCCGCCCGGGCAGTCCTGCTACAGCGGGAAGTGTTACGCCATCTGCCCGACAGGGAGCACGTATTGCAACGGGCAGTGCATCAACACCAGCAACGACCCGAAGAACTGTGGCGCCTGCGGAAACGTGTGTGCGAACGGCACGTGTACGAATGGCTCGTGTGGGTGCCCGTCCGGTCAGAGCCTGTGCAACGGTCAGTGCATCAACACCAGCAGCGACCCGAACAATTGCGGCGCTTGCGGGAACGTATGCATCAACGGCACGTGCGCGAATGGGAGCTGCGTCTGCCAGCCAGGCTTCGCCAACTGCAACAACAATGGGGCTGACGGCTGCGAAACGAACCTGATGTCCGATGTCAGGAATTGCGGGAGTTGCGGGGTCACTTGCCCTGCTGGCGCGACCTGTGTCTCTGGGGTTTGCACGTCGCCGACCTGCACGGACGGGGTGAAGAATGGGTCGGAGACGGACGTCGACTGTGGCGGACCGAATTGCCCGAAGTGCGCGGCTGGCAGGCAGTGCAATGTCAGCTCGGACTGCGTGAGCGGCATTTGTAGCGCTGGAATCTGCATGGGCGCCACCTGCAACGATGGGGTCAGGAACGGGCTCGAAACGGACGTCGACTGTGGCGGGCCGACGTGCCAAAAATGCGTGTCCGGCAAGCAATGCAATATCAGCTCGGACTGCTTGAGCGGCGTGTGTACCGCTGGCATCTGCGCCTGAGGCTCACGAGGCTAGAACTCCATGAATGTCCTGTCCTTGATCGCACTGCTCGTCCTGTTCATCGTCTTCGCCGTCGCTGCCACTGCCAAGTTTCTGGATAGGGGAGGTGCCCGTCAGGCCATGCTGGACTTTGGCATGCCCGCACCCCTGGCACCTCTCTTCGCCGCGCTTCTCCCCGTGGCCGAAGGGGTGATCGCCGTGACCCTCCTCTTCCCCGCGACGCGGCATTGGAGTGCGGTGGCAGCTGGCGTCCTGCTGCTCACGTTCCTCCTGGCCGTCGGGTACCAGTTGATCCGCGGGAGGCGCCCGACCTGTAATTGCTTCGGGCAGCTGCACCCGGGTCGAATCAGTGGCTGGACCCTGGCCCGCAATCTCGCCCTGTTCGGGTTGGCTGCCGCCCTGGTCTGGCCAGTGCCCCAAGCGGTCGTGACATTCTCGCCCTCATTCCGGGCTGCCTTTACCCCGGCCGTGGTGTGGCTGCTCGTCGCGGTGGCGGTGCTGCTCGTGGGGCAGGTGCTGACGGGGCGCGCGCTGTTCGCCCTGATGCGGCAGCAGGGGCGTCTCCTGGTGCGCCTGGATGCTCTGGAGGCCCCTCGGGCCCCCGTTCCTCCCAAGCCTGCGCCTGCACTGCAGGCGGCAGGATTGCCCGTGGGGGCGAGGGCGCCGGAGTTCAACCTTCCCAGCTTGGTAGGGGAGACGCTCACGCTGGGTACCCTGCTCGCGCCTCAGCGTCCCCTCGTCCTGATCTTCGTCGACCCGGATTGCGCCCCTTGCACAGCGTTGCTGCCTCAGGTAGCTGCGTGGGAACAACAGGGGGGAGTCTCGTTCGCGTTGATCTCCCGCGGGTCCGTCGAGGCCAACCAGAAGAAGGTCGGGCCTCATCACCTCGCCACGGTGCTTCGACAGGCGGAACGCGAGGTGTCGGAGCGGTACCGGGTTCAGGCCACACCCTCGGCCGTCCTGGTCCACCCTGACGGAACCGTGGCTGCTCCCGCGGCGGCCGGGGCAGTCGACATCGCGCGATTGGTGGAGTCGGCCTTCGCGAGCGTGATGTCCGCAGCGCCCCAGGAGGCCAGCCGCCAGATGCCGGTGCCGCTCGCGGTGGGCGCGGCCGTTCCTCAACTGCGGTTGAAGGATCTGCAGGGCCGGGACTTCAGTGAGGTCCACCTGCTGGGCCAGGAAACGTTCCTGCTGTTCTTCGATCCCCGGTGCGGGTACTGCCGGAACATGCTCGAGGCGTTGAAGGCGTGGGAGGTGCGGCGGCGGGCGGACGCGCCCAGGCTGGTGCTGATCTCCGCGGGCTCGTTGCAGGAGAATGTGGCCCTGGAGTTGCGGTCGACTGTCGTGCTGGATGAAATATCGTCCGCCATGAACCGGTTTGGTGTTCCGGGCACCCCTTCCGCGGTGCGAATCAGTGCGTTCGGGCGGGTGGCGTCACCCGTGGCTGTGGGGGCGGATGAAGTGTTCGCGCTGATGGCGCCACTGGAACCCGCCGTCCAACGTGTGGGAACACTCTCGACGGCCTGACAGGCCGGGATAGCTGGAGAGGTGGAGTGCCCCTGGCACTCCACCTCTGTTCTGGTCAAGGCACGAGTACCTTCGAGCAGGCCTGGAGCTCGAGAGAATACGCTTGGCGTGTCTAAACCTGAGTTCAAGAATAGATGTGCTGCTTTGGCATAGGGTGGAACGCGAGGTGAGGCTATGGAATATCGTCGATTGGGCCAATCTGGTTTGCAGGTCAGTACGCTTTCCTTCGGTGCTTGGGTGACGTTCGGCACGCAGTTAGATGCGAACGGTGCCCTGGAACTGATGTCCGCCGCCTATGACCGCGGGTGTAACTTCTTCGACAACGCCGAGGCGTACGCTCGGGGCCAGGCTGAAACCATCATGGGCCAGGCCCTGGCCAAGGCAGGCTGGCGGCGCGACAGCTACATCGTTTCAAGCAAAGTGTTCGGCGGAGCGGTTGAAAACCCAGCCCCCACTCAGCGGGGACTTTCACGCAAGCACATTTACGAGGCGTGCTACCAGGCCATCGAACGCCTGCAATGCGAGTACCTGGATTTGTACTTCTGTCATCGCCCGGACCGCAACACCCCCATCGAAGAAACGGTGCGGGCCATGACCGAATTGATCCAGCGCGGTGATGTGCTGTATTGGGGAACGAGTGAGTGGTCGGCGCAGGAATTGATGGAAGCCTACGCTGTCGCCCGTCAGTACAACCTGATTCCCCCGACCATGGAGCAGCCGCAATACAACATGCTCACCCGCTACCGGGTCGAGGTCGAATACAGCCGCTTGTACCGCCCGGACACGCTCGGGTTGGGCACCACGGTCTGGTCGCCGCTGGCGAGCGGTCTTCTGACTGGCAAGTACAACGATGTGGTTCCGAATGACACCCGCGCCAACCTGCCCGGCTACGAATGGTTGAAAGCCAGGCTCGAGAGTGAAGAAGGCCAAACCAACTTGGTCAAAGTCCGAGGCTTGGCCAAGATTGCCGACGACTTGGGCACGACCTTGCCGAAGCTCGCCCTGGCCTGGTGCGTCAAGAATCCGAATGTGAGCACAGTGATTACTGGTGCCTCTAAAGTCACGCAAGTGGTAGAGAATTTTTCCGCGCTCGAGGTGGTTCCCCAGCTCACCGACGAGGTGATGGCGGCCATCGATGCGTCACTGGGCAACAAGGAAACCCGTTTATATGGCTCGAGCGAGTAAAACCAAACTCGCGTGTGAACAATGCAAGGTTGTGTCGGCTTAACGTGCATGTGATTAGTGGAACGTCAACTTTGGCCTGTCAAGGAGCCCTTCCTCCTGGCGGTGCTTGCAGCAGCCTGACGGTCACAGACCGTTCTTGACGGCACATTAGTGGGCCGTCAAGTTTGGTTTGTCTGGGCTCCCTCCTTCTCGGTGGTGGCCCCGACCACTTGCAAGCGACAGACCGTTTCTGACAGCCCATTAAGGCCAATCTGCTAAACACGAACTCACCGGAGCAGCGTGGTGGCATCCGTCTTTGTGCGGTTAATAGAGTGGGTCACCCCACGTGCTACCACTAGGACGTGCCCAGCGATGCTGAACGAGCCTTCGAGAACGCGGTCTTGAGCTTAAACTCCTACAACCTCGCAGACCTCTGGGCATTCTGCTCCCTGCTCAGCATGCTCGACGTTTTCGGAGGGGACGAGCACCACGAACAGCACAGCCCGTTCTTCCCCTTCGTGAATTCGGAACAGGTGCGCCTGCTGGCAACGGCGGTGCTGTACAGCCGTGCTGCTGACTACAAGCAGCCGCGAGAGCCCTACGATTACCAGCAGTACGCCCGCACGCACAACGCCCTGACGAATGTGCTTGGTTCCGGCGACATCTCGGCGGTGTCCACTCCCGAGGAATTGGAGATCAAATTCTTCGCTCCAGTGGCAAATAGGCAGTTTCCAGCCCAGACTAGCGGAGAAATTTTATCGCGCCTCGCCCGGAATTACGCGCTGATGGCTGTTATTCCCCGCGAGCACTCGGCTGAGATTCAGCAGGCGGTCAACAACGCCGGGTTGTCGTTCGACATGAACGCCGAGTTGCAGCACACCTACGGGCTCAGCCTGGAGCGTTTCCTCCAACTGGCGTTCAGCGTGGTCGCACTCTACCTTCAAAGGAACGAAAGTGTGGGCGTGAACGAGAAGGCGAAGGCGCGGGTACGCTTCACTCGCGCTCCTCTGCCCGTGCTGGAAGCCTACCTGCGGGAAACCCAGCGTCGCCGCTTGGAGGTGCAGTTCGTTCCCCCCGACCTTGCCGTGGTCGCGTCCTCGACTGAGATCGAGGGATTTTTGCGGCTCACCGCGAACACGACCCGGGAGCTGCGGGGCGCCCTGGCCCGACCCGAGTATCAGCGCGGCTCCATCAGCCTCCGTGTCACCCCCCTGGCCCGCGAGTTGAAGGAAGCCGCGAAGGTGGTCTCTGGCCTGGAGCCTGAGCTTCAGGTGGCCGTCGCTACCTACCTGAAGGCCGCGACGGGCAGCGACCGGCCCTCAACCTCGCAGGTGCGCGCAGCGGCAGAGGTGGCGGCGGCCATCGACGCGCACGGGACCGTCGCGCACCCGGACACGGGCGCCGAAGTGCCCTTCAGTGCCCTGACTGGGGAGCAGCGGGCCGCGGCGCTGGCTGAGAACGTGACGACCGGGACGCACGAGCGGATGCAGCGCCAGCAGCAGCACATTCAGGAGAGCCTGCAAGCCAACGCCAGCACCGGGCGGGGTGGGTGGGCGGACTGGTGCATGACCTACGCCCAGCAGCACCTCACCGACGACCAAGAGCTGGTGATCCGGGTGTTCCGGGACGAGAGCGGGAACCCACAGGCGCAGGCCCTCGTGCGGAACGTGAGCAGCGGCAACACCCTCGTGTTCGGCGAGCGGGCACCGTACCTGAAGAAGGCCGTGCTGAATCTGGTGGAGGAAGTCAAGGGATGACCGGTTTGCCACCCCTACAACCCGCGTTGGCGATCCATCAACTCCGCATGCCACGCATCCCACAACGTCCACAGTTGCAAGCTTGTACTCGCGATCAGCACCACCACCAGGATCATCAGGACAGGGGGCGTCACCCTGCCAGCACGCCGCCCCTCAAACAACATCGTGCCCAGCAACAACAGTTGCCCTGCCACCATCAGAAACGTTTTTACAGCTTGCCCCGTGAATGTCGGCGGCGTGCCCAGCAGGGCGCCGATAAGCAACAACGCCAGTCCCGCCCATACCAACACCGGTGGGCTTTGCATCCTGGGGTTGCGTTGCGTCATGACGAGATCTTACTGGCCCGGAGGAGAACGGCATGAACCCCTTCCCGACCCGCCAGCACGCCGAGACGTACCTCTCGCGCATTCCCGACCTGGCCGTGCGCGAGGCCACCCGCCGGACGCTGGGACTGGATGAGGGGGACCGAACTGCCCCGGAAAATCGTCCATCTGCGGAGCTGCGTCACAGCGCTGTTCCTGTGCTGAGTGCACGGACTCAGCCCGCGCCGCTCAACCTCGCCCACGTCGTCCCCGGCGCCCGGACCTTCACGCTGCCCTGGCCGCCCTCCCTCAACAGCATCTGGCGGGCGACCGTAGTGAAGACCGCCGAGGGGCCACAGGCGCGCGTGCTGCTCAGCCGGGAGGGGAGAGCCTACCGCCGGGCCGTACGTGACCGCATTCGCGACTACGGGCACCCACGCACCCCGCCGGGTACCCGCCTCGCGTTGACCCTGACCGCTTGCCCGCCGGACAAGCGCGCCCGGGACCTCAGCAATATCCCGAAGGCGCTGGAGGATGCCCTCACGCATGCACAGGTCTGGGCGGACGACAGCCTGATCGACGAGTTGATCGTGCGGCGGGGTGAAGTGTGCCCGCGCGGCCGGATGGTCGTGCAGATCGTGCCCCTGGGCAGCACGCTCTTCTGAGGTGACCCCTATGACGACGAATGACGACAACAGATATCTGGTGGACCAGCCCTTGCCGATGGACGTACAAGAGCAGAGAGAGGGGTGCGTTCCCCTCTCTCTGCTCACCACCTCAGGTTTAAGGGGTGGTGTCCGTGCAGCCTTTGCGGGTGTAGAGGCTATTCAGGGTGGCGATTCGCTCATCTGCAACCTTAATGACCTGGCTGTTGTTGTACTCGTTACCAATGATTCCGGGGAGGAAGAAGAGCGCCCAAGCGACGTTCTGCCCGCTCAACCCCTTCTGCTTTTGGGCTTCGGTTCTGGCACTTTGCGCGCGGGCAACCTCAGAACGAATCTCGGAGCAGGTCAGGTCGGCGTCCAGCTTGGCCCCCTGAGGGTTATAGCGGGGCGCGCACGAGGCGAGGGCGGCAACAAGGGTCAGCGCGACAGCAGCCGTTCGTTTCATGTTGTACCTCCATCATCATCCTCTCACAAGTCAAGATGGTTCTTGGGCAGATGTGTGGCCGTGCGGAGGGCCGCGTGACCGCCCCCTACAAGAAGCCCGTGAACTCCCGCCGTAAGGGAGCGAACGGGGAGCGTGAGCTGGCGAGGGCCCTGACCGCCCTGGGCTTCCCCGCCGAGCGCGGGCAGCAGCGCAAGGGGGGGCGGCGCCAGCCCAGACGTCCTGTGCCCCTCCCTGGCTGGGTTCCACATCGAGTGCAAGGTGACGGCCACCAGCCAGATGACCTGCCCCGGGCAACTCGCCGAGTGGGACGCGCAGGCCACCTGGGACGCGGGGGAGTGGAAGACCCCACTCGTGATGCACCGCTGGAACGGGTGCCGGACGTGGTGGGTGCGCGTGCTCACGCAGGAGCGCCGCCCGGTCTGGCAGACGCTCGAGGACTTCCTCGCCGACCGCGCCACCTGGAGCCCGTTATGACCCTCCTCCTTCCCCCCACCTCCGAGGTGCCCGTGCCCAAGTTCAACATGGCCGACCTGACCGCCCGCCTCCTCGCTCCTGGCAAACCCCAGGAAGCGCAGCAGCAGTCCAGCCCAGCCCTCAACCCTCCGGACGCGCCCGAAGCCCACGAGGAGGTCAGGGAGCGCCGCCGCGCCTACCAACGCCCCGCCGGTCACCCCAGCCGACAGGAGCGGGCCCAGGCACGGGCCCTGGCTCAGCAATACCGGGACTACGCTGAGGCGTGGTACCAGGCGCTGCGGGCGTGGGACATGCGCGAGGTCAAGATCCCGTACAGCTTCCACTACGAGCCGGGGGAGAGCGACCTCGACTTCCTGACCTTGGGGAGCAATGTCCGCACCCCGACCCGTTACCTCCAGACGCCTGCGGGCGAATTCACCGAGGGGGAGGTGGGGGTGGTCATCACCACGATGAGCCGCGCTCCGCTCGTCGAGCAGATGCAGCTCGGCAAAATGCTCGACAAACTGCGGCACACGCCGGACACCACGCCGGTCAGCTTGCTCCGGGAGGACGGCCGCTGGCACCAGAACCGGGAGCGGGTGGCGCGGTACGCAGTGGCGGTCCTGACGCTTGCAGTGCAGCTGCGGGATGAGGGCGCGGAGGGGCCGCTACGGTACGCGAAAGCGGTACTGGCGGGGGCGCACTAAAAGAGTTTGGTCGCGCCATGTGCGTGAGCCGTTCGGCATAGAAGGGAGTGCGCACTCAGCTGATGTGGAAAAAGGGTCTCTCCCGGCACCATAAGGACAGCCGAGCGGAGACACCGAGCGGCGAAAGGAGACGAAGATGAACGCCTATCTCCACGCCGCCCAGGACCGCGCCCAGGAACTCCGAGCCGAAGCTCAGCGCGACCGCGATGCCCGCGCCGCTCAAGGACAGAACGAGCGCGAGAACCTGCTCCAGCGCATCAAGGTCCTGCTCCTGGCCCGCCAGCCCCGCCTCGCGTGAGTCTCAACAACTCGACTGATCAACGCCCTTCCTGATCTGGAGGGGCGCTTTCATTGACCCCCCATTTAATTAAATTCGATGACAAGGGCTTAATCTTGCTACCATAGGACATCAGGAGCGCTCGCTCAAACTGCAAGGGTCCCTAAGATCGCGATCGGAAGCAAGCCCTCATCCTTCCTAAGAGGTGACAATGCCGGCAGTGAAGACGTACACCTCACCGCAGCTCGTGCGACTGGGCAACTGGAAGCAATTGACCCGGACCTTGATTTTGGGCTCTGGACCTGGATATGGACAAGACCCCGGTATAATCGTCCTGCCGGGACCCATCGGTAACCGCAACCACTAATCCCGATTGCCCCTTCCTCTTGGAGGGGCGCTTTCGTTAACTCGGTTGGAAACAAAAAGAGGCGACCGCGAGGGTCACCTGAGGGATGCGGGTGACGGGGCTCGAACCCGTCTGGGGCCTGCAACCGGCCCGCTCGCGCGTCCGTTTTGAGCAAGGTGGACGCCTCCCTTCACCGGAAAGACCTGAGGTGGCTGGCTGAGCCACCGGGCGTGGGAGGCGGCTTTGCCAGGGCCTCGACCGACGCTTGGGTCCTTCTCGCTTGTTCACCGCCGACCGGCGTACGTCAGGGGCGGGCGAAGAAGAAGGGCGACTCGTGGTCGCCCTTGATTTCTCTAAGATAGCGTCGAATACACACGAAGTCAAATTATTCAGCTCGATTCTCCCGAAGGACGGCTCTAGCTCGTCCTCCGCGGCCTTGCCAGAGGTGCTTGTCCGCGAACGCACTGACGGCCCCCAGCCAGCCCCCGTGCTGCTCCAGCAACCCCAGGTGCCCCGCCGGGGCCAGCGTGACCTCCTCAACTTGAGGTGCCTCCCTCGTGATCACGTCGGACGCCTCGGGCAGGGTTGCCTTGTCCCGGTCCGCAGCAATCACCAGGACCGGGATCCGGAGGGTGGGCAGGACGTCCAGCGCCTGGTACCGCATCATCCCCAGCATGCCCCGAGCCGCCACCGCCGGGTTCGCCCGCAGGTCATGCTGGACCACGAAGTCCAACTGGCCCCGGGTTTCTGTCCCCCCGAACTGCATGACGTGGTTCCCCAGGTGTGACAGGCCATTCAGGAAGGCCAGCAGGTTCATCACCCGCACCAGCGGCCACAGGGCGATGGTCAACCAGCACAGGGGACGGAGCAGGGGTTCCTGGAGGCGGCGCAGCACCGGCGCCCCCCAGGCCGTACGGACGGGATTGGTCGGCGTGGTGTGGGTCAGCACCAGCCCCACCACCTGCTGCGAGAGCATCTCCGGAAACAGGCGGCAAAAGGTCAGGGTGATCATCCCGCCGATGCTGTGCCCGCAGAGGACGACCCGCTGCCCACCTGCCAAATCCAGCACCGCTTTTAGGTGACCCGCCAGCCGCTCCAAGTCGTAGTTGCGGTCCCGGGGGGGACTGGACTGCCCCAGGCCGGGCAGATCCCACAGCAGGAGCCGGTACCGTCCGGCCAGGTGACGCTGGGCGTAGAACCATTCCGCCCGGCTCAGGCCCCACCCGTGGGTGAACAGCAGGACGGGGACGTCCTGGGGGCCGTACGACTCGACATGCAGAACGGCGCCGTCGGGACGGGTGAGCCGGTGAACGGTGCCCCCGGGGAGAGGCTGCATGTCCTCCTCGCCCTTCCTAGGGCGGCGGCCCAGGAAGGGCGTGACCAGGAAACGTCCAAGCAGGGCGAGGGCGAGCAGGAGCAGGCCTGCGATGAGCAGGCGGCGGTCAGCGGGCAGATTCAGGGCCCAGTTGTCGTACCACTCCCAGATCAACCAGGCGCTGCCGCCCAGCAGGGCGAGGGAGAGCAGGCCCATCAGCCAGACGAGGAGGAGGGTGGGGGGAACCATCAGCATGAGTGAACTCCTGTGTGTTGGGTTCGTCCCCGGTTCATATTCATCCTAGGGGCCAGACAAAGGGGGTGGCGCAAGCCACCCCAGTTCAGAACAGCAGGGATTCAGCGTTGGGTCGTGCTGGTAGTGCTGACCACGCGGGGTTCCTCACGGCGGCGCCCGGCAAGACCAGCGAGACCAATCAGGCCCAGTAGTCCCCAGGGAAAGCCGCGATTGTCATCGTTCGTGGTGGTGTCGGTGGTGCCACTGGTGTCCTGAGCTAAGGCAGGCATGGGCGCAAGCGCCAGTGTCAGCACCAAGAGAGCTCTCTTCGTTTTATTGGTCATAACCTTCCTTCCGAGAGGAAATCCACCCCTCTGTCGTCATCGGACGATGCCACGAACGCGAGCCGTCCCATAAACGGAAAAGCTTGTAGTAATCCTTACAAAGCCTTTAGTTCAAACCGAAGCTCAAAGATCGGCGGCGGAAGCTGACATCCCCGTCAGTTATTCACACTATTGAGGGCTGCACAACTTATCCACACCTGCCCAAACGCCAGCGGCGTTTTCCTTCATAAGCGGCGTGACAGAGTGATGTAGGGATCAGCAGGCTTCAAGCAACGACGGACCTAGGAATTCCTTGTGCTGGACGACCGAGTCTCGAACCTCCACCCGCACGCCCGAACCAGGCTGCCTGCCCTAAAGCGACGAAGCCACCTGAGGGATGCACTGCAAGTCTGGGATGAGGTCGTGCGGCGGGCAGCCTGAACTTCAGGCGGCCTTCCCGCGAACGCTGTCCTGCTCGTCGATCAAGTTGCCAGAACCATGGCTGGTGAAGCTGGCCGTCATCTCCCCGGAACGAATAACCCCCGCCAGCAGGCGGGGATGGGCGACGTGACTCCGGGTGAGGACCCTGGGGTTCACTCGGTTTTCTTCCCTTGGATGAAAGCCTGGATACAATACTTCATCGCGTAGCTCAGTCCCTGTTCCACAAGTGGAGGATGAGATGAAAGGACAGCTGCCTCAGCTCAAGCGCCTCGTTCTGACCGACGCTGGACTGGAGACCGATCTTGTGTTCAACCACGGCCTCGATCTGCCCCACTTTGCCTCGATCGTACTGGTCGCCACCGTGGAGGGACGCGCGGCACTCGAGGCGTATTACCGCCCCTATCTGGAGCTTGCACGTAGGCTCGGCACCGGGTTCATCCTTGATAGCCTCACCTGGCGAGCGAGCCCCGACTGGGCGGAACCGCTTGGACTCCTCCAGCCTGAGCTCGACCAGCTCAATATCGCTGCGATCGAGATGTTGCACCGCTTGAGAGCCGAGTTCGCAACCGACACGCTTGAGATCGTCGTCAGCGGTTGCATCGGCCCCCGCGGTGACGGCTATGATCCCGGCCAGATCATGAGCGTCACGGAGGCGGCCGACTACCACGGGCACCAAGCACGTGTGCTCGCCTCGGCTGGCGTTGACATGCTTTCGGCACTCACCATGACGAACGTGAACGAGGCGACCGGAATCGCGCTGGCGGCGCAGAAGGTCGGCCTGCCGGTCGTCATCTCGTTCACGGTGGAGACGGACGGACGTCTGCCGACGGGCGACCTTTTGATGGACGCCGTGGAGGCAGTTGATGCAGCGACCGGCGGATATCCGGCCTATTTCATGATCAACTGCGCTCACCCCGACCACTTTGCAGCAGTCCTGGATCAGCCCGCTGCCTGGACACGGCGTATTCGTGGTGTGCGTGCAAATGCCTCGCGCTGCAGTCACAAGGAGCTCGATGCTATGACCGAGCTTGACCAAGGCGATCCAGTCGAACTCGGGCAGCTCTACCGCAAGCTCCTTGAAGTACAGCCGCAGATCACGGTGCTCGGTGGCTGCTGCGGCACCGACCTCCGCCATGTGACAGCGATTGCCAACGCGTGTATGGGCCTTCCCAGATTTGGGTGATCAGTGGCCGGAACGGTGCAGGACGCGCGCAGTCAATGGATCCAGACAGCCCCGCCCGTACATGCTGGGTTTGATGGTCTTCGGGCGAATTACCTTTAAGGCGAACATGCCCTGCTGTAGTCCCTGCTCGTCCCCGCCCTGGCCCCCGCTGGGGCGAGCCTACTCTTGCGGACCGGCAAATCCCTTCGTGGTGAACAGATCCAGCACGGGCGCTGGACCGGAGCCAGGCCACTCCGGCAGCCCCTCCCGCACCAACTTGAGCAGCCGCTCCATCCCCTGCGCGAGCGCCGCCTCCTTGAAGTCATCAATGGCCTGCTTCGAAACCCCCACACTCCCCGCTCGGGTCGGTCCGCCGGGAGAGGCACGCCGCGCGACGAACACCACGAGGTCGGGGTTGGCGCTCACGCTTGCCGTAATCTCGGTGTGCGCGAGCTGCACGGCAGAGGCGTAGCGCTCGGCGAGGGGCTGCATCGCTTCAGACCAGTCGCTCCGGGTGGTCATGCTGTCACCCTATCCAGCAGGCTGTGAGGCATCGGATGATGCATGCCCCCCAACGGATTGACCACTAGGACTTGTGGAAGTGGAATAAAGTTGCTAGCGTTTTGGTAGAGTCCAAGAAGAGTTGAGGCACCCGCGCAGGGTGCCTTTCTTGTTGGGCTCCCATCCACCCTCTGCCCCCGAGCGGTGGGTTTTTTTGATGACCGTCTGCCGAGCGAATAGGCACAGGCCTTAACCGAGAACTCGTGACAGAGGGACCCCGCGAGGGGAAGTTCGGGCACCCCTGGCAACGTCGATGCGCGGCGGTCATTCCCTTCGGGGACACAACACCAGACTCTCTTTTCCCTCCCGGAGGCCTCATGCAGCGATTCCAACTGGTCAGGTCAGAAGACGTATCCGGCAGCAGCGGCACCGGCACCGTCGCCGAGGGTGTGGTGTTCTCGGATGGTGCGGTCGCCATGCGCTGGCCGGTCAAGCCGATCAGCACCGGGTTCTTCGGCTGCAGCGGGGACGTTGAGCGCATTCACGGGCACGAGGGCTGCACGGTGGTGCAGGTGCTGGACGTAGCCGTGCCGTGAGCAAGAAGAGCTCAAAGCGCGCCCGGCGCCGTCAGCAGCAGGGGTACGGACTGCCGGACGTGAAGCGCGACTATCTCGCCCACCTGGAACGCCGGGGCAGGCTCTTGACCACGCCGGAGGAGTTGCGGCGCCGCTGCGTCACTGAGCCGTTCTACCTGTCCGAGTTGGGGTTGACGCGCGAGTGCTGGCAGACCTGCCCACCAGCCGGGGAGCCGGTGCCGGTCATCAGAACGGGGACGACAGCATGATCTCATCCCTCAAGGTCTCCGCCTCGCCTTCTGACATCCCGCAATTCACCAGGTAGGACTGCACGGCCTCTCCAGTCGTCTGAATGGCGTCCTCCCGATTGCCGTCAGAGCCAAAGGCCAGCACGTACAGCCGGTAAAGATGTTCGGCGGTGGCCACCGCCACTTTATTCGCGTCCATTGCTCACCCTACCCCCTGAAGGAGGTGACCACACCCATGCAAACCGACCCTCCAAAACGCCCCACTGCCGACGAGCTGGGCGCGGCCCTCACCGAAAAGGAACTGCTGTTCGTCGAGCACTCCTTCGCCTGCGGACTGAATACCTCCGTTCCGCCCCGCACCCCTGGCTACCCGCAGCTGGCCTGCCTCCGCCACGATCCCCACCGCTGCCGACGAACGGAGGGTGGCCATCAGGTGGCCTGCAGGTAGCCCTTCTGCAATTCCCCCTGCACAAAGGCCCTCAACTGCAGTTCAAACCACGCCTCGTCCGGCAGACGCTCGAACGACTCGGCCTGAGGAGTCTGCTGGAGGAACTGCTCGCCTTCCAGCTGGAAGGTCAGACGGTGGACGGACCACCCGTCCGAGTCACGCTGCACCAAGAAGTTCGGCCCAAGGTCATCCGAGTTGGGAAGGAGTACGGTCATCCCGACTAGTACTGATCTCCCTCTCGGCAGGTCCAAGTTGGTGCGCAGTCCTTGCCGGTGCAACTGAGCCGCCACGCGCCGCATAGGGCTAATGACGCTGCGGAAGAGCTCGGCTTCCCACTGGTCCTGTTTGCCCCAGGTCATGCCCTAGCGAACCACATGAGGCGCCCGGTTGCACCGCCGCCGCTCACGCTGCTGTTCCGGCTCCCTGCGTGCGCGACGCTTGCCTCCGCCCAATGTTGAACCGTGAACGAGACCGGGAGGAGAGACTCCCAGAGCGATAGGAAGCCCGGTGGTGCCAGGCGCGCCACCACTCCAGGCAGGGACGAGACCCTGTGCATTCACGCCGGAAGAAGGTGACCACCCATGACCAAACGCGACAACCCCCGGGCCGCGCGCATCCTCGTCGATGCCGCCCTCTTTGGGGACCGGAACGCTTGCAAGCCCTACAAAATCACGGACAGGACGTTGCGGAATTACCGCACGGCCCTCCTGTGGAAACTGGGCGGCATCGTGTAGGAGCTGCTCGGGTCCACCGCTGAGAACATCAGCGCCTGCCCGGATACCAACTCTGTCGCAAGGGCACGCGCCGCATGTGAGAGGGGGAGGGATGTGGACCCGAGACACGAGCCGGAACCTCCGCGCGAGCCCGTGGACGTGGAACGGCCACCTCAAGCCCTGGGCTCGGCAGATCAACGCCCTGGTGACGCCGCTCTGGGACCCGCCCCCGCTCCCGCAGCGGCGCGTGCTGCACCCGGAAGCGAGGAGGGCGAGCGAACTCAGCCGGATGCTGGACGTGATCTGGCGTTAGGCGTTCTGGGCGAGGAGAGCGTCGAAGAAGAGGTCCACGACCTCCTGGGGAGTGGACACTACCTTGCCGAATGGGGTCATATTGGCGCTAAACCGGTACCCCGACGTCTCGCGTAACAGGGAGACGTGGATCATTTCCGGTTGCAGGAACGTCTCGTGCGGGTAGTGGACTTGCAGATCCACGCTGAGTTGTCCGCCCTCCACGGCAGGTTCCTCGTTGACACGCAGACCCGCGCCCGCTCCGGCGGCGTGCATCTCGTTCTGCGCGCCCTCGACGAATTGCATGAATAAGGTCTTGACCTCCTGCTCCGCCTGCGTTTTCTCCTGTTCCCACTGCTGCCTGTTCCGGATGACCGCTTCGTATCGTCCCATCCCCTACCCTACTGCGGGATTCCTGAAAGGACTGTCAGCCCAGCTCACCGAGAGGAGGTGCCCTCATGCCCCAACCCAAGAAGCAGCCCCGGCCAGTGCGGAGGCACCCCATGACAGGGACACCCGGAGTCATCCCCCATGACAGGGACACCTAAGCGCGTGCCGGGCCGGAAGGGAACTACAAAGGCCGAGCGGGCCAAGCTGCCCCTCTGCGGTGCGAAACACAACAAGCGCCCCGGCACCTGCAAACGCCCGGCAGGCTGGGGCACCGATCACCCCGGGGAAGGTCGCTGCAAGCTGCACGGCGGCGTCGGCCAGAAGCCGAGCCTGGCGTACCAGGAAGTCAACGCCTCCCCCCGCCTTGTGGAACTGATCGAGGGCTACCGCACCGACGCTGACCTCCTGAACCTCAGTCAGGACCTCGCACGAATGCGGGCCATCGTTCACGACTACATCGAGCGCCACGCTCAACTCACCGACGCCATCATTGCCTGGCACGCCAGCCACACCAGCGGCTACCAGGAGGAGGTCAAGCTCTGGCGCGAGCGATTGGCGACCTACCTGGAAGCGGTGCAGCAGGGCTACAGCGAACCCGAGATGGATCCGCCGCCCCCGCCCATCCCCGAGGCTTTCGAGAACAAGCCGCGCCAGCTCCCCGACCTGGCCATCGCCGTCAGCCTGATCGACAAGATCGGCGGCATGGTGGAACGCATCCAGAAGCGTGAAGGCGAGCGCAGCATTCCTCTGGCCGAAGTGGACCGCGTGCTGACCGAGCTGGGCATCAAGGCCGTGTTCGGCATCAAGGAGGTGATCCCCGACGACGCAGACCTCCAGACGCTCACACCCGCGGAGTTGCGTCGTGAACTTGCAGGCGCACTTGAGCGCCACTGGGCCACCGTCCGCTACTGACCCGCTCCCCGTGTCCCCCTTCATCCGGGGACTCCGTCATGGGCTGGAGCAGACCGCCCCTGCCCCGCCCCCCCGCGAGGACCCGAACCCCTACGCCCAGTACCGGGACGACCCCGTGAGGTTTGCCCGCGAGGTCCTGGGTCTGACGGTCTGGGCCGCGATGGAGCGCATCCTCCTGGCCGTCCGAGATCACCGCAAGGTGGCCGTCCGCTCCGGGCACAAGGTCTCGAAATCCACGACGGCCGCCGTGATCGCCCTGTGGCGCTGCCTGTGCCGGGAGGGCAGCCGCACCGTTCTCAGCGCCCCCACCGGCCGCCAGGTGAAGATCATCATCTGGGCGGAACTCACGAAGCTCCACCGGAACAGCCGCCTGCCCAGCGACATGCCGCTGGACCCCGGCACCGGGTTTCGGTACCGCGACAGCGAGGTGTTCGGGTTCGCCACCAACGAGCCGGAGAAGATGGCAGGGGTGTCAGGAGCGGACCTTGAGTTCATCATCGACGAGGCGTCCGGCGTGGAGGAGAGCCTGTACGCGGCCATCGAGGGGAACATGGCGGGCGGCGCGGGCCTCCTCCTGATCAGTAACCCCACCCAGACCTCCGGCACGTTCTACGACGCCTTCACCACCAAGCGGCACCTGTGGCACACCATCCACATTTCCTCGGAGGACACACCCAATGTGCTCACGGGGGAGACCATCATCCCCGGCCTCGCCACCCGCGCCTGGGTGGAGGAGAAGAAGGCGGACTGGAGGGAGGACAGCCCGCTCTTCCAGGTCCGTGTCCGGGGCAATTTCCCCAGCCAGGCCGAGAACGCGGTGATCGGCCTGGGCCTGGTGGAGGCGGCTCGGGTCAGGTATGACGAGGAGGAAGAGGTCCCCACCGGCCCCTTCGTCCTCGGGGTGGACGTGGCCCGCTACGGCGACGACAGCACCGTCCTGCAACCCCTCTTCGGCCAGCGGCCCATCCCCCCGACCGTCCACCGCAAGCAGGACAACGTGGAGGTCGCCGGGCACGTGATGGACCTCGTCGAGCGGCTGCGGGCCGAACACGGCTACCCGGTGGCGGACGGCCCTGTCCGGGTGAAGGTGGACGACCTCGGCAACGGCGGCGGGGTGACGGACCACCTCCGGCACAGCGAGCGGGCAAAGGCGCTGGACATTGAGGTCCGGCCCGTCACGGTCAGCAACACGGCGACCGCCGAGGGGTACAGCAAGCTGCGGGACCAACTCTGGTTCGCCCTGCGTGACTGGTTGAAGGAGGGCGGGCACCTGCCCCCGGACAGCCACCTGGAGAGGGAACTCGTCGCGCCGCGGTACTCCTTCGACACGCAGGGCCGCGCGAAGGTCGAGACGAAGGACGAGATGAAAAAGCGCATGGGTCGCTCGCCTGACCGGGCGGACGCGCTGGCCCTCGCGGTGTACGAGCCGCCCCGGCAGGCCGCGACCGAAGCGACCGTCACGCCCACCGACGTGAACAACGTCCTGTCCGCCTTCAAGCGCCGCCTGGAAAGGAGGTGAATTCCCATCGGCTTCCGTGACACGCTGGCCCGCGCCTGGCAACTCCTGACGACCCCGATCCCGGACCTGTTCGCGGCGCGCGGCCCTTCCCCGACCAGCCGCGAGGTGGCCCGCCCAGGCGCCTTGACCCTGGGCCTCAGCACCTCCCTGCGCCTGGGCGCCCAGCGGGCGGGGTCCCGGCAGAGCTTCGACGACTCCCCCGCCGCGATGCTGGGCCGCCTGGCCACCGCCTACCTCGGCTACCCGAACGACAGCCGCGCCCGCCTGAGCGGCGTGCTGCGCATGCTCATCCAGAGTGACGAGGACGTCGGCGGCACGGCCAGCGACTACCTCGCCATCGTCAACCCCGGCCACACTGTGGAGTTCACGGGCAGCCGCAAGGCCGTGAAGGCGGCGCGGGCCGAGCTCGACGCCTGGGCCCGCACCATCTACCCGGAAGGCGGAGGCCTCGACGGCCTGGCGAACAACCAGGTCATCGAACTCCTCGCCAGCCCCGCGAGCAGTCTGGAATGGTACCCCGACGAGGAACGGACCCGCGTGCAGGGAGTGGCCGTCGTCCCGGCCGAGCGAGTCAGGATCGGGACCGACCCCGCGACCGGCGAGCGCACCTTCCACCAAGTCGGGCTGACCCCGGCACCCATCCGCCTCGACCCCACCACCTACCTCTACGCGCCCCTGATCACGATGGGCGGCGACCCGCACGGCATCCCGATGTTCCTGAGCGCCCTGCGCGCCCTGGACCGCAAGGGGCGGCTGATCGAGAACACCGACCGGGTGATCGAGCTGATGCGGCAGATCGCCCTCGTCGGCGTGGAGCTGCCCATGCCGACGCCGCAGGACTTCGGCCTGTCCTCGGCCGATGACCCCCGGTACGCCGAGTACAAGCGCCAGTACGCCGAGGACGCCGCCGACATGATCCTGGGCCTGGCGCCCAAGGGGCTGTTCGTGGGTCCCCAGGGCACGAAGTTCACGATCAACAACGTCACCCACTCCCTGGGCGGGATCCCCGACATCACCCAGGAGAACAACCGCCGGGCCTGGACCGGCCTGCACACGACCGCCTTCCTGCGCGGCCACCTCGACTCCACTACCGAGGCGCTTGCCAAGGTCGTCTACCCGATGATCGAGGCCCGGGCGACGAACATTCAGGCGGTCATCGCGCGGCAACTGGAGTTCGGGCTGAACCTGCATCTGCGCCTGCGGGGCATTCCCGCCGTCGCGTACGTGAAGTTCCAGCAGGCCGAGTCCGCGTTCAAGCAGGCCGAGGCGGAAGCGTACTTGACCCGCATGCAGGCCCACAAGCTCGGGAAGGAGATCGCCGGGGCCGCCTACGCCCGGCGCTTTGCCGACGACCTCGAGCTCAGCGACGACGAGGACCAGCATGCCCCGCCGTGGGCGCGGGACTGGGGCGGGGCCGGGGAAGACGCGCAGGCCTCTCCGGGCACAGCACCACAGGCCGACCAGGTCCGCCTCACCCTCGCCTACCACCGCCGCGAGCGCGCGTACCACGCCGTCCCCATCCCCGCTCCTGAGGAGGCCGTATGACCCGGAAAGCCCGTTCCCCCGCCCGCCTCTCCGGCCTCACCGCCCTGATCGCCAACGGCAAGTGGGCCATCCGGGGTGATCAACTCCGCGACATCGTCACGGGCTTCGGCGTCTACCTGCGGGGCGCCAGCGCGGGCGAGACCCTGCTCGCCGAGGTCCGCGAGGCCAGGGCGCGGCACGCCGAGGCCATCACCGCCGCCCAGGAGCAGGCGCCCGGCGTGGCCGTGCTTGGCCTGCACGGCACCATCTTCCCCCGGGGCTCGCTGATGGTGGACCTCTGCGGCGCCATCGACCCTCACACCTTCGCCGCCCAGGTGCGGGAGGCCGCCCAGGATCCGGGCGTCGCCTCCATCGTCCTCGACGTGGACAGCGGCGGGGGAGCGGTGGCAGGCGTGGACGTGGCCGCCCAGGCGGTTCGGGAGGCGGCGGCGACCAAGCGGGTCACCGCCGTCGCCAACACGTTGATGTGCTCGGCCGCGTACTGGATCGCCTGTGGGGCCAGTGAGATCGTCGTCACCCCCGCCGCGGAGGTGGGCAGCATCGGTGTGATCGGTACCCATACCGATGAGACGGCCGCCCTGGAGGGCGAGGGCCTCAAGGTCACCTACGTCCGCTCGGCCGAGCGCAAGGCCCTCGGGCAACCCGCCGAAGCGATGAACGGCGTCGTCCTCGACCAGTGGCAGAGCGAGGTGGACCGGCTGCGCGACGCCTTTGTCGCCGACATCGCCCTGGGCCGGGACGTGTCCGTCGCCACCGCCCGCAAGTGGGCGACCGGCGACGTGTGGTTCGGTCAGGAGGCCATGGACCAGGGCCTCGTGGATTCCGTGGGGAACCTCGCGGGCGTGCTCGCTGATCACCTCGCCGCCGCTTCCCCCCCTCCGTCCTCTCCCGTCCGGCCCGTCAAGGGCGCGGACGCGACTCCCCAGGAGGGCCCCGTGCTCCTCGAACTCAAAGACCGGACCGGCAAGACGCACGCCCTCGACACGGACGCCGAGAACGCCCAGGCGCGCGCTCAGGCCACCTTCACGGCCGTGGAAAGCGCGGCCTACGACGCGGGCGGCCAGGCCCAGCAGGAGGCGGTCGCCAGCGCCCTGGGCGTGGAACCGGGCGCCCTGACCCCGGCCGCCCTCGCCACCCTGCGCGCCCAGGCCGCCGACGGCGCCGCCTACCGCGCGGACCTCGAAGGGCAGGTTTCCCGCCTCGCCGTCACCGTGTACGGGGCGGAGAACACCGCCGCGCTGGCCAGGGTGGGCCGCTTGGCAAAGGCCGCGACCGTGGAGGACCTGCGCGGCCTGGTGGACGACCTCACCGCCCAGCAGGCGTCCCGCTTTCCCGGGGGGCGACTGAGCGCCGGGGACCTGGGCGCCCCGCCCACCGAACAGAAGGACGACCGCCCCTCACCGAAGACGCCCGCTCGCGCGTTCGATTTCTGAACGCCCCCTCACTCCCGCATCCCCCGGAGGACCCCATGAAGTACGGAGAACTCGTTTTTCAGGGCCAGAATGCCTTTCCCACCATGCAACTCGCCGCGGGCACCGTGGTCGGCGACTGCGTCACCCACACCACGACCGCGACCGTCGGGCGCGGCGCGGATGGCGCCCCTCTGACCGGCAAGGTGCTGACCAGCGAGAGTGACGGCCTCGGCGCCGTCGCCCTGGAGGGCGCGGGCTTCACCGACATTCCCACCGTGGGCACGCTGCCCCTGGGCTACCAGACGCTCGTCGTGGACGGCGCCGGGAAGGCCAAGGTGGGCGCGGGCGGCACCCACGTCCTGGTGAACATCGCCAAAGCGGGCCTCGCCAACGTCAAGCTCTGAGGCCCCACACGTGACTCGCGGCCACCCTCCGGGGTGGCGTTCTCTTTGCCCCCTGGAGGAATCATGAGCAAGATCCGCAAGCTGGCCGACATCACCCTGGCGCTCAAGAAGGAAGCGCAGGCCGCCAACCACACCTTCGCGCAGCATCTCCAGCACCTCGCGGACAACGGCGAGATCGACGAGGGCCTGTACGACCCCAACGTCCGCAACAGCGCCGGGCAGAGCGTGGACGCCTGGAAGCAGCTCATCGTGCGCGGCGCCGGACTCCAGCCCAAGGGCCGCAACGCCGCGACCACCGTGAACGACGCGTTCTTCCGGCAGGACGACAACCGCATCCTCTTCCCGCTCTACATCGAGGAGCGCTACCGCGAGGTGGGCCGCGAGAGCCGCAACGGCCTGGTGCTGGCCGATGTGGTGACGGACGTCGTGCCCGTCGAGGCCAGCGTCGTCGCCACCCAGCTCCTGAGCTTTACCGACGACGAGAATGCGGATCTCGCGCGCGTCGCCGAGGGCGCCGAGTACCCCGTGCTGACCATCACGCAGGGCGACGCTGTGGTGCGCCTGCTCAAGTACGGCGGGCGGCTTGAGGCCTCGCTGGAGGCCGTGCTCAACGCCAGCCTCTCCACCCTGGACCGCTGGCTGCTCAAGGTTCGCCGTCAGGCCGACCGCAACAAGATCAGGAAGGCGCTGGACATCCTGCGCAACGGCGACGGCAACAACAACGCCGCGCCGAACGTGGCCGCGGCGGGCGCGTCGCTGACCCCCGGCGATTTCATCGCCCTCCTGATGAAGTCCGAGGGATACGGAGCCGACCCCGCCGTGCTCACCGGGTCGACGGAAGCGCTGGGAACGGCGCTGTCCATGGAGGGCATCACCGGCGCCGCCGCGACGGCGGGAGAGGACTTCCGCCAAACCGGCACCTTCCCGCTGATCTACGGGATGCGCCCCAAACTGCCGCCCCAGCGCAGCGTGCTGACCGGCACCCGGCAGCTCATGGCCATTGACCCGGCGGCGGCCCTGACCCAGCACTACGACCCGCGCTTCGACCTCGTGCGCTACGAGGACATCATCCGCCGTGACCTGACCGCCGTGCAGATCACCGAGATGCTCGGCTTCAGCAAGCCCGACCAGGGCGCCGCGATCACCCTCACGCTCCAGTAGCCGCCCCCGCCTCCGCGCGGACCGGCGCGGGGGCCACACGCCCCACCCCGGAGGTCCCCATGCCCACCAAGAGAGAAAACGCCGCGCTCATTCAGGAGAAGCTTGGCATCGTCATCGACCCTGAGGCGAGTGACCCCAAGGCCGCCGTGTTGCAAACCTGGGCTGACCGGCTGGCAACCGACCCGGAAGGGGTGCGGCTCGAAATCCTCACCGCTCAGCTTGAAGCGGCCCTCGACTTGGACCTCGGCAGCGTCAACCTTCCCGCCTCACAGCTCCAGACGTGGCTCAGCGAGGCGGCCAGCGACCCGGCCGCTACGCGCGTCACCGTGCTCCAGGCATTGGAGATCATTCCCCCCCCGCCCGCGCCTCTCACGCTCAAGGTGCAGGTCAACACGACCATCGCGGCGTACGGGGGAACCTACGCGGACCCTGATCAAGACGAGGGGCAGCGCGTCGTCGGGGCCGAGCCCATGCAGGTGAAGCCGACGGCCCGCATCGCGGCCGGGCTGCGCACGGGCACGCTGGTCGAGGGTTAAGCCCGTGGTGACCATGAGGGACGGGGACGTGCCGGACCTGCTGCCCGGGGCGCCGGAGCCCGAACCGCAGTTCGTGACGCTCGCAATCTTGTGGGCTGCCGGAGAGCTGGGGAAGCGCCACGTGCCCCCCGACCTGCTGGGCGCCGAGGCCTTGACCGGTGTCAAGACGGCCATTGCCGCGAAGGCGCTCGCCCTGATGGCTCAGGTCAAGGGCGTGGTGACGCTGGAGAACGTGGCCGAGAGCGGGGCGGCGCGAGTGATCGAATCCATCAAGATCCCGGACGAAATCGAGGTGAAGTACCGGGCGGCGACGAGCACGGACGGCACGCTGGCCCTGGCCGCCGGGCAGTGGGACAGCCTCGCCGACGGGTTTCTGGCGCTCGCCGTTCCGGGGACGCCATCACGGGGCCTGTTCCCGGGGGCGGCCCGATGAGCCTCCCTGACGAGGTGATAGGGGCGGCCTGCGAGGTGCAGGCGGATCCGGAACTCAACGCGCTGCGCTTCCGGCACTTCGGAACCTGGAGCGACGGGACCTCCTGCCACTTCAGGGTGAAGGACCTGGACTCCAACCCCCAGGCCCGGGCGGGTCGGCGCGTCACCGATCCGGCCCTGGCGAGCCTGCGCGCGCTCCTCGTTCATCCAGAGGACCCACGCCCGGCGACTGGCAGCGCCCTCCCTTGGCAGGGCGGCCTGCTCGTCGTCGGGCCGTGGGGGGAGCCCAGCGACTTCACCGGGCAGCGCGTCGCGACCTGCGTCCAAGTCGTGCCCGGGCTGATTCCCACCCCGGAGCTGCTGCTGGCCGTGGGCGCGACCGGAACACAGGCGGTGCTGGACGTGGTCGGCGAGGACCTCGTCATCGTGCGCTCCGGCCAGCCCACCGGTGGGTTCGACGACGACGGGCGGCGGCCGGTCGGCCCGGAAACGCGCCTCACCCTCCGCGGCCTGCTGATGCCCGCCGAGGAACGGACGGTGCGGCTGGCCTCCGATGCCGGGCTGCCCGTGCCGAGATTTGTCGCCTACTTCCCTTTCAGCGCGCCCGGCCTCACGCCCCTCTCCCCCCGAGTGCCCACCGGGTTGGGCCAGACCGGCTTCGTCATCGAGGCAGGCGGGGACCGCTACTACCCCACCCAGGACGCCCGCGACGAGGGCGGGCAGGGCGTTCTGTGGGTCGTGCCTCTCCTCGCTCCGGGGGAAGTGACGGGTGGCTAAGGTCAGCGCCGCTGGGCTGGGTCAGCTTCGGCAGCAGCTCACTGGGCTGGCCCTGAAGGGGGCGGAGGCTGCTGCGGACACCCTGCGCGAGAAGCTCAGTGGGGGAGGCGGCGGCGCGCAGTATGCGGGGCAGCCGAACCGCTCCAGCCGGGAGGGGGAATACCCCGCCGAGCAGACCGGCCGGTTGCGGGACAGCATGGATGCCCGCCAGGCCGGGGAGATGCGGGCGGAGTTCGGCTCCATCATCGACCCGCCCGAGTACGTGGCCGACCTGCACTTCAAGGCCCCGGAGGAGGGAGGCAGGCCTTTCATGGACGACGCCCTCTACGACCAGGACGTTCACCGGGCGGTGCGGGAGGCGGTGGGGGTGAAATGAACACCCTGCAAGCCCTCCCCGCCCTCCTGCCGAATGTCCAGGTGTTCGACCGCTCCCCCAACCCCAAGGGGCTGCCCCTGGCCCTTACGCCGTCGTCTCCGATCTTCCCGGCAGCCCGGAGCGGCAACTCTTCCAGCAGGCCGATGGGCACGCTCCCCAGGTCCGGTCCATGCAGGTGCTTGTCACCGTGTACGGCGGCCAGGGGGAGGAGCTGGCCGACCTGCGGGAGCGGATGCAGAAGGTGCGGCGCCTGCCCGACCTCGTGACCGCTCACCCCGGCCTGCCCCCCCTCGCGGGGTGTGAGCTGGGCGCGGACGTCCCCGTGCAATTCGACCCTGAGCGCGCCCGCCCCTGGGCGGCTATCCGCCTCAGGCTGACCTACCTGGAGTGACCATCATGGCCGAACAGAAAGAGAAGACCGCCAGCAAGGAAGTCGACACCCTCACCTACGGCGAGCCCGTGACCGTGGAGGGCGGTGTGCGGCTGTACGCCACGGACGCGGAGGGCAACACCCTCACCGTGACTGCTGAGACCGCTGAGAAGGCCATGGCGGCCCTGCCCCAGGCCTTCGAGGCGTTCCACGCCTACAAGGCGAAGTGATAACCGGCACCCCGCCTCTCGTCTAACCCACAGGAGCCCATATGGCTGACCTCACGTACACCCCGAACCAGTCCGGCACGAACCGCGCGAAGGCGAAGCTGGAACTGGCCCTCGACCCCGCCACGACCCCCCTCAGCTACGCCCTGGTGCCCACCGCCAACCAGATGGACGGCTACCGCCCCAACGCGCAGATCGACCGGCAGGAACTCTTCGCCGACGAGACGGGGAAGTCCCAGACGGCGATCAACGTCCGCAACCAGCCTGGAACCCAGGGATTCCAGGTCATCGCCAGCCCGAAGAACACCACCGTTCAGAAGATGATCCTGACCGGCATGGGGAAGGGAAGCGCGGGCAACGATGTGATGGCGCGGTACACTGACGCCAACGCCATGTCGTTCCAGGGGCAGGCCATCCTGGTGTACCTCGGCGAGCAGGGCACTGACTCCACCGGCCTGACGATCTACGGCTTCAGCGTGGAATGGGTGCGCGTCGGCGATCCCACCTTCCCTAGCGCGACCTGATCTCCAGTGGGTGACGCGGGGTACACCCAGGTGAGGCGCACGAAGCGGGGGCCGGTCCTGGTCACGCTTTTTGCGCCTCGCGTCACCCCGGGAGGCTTGCAGGTGCCGTCACTGTGCGCGCACAGGGCGATCCGGGCAGGGACGCAGATCATTGTTGAGAACCGCAAATACAGACTCCCGAAGCTGGCGTACGGCATGAACCGGCCAGCGGAGGGTTTTCTTTTCCCGGAGGTGGTGTGAGTCAGTTATTCGTCGCCCTCGCCGGGCGCAGTGAGCACACGTTCAAGGTGGGGGACGTGGAGTTCGAAGCCGCGCCGCTCACCATCATGGAGGCAGGCGAGTACTTCGCACTTCAGGCCAGGGAGAATGGCGCTTTCGATGCACGCTGCGAACACCTCGCCTTGAAGTTGAGGCAGCGCTGCCGCACGAAGGTTGACCCCGCGAGCATCACGACCGAGTGGCTGATGGAACGCCTGGATATCCCCACGCTGCAGGTGCTGGAGCATGTCCTCCTGTACGGCGAGATGCCAGGTAGCGGCGAAAAAAAAGCCTGACGGCGGAGGAACTGGAGGAAATGGTCTGGGATGTGCTGGGGACCACCGAGTACACCATCGCCCAGCTCACCGCCCTGACCTTCCCCCAGCTTCTGTTCCTCCAGCGGGGTCGGTACCGCATGCTCCGGTCCAAGCTGGATGTCCAGCTCGATGCCCGCCGTCTGGAAGGCCTGACCGACGAGCCGGGGCCCAAGGGCGAGCCGTCCCCGGTGCAGAAGGTGCTCGACGATTACGACCGCCGCAAGGCGGGGGAGATGGTCCCGCTCACCCTCAAGGATCGCCGCTTCCAGCGCGCCTACCGCATCACCCTTCAAAAGTACCTGGGCGACCCGGACGCGCCGCAGCACGACCCAGGCCAGCAGCTCGCCGCGGTGGAGCCGTACCCTGGAATGAGTGCGGAGGAGGCCCGGGCCATCGTGGCGTGGGTGGTGGCCGGGGACTGCCCGGATGAGGTGTATGCCGCCGGGCTGTTGCCCGTGTGGCCCAATATCGCTGCGGCAGCCAGACGGACATCCTGATCCCCGCCCAGGTATTGCCCTCGTTAGACTGGGCAGGTGAACAGCGACTTGCGGTTGGTCTATGGCTGGGTGAAAGGCTCACGTGAACGGGTCTTCGCGTGGCTGGACACGTTGCCGCCGGAGGTGTACACCCTGGAGCGCCAAGACTTCGCCTATGGCAGCCTCCGCAACATTCAGGCCCACATCGCCCAGTGCTACCTGGTGTGGGTCGGAGCCCGTGGGTTGGGGTTGAAGCAGTACCAGCAGAGGCGCGACGCTGCAACCCTCAGGGATGTTCCCGCGATGCGGGCGGCGTTTCAGGAAGTGGACGATGTTCTCGAACAGGCCTTCGGGCAATTCACCGAGCTGGATGCTCCCCTGGAGGTCGAGATGCGGGAGGAGGGCCACTTGCGGGTGACGCAGCGCTGGCTGGTGATGCACCCCGTGACGCACGAGTTCCATCACAAGGGGCAGATGCTCGCGTTGGGGCGCGTGCTGGGTTACCCCTATCCACCCGGACCGGATACGGACCTCGTTCTGCCCTTTTGAGGGCCAGCCGAGAGTTAGGGGGATGGGCAGCACATGGCCCTGAATTCGTCCCGCGCTGCAAAGTTGCCGCCCGCCTCTGCGTGGGCGGTTTCAGCCGCCGAACACAAAATGCATCGCCCTCGCTCCCTTTCCACCTATTGTCAACTTTTGGTTGACATATAGAGCGTGTCAACTTATTGTTGACATATGAAAGCCATGCAAAGGTACTCCGGCTTCGCTGCCCTCGCCCTCCTTCTGCTGGGCGGCCTCCTGGCCTGGCTCGCTGCATACGTCGCCCCTTCGCTCAACAATTTCGTGATGACCGCCTCCGGCGCCTTCTGCGGGATGGGCACCGCCCTGCTCATCGTTGCGGTCTGGCTCAGGTTGACCTACCGCCGATGACCTCGCCGCCCCTCGGTCAGCAGCTTTCCGCCGTTATTTCCGCCAGCATCCCTGATCTGCAGGAGCGCCTGGAATCGGACCCTCAAGTCCACCTCGAACTCGTCCGCCTGACCGCCCAGGCGAACCAGGAGACGAACGCCCTGCTCTCCTCCGCAGTCTCTGCCGCCCGCACTGCCGGGCAAAGCTGGGAAGCGATTGGTCAAGTGCTCCACATGACGCGCCAGGCCGCCCAACAACGCTTTGGCAAAGGCAGTGGTGAGGCGAGCACCCCAATGGGAGAGACGCGGCGCCTGACTCCGCTCACCGCTTTCGACGAGATGGAGGTGCTCAACCGGGCCGGACGGTATGGCTGGCACTCCATCGGATTCGGCATGCTGTATCACACAGTTCAAAAGACGGAGCAGCAGTGGGAACACCGCCGGGTGGTGGCCTTCGATCCCTCCCTCCAAGCACTGGAGGCCGCAGGGTGGCAGCGGGTCGGGACGTCCTGGTTTCCGTGGGCCTACTACGCCCGGCCGACCGGTGAGACTGCGCTCCCCATGCCGACTCAGGAATTCGACCTCCTATCGGGGTTGTGACACGCAGGACTGTAGATACAGGGGTTCTTTAAACGCCCTAGAAAATAAAACTACGCTGATAAGCGCCGCCCTAAGTGGGCGGTTTTTTCATGCCCACGAAAGGAGGTAGCTACACATGCCCAACATCGGCGAGATCACTGCGGAGGTAGCCCTCCTCCTTCCCGATGCCGAGGTCAAACGCGCCCTTGACCGCGCCGAGGCGGGGTTCAAGGGGCGTCTCACTCTCCCCGCGAGCCTGGACACAACGGGCATCTCTGCTGGGCTCAAGAGCGTCCGAGCCGACCTCGACGCGCTGACGGGACAAGGCGTGAAGGCGAGCCGGGAGCAGGCCGCCGCCTCGAAGAGCCTGGAAGCCCAGTACCGAGCGACCGGCGCGGCTCAGGCTGCTGCTGCCCGCACCGCGACTGCTGAGAGCCAGGCGAATGCGGCCAAACTCCGCGAGCAGGCCGCCCAACTCACCCTCACCACCCGCCTCTCCGCCCAGGCCGACCGCGAGGCGGCCCAGGCGGGACGCGCGGCCTTCGCCGCCCGACGCGAGGAAATCGACCGGCTGAAACTGGCTTACTCCCGGCTCCGCGCCGAGTTCGACGCCGGAGAAACGGACCTCGCGGGCTTCAACATGCGCGGCCAGCAGATCATCAACACCCTCAAGCTCATGGGGGAGCGGGCCGACTTCACGACCCGGGAGCTCAAGCAGCTCGCGGACCTTCAGGGCCGGGTCGAGCGCGAGCAGAACACGGCGGCGGGGGTTCTTAACCCCGTTAGCTTCTCCGGCAACGTCGCTGTCGGCCTCCAGAACGTCCTCCCCGGATTGCTGGGCGGGCTGCGGCAGGTCGCCGCCCTCAGCCCCTCGCTCGGGGCGGCGGCGGCCCAGATCAGCGGCATCGGGCAGGCCCTCCAGACTGTGCGCGTCGCCGCGCAGGGCGCCGTGCCGCACACCATCCAGGTCGGGCAGGGGCTCAACACGGCCGGGCAGGCGGCAGGCTTCCTGCGAACCGGCATGACGGGGGCCGGGACGGCCCTCAACGGGGTGGGCGTGGCGGCAGGCTTTGCCGGGGCCGCGCTCGGGGTGGTTGCCGTGGCTGCGGCGGCCACCGGGGCAGCGATCAACAAGGCGGTGAACGAGTACGCCCAGTTCGAGCGGGGACTCGCCCAAGTCGCCACCCTGACCGATAAGACCACCCAGCAGCTCGGGGAGACGGGCCGGGCGGTCCTCAAGCTGAGTGCGGACACCGGGGCGAGTTTCACGGACCTCAACCGGGGCCTGTACGACGTGCTGGGTGCCGGGGTGAAAGGGACGGAAGACCTCACCGCCTCCCTGAACCTGCTGCGTCAGGCCACCCTCCTGGCCCGGGCTGGAGCAACGGATACCGCCACGGCGACGGACGTGCTGACCTCCGTCCTGAACGCTTACAAGCTCACGGCCTCCGACGCGGGCCGGGTGAGCGATCAACTGTTCCAGGCCGTCAAGGACGGCAAGGTCACGTTCGATCAGCTCGCCCGGAGTCTCGGGGCGGTGCTGCCTGTGGCGGCCCAGGCGGGCGTGGGACTGGACGAGGTGCTGGCCGCCGTCGCCGCCCTCACGGCGCAGGGCGTCCAACCGGGCGCGGCGGTCGAGTACTTGCGCTCGGCCATCTCCAACATCATCAAACCCAGCGAGCAGGCGGCGGGGCTGGCCTCGGACCTCAAGCTTCAGTTCAACGCCCAGGCGCTTGCCGCGAAGGGTCTGAAGGGTTTTCTGGAGGACGTGGCCCGCGCCACCGGGAACAGCAGCGACAAGATGGCGATCCTGTTCGGGGATGTCGGGGGGCTGACGGCAGCTACGGCCCTGGCAAACGGGAACTTCGAGCGGTTCAACCAGACCCTGACCGGGCAGGCGCAGAGTGCCGGGGCGACGAGCGAGGCCTACGGCAAGATGGCCGCCACCATCGACGAGACCACCAACCGCGTCACGGCGAAGTGGAAGGCGCTGTGGGTGAGCGTGGGCGAACTGTTCGCCCCCACGAAGCTGGCGGTCCTGCAAGGCATCGAGGAGATGCTGAACCGGGCGGACGCCCTGCTGTCGAAGTTTCTCAAGGTCCGGGAACTGAACGGAATCGGGAATCAGATTCTGAACGCCGAGCGGCAGCTCGACGGAGACCGGCAGGCCCTTGCAATTGGCAAGAAGCAGCTCGCTGACCAAGGGCCGCAGATGTCCCAGGCGACTCGCCTTGAAATCCAGACCCGCCTGAACGGGCTGGAGGCGAGCATCCGGGCGCAGGAGGGGCGCCTGGCCGAATTGCGCCGCACGCAGGCCCAGATTGAGGCGGACAACCGCAGCAGTGCCACTTCCAACCTGCAACCCGGCCAGGCTGGTCCACGGGAGCCCGGCGATAAGACTGCCGATCCCACCGGGTACGACGCGCCCACGAACTCCACCGAGTATCAGAGCGCGGTCGCTATGCAAGCCCTGCGGCAAACAGGGCTCAAGACCGCTGACATGGTGGTGAATTACTGCGCTCAATGGGTGCGGCTCACCCTGGGTAAGGCGGATGAGCGGGCGGCGCCCTTCATCAATAAGCTGTTCCAGACCGACAGCAACCGTGACGGACAGACCGACGCGCGGGATGCTGCCCGGAACGCGAAAGCGGCGGGATTGCTCCGCTCCTACAGCGGAGTGCAGGACCTTAAGCCGGGCGACACCGTGTTTTATACCGAGAACGGCCAGAACCACGTCGGCATCTACATCGGCGGCGGCATGGTGCGAGGCAACAACCGCGTGACCTACCAGGAGAATGGCGGGCGCTTCGGGCCGGGAGGCGTCCGGTCCGGTGAGGCGCTCGACGCAGGCCGGGTGAACCCCGTCGGCAATGTCGCCATCGACCGGCTTGGCCGCGTGACCGGGTACGTGAGCGCGTCCGACCTCGGGCGGGCAGCGGGTGTGACCGAGGGGCGCCCCACTCCCCGACCCACTACCCCCCCACCTCCTGATGACAAGGACGGTCCCATCACTGCCGCCCAGATCATCCGGGCTCAGCAGCTCACCGCCGCCCTGGAAAAAGCGCAGGAGGCGCTGAAGAAAAACCCCAAGAGTATCCCGCTCACCCAGGCTCTCGACGCTGCAACTGTGGCCGTCCAAAATTTCGAGAAGGCGTCCGACGGCAACGCTCGCGCCATCGCCCGGGTCAGGGACGCGCAGGGAGGCCTGAAGAAAAGCACGGGCGAGTACATCGCCACCCAGCAGGACCTCAACCGCTACGGCAACGATGCCCTACGACTTCTCAAGGCCCAGGAACAGGCCTACGCCACCGGGAGTGCTGCCCAGCGCGCCGCTGCCGACCGCAACCTCGCCATCTGGGTAGGCGACAGCAAGGCGAGGGCGGCCGTGGTCCAGGTCGAAAAGGCGGCCTACGAGGACAGGAAGCAGGCGGCAGACCGGGCCAACCGGGATGCCGACACTGCCGCGAAAAATCGCCTCAAGACCCAGCAAGACCTACAGCAAGCTTTGAACACCGGGCGCGAGGGGGACGCCCGCCGTTACCTGGACAGCCTGAAGCAGCAACAGGCCACGGCGCTTGACCTGGCCCGCGATAACGCCGCCCAGCGGGCGAAGATCATCGAACAGACCGGCCCGGCCATCATCGCCGCCGAGAACCGCCTGGCAAACCTTCAGAGGGATCAGCGGGTCAAGGCTGCCCAGCAGGCCGCAGACGAGGCGAAAAAGTTGCCGGGAGCCGACCTCGTCGCTATCGAGAAGACCCGCGTCGCTGCTGTGGCCGAAGCCTACAAGGCCGCGGCGGCCCAGCGGTCGAAGGCCCGCCAGGATCAGGCTGCTGCCGAACGGGCCGCAGATCGCACGCTGGCCGATGACCAAGAACGGCGCGACCGCGAGGCTGCTCAGCGTCGTGCCGCTGTGGCGGAGGCGGCCCGTCAGGGCAACATCACCCTGGCCGAACAGGAACTCGCCAAACTCCAGCAGATGCGCGAGAACGACCTGCGGAAGGCGCGCGACAACGCGCAGCAACGCCTCACCGTGGAGAAACGCTACGCCGAGCAGATTTACCAGGCCGAGAAGGCCGTGGCGGACCGCCGCTTGAGAGATGCCCAGGGGGACGCCGACCGTGGCCCCGCCCAGGAACGCGCGCAGGCCCGCCTGATCGCCCAGCGGGCCTACGACGCGGCCCTGTTAAAAGCCCAAAGCGACCGGGACGGGCGGGTGGAGGCGGCAGAGAAGGCCGCCCATGAGCGCACCCTGGCGAGAGAGAAGGAGCAGGCCCAGCTCCGGGCAAGGGTGGCCGATGAGCGGCGCAAGCAGAGCATCCAGGCGGCCCAGGATGATCTTGCCCGCACCCAGGAGCTCAACAAACAAGAGCTCGACGCCTTCCGGGGAACGGCGGCTCAACGCCTCGCCCTCATCAAGCGGCAGGCGGAGGACGAGTATCAGGCCCGCTTAGCGGTGGCGCGGGCTACCCAGCAGCAGGCCCTCGCGGCGGCAGCGAATGGCCCCGCCCAGTTCCGCCAGGGCGCACAGGACGCCGCGAACCGGACCTACACCCAGGCGGAACTCACCGCCCGGGGACAGCGGGACGCGGCGGTGCGGCAGGCTACCGAAGGGATCGAGCAGGAGGCCGAGGCGGTCAGCAACCTCCAGAAGCGCTACGAGGGGCTCACCGACACCTTCATGCAGAAAAGCCTCTCGGGCACGCTCACTGAGGCGGACGTCACCTCCTTCTGGAGCGATCTCGGGGACGCCCTGGACGACGCGAAAAAAGCCGGGCTGGACCTGAACCCGGTCATCGTCCGGCTGCGGGATCAGGCCCGCGATCTGGCGAGAGAGGCTCCTGGCGTACAGGCGTGGGCTGCCGCCTTCAAGCAGGCCCAGGATGTGGCGACCACCCGCTACGGGGGCGATGCGGCCACGGACTTCTCGTTCCGGCAACGGTATGGGGGCGGGGACGAGGGACTGCTGCGCTCGCTGTCCGCCGCGACGGGCTTTTCCATCGTCAAGATCCGGGACGACGTGGAGGTCGCCCTCACGGAAGCCCGCCGTTTGGCTCCCGAGACGGCCACCATCATCGAGCGCACGTACGCCGACGCGTTGGCCCACCGCCGCGAGGTGGGCGCCGCCGAGCGGGAGGAGGCCGAGGCGACCGCGCGGGCGGATCAGGAGGCCTACGTCAGCACGAAACAGTTCATCCTCGACAACCTCCAGACCCAATCGGAGCAGGGGCTCCTCCGCATCTATGACGAAGCGGTCGCCGACCGCGATCAGGACCTGATCGCGGCAGTCTTCGGTGAGTGGGAACGCCGCCGTCAGGAGGCTGAGCGCCAGCAGCAGGTCATCTTCCAGATACAGGCTGACGCCAATACCGCGCTCGCCGAGGGAGCGAAAAAGACCGCCGACGAGCTGGCCCAGGCTGGAGATTCGGACGGGGCGCTCGCCGTGTTGGAGGGGGCTCTCTCCGATGTGATGGACGCGGCAGCCCGGGGGGAGGATGCTGCTGACGCGATCAACGACCTGACGGGCACCTCCGCCCTGACCGACGAGTTCAACTCGTTCGTGGCGACCCTCAGCGGCACCCTCGACGAACAGATCGGCCAGGTGATGACCCGCTTGGAGGAGATCACTGACCCGGCCATGCGGGCGCGGTTGCGCGGGCTCCTCACCGACCTGCGCGGACAGATGCCCACTTACGACGACTCCTACAAGACTGGGTACGTGCCTGGCCCCAACGGGTTCGTGAACCGGGGTGGGGACGGCAGCACCGCCAGCCTGGACGAGATCGCCACCGCCCGTGACCTGACCACCCGCCTGGCAGGCCCGACCGACCCCGACGCGCCGCTCCAGACGGCCGCCGAGGTGCAGGGCCTCATGGTCGAGGCCAGCACGCTGCTCGCCTCCGAGGTGGGTCAGCGGCTGCCGCCCAGCGTCCGCCAGGCGCTGGAGGAGGGGGTGTCGAGCGCCCAGGCCTACCTCGACGCGCTGGGCACCATCACCGAGGAGGGCATCACCGACGGGTGGGAGCGGGCGACGAAGAACGTTCCCAGCTTGCCCGGGAACGAGTTCACCGACTGGGCTGACAAAATCTTCGCTCTGGGGCGCGCCGGATTGGGCGACCCTATCCAGAAGAACGCCCTGGTCGAGAGTCTGCAACAAGCCCGTGAGCAGAGCCGACTCACCGAGGTCGACTTGCAGAACCTGCTCGCGCTGATCGACGAGTTCAGCCGGGACCCGGAGCCCGAAGCGGTGGGCAACGCCTTCGACCTGACCCAGTGGCAGCAGGGCGTGCAGGAACTCACCGACTGGTTCGACTCCGGCAAGATCGGTGCCCAGGAATACACGGAGGGGCTGCACAACGCGGCCTCGGAGCTGAACGAGATGGCCGCGGCGGCCGAGGCGGCGGGAAACATCCCCCTCGCTCAGCGCCTCCGCGAGCTGGCAGTCAGCCTGCGTGCCCTGAACCCGGAGATCGCCCGGACCCTCCGCACGCTCGGCAAGGTGCAGGAGTACGCCGGGTACGTGCAGGACCTGGCGGGGGCGTTCGGCCAGCTCGCTGAAGTTGTGGGAGGCTCCGACCTCGCAGCCAACCTGAACGGCCTGGGCAACCTCGCTGGGAAGGTGGGGGCGCTGGTGGGGGACGTGGCGCGCATCATCGCCAATCCCCTCGACATCGGGGCCTGGGTGGGCGCGGTCACGAAGGTGATCAGTGGGATCGCTGAGGCCTTGGGGGGCTTCCGCAAGGCCCGGGCCGAGGCCAAGCGGATGCAGGAGGACTTCAACGAGCAGTTCACCTTCATCAACGGCGACGACTTCGCCAAAACATTTGTGCGCTCGCGCGGCTGGCTCGCCGATACGTTCGGGGGCGGCCCGGAGGTCAAGCAGGAGGTGGACAAACTCGGCCTGTTGTTTGCCAAATCGCTGGAGGCCGGGTTCAGTGGGGGAATCAAGGATGGTCTGAAGAACGCCATCCTCAAGAACGACTTCTCCATCTTCAGCAAGACCCTCCGGGAGCAGGTGTTTGACGGCTTGCTGGGCGGCGTCACCGACCTGTTCCTGAACGAAACTCTGCTCAAGAACATCATTGGCCCCGCCATCAAGGCCTGGTCCGACGCGCTGAAAACGCCCGATACGGCGGACGATGCGGCGGCCCTCGCCGGGATTGACGCGGCGATCAGCCAGGTGGATCAGCTCGGGCAGCGGTTCTACACCGATGTCGCGCCCAAATTGCAAGGCATCGGGCAGAGGTGGGGCATCGGGGCGGACGGGCAGTCAGGCTCTCCCTCCGGCAATCTCATCGGCAACGCGCCCGGGATGCAACTCGGCATTCCGCGCTTCGAACTCACGCTCCCGGCAGACGCCCTGACTGGCCTGCGGAACCTGGCCGGGTGGGACGTGGGGCTCCAGAACCGCGCGAACCAGAGCCTGATCGCCCTTGCCGATTACGTCATGAGGGCGCAAAGGCCAGGGCAAGGCGGCCCACCTGCCCTGAGCGGGCTTGGCCCGCTGCAATGAAAGGAGGTGACTCTTGGCACCTGACCTGACCTGGAGGCTTCATGTCTGGACGCCCCTCGGGGCTGGCCCGCGCGTCATCGACCGGGACGAGAGCTTCATCCTCTCGGAAGGACTGCGGATGCGGGTCACTCCCGACGGCGACTGTCAGGAGGCCAGTTTCACGGCCAAAGGGGCGGGCATCCAGATCCCGCCCCTTTCCACGGTGCAGTTCCAGTACCTGAACCCTCAGGGCAACACCTGGGACAACCTTTTCTACGGTGAGGTCAGGCAGGGGGGCAACAAGCGGGACGTGCTGGGCGAGGGCTACATTCTGCGCTCGCTGGCCTTGCGGCTGCGCGAGATCACTCTCCCCGTGAACTTCACCACCCCCAAACAGGCCGCCCACCTGACGGTCCGGGCTGTCATCCAGGCGGCCATCGGTTCCAGCCAGCTCGGCACGCCAAGCCTGATCGGGTATGACCCAGTGCTGTGCCCGGACCTGGGGTTCGACTGCCGCCCGATCACCCGCGCGAATGGGCAGGACCCGTACGACGTCCTGGAACAGATTCGGCAGGACGGCTCAGGCATGGGGGTCCAGATCGCCTTCGGGGTGAACCCGGACGGAATGTTCTTCTGTGCCCCCGCCCGCACCTTTTCTGTGGAGGTGCTCGACGCCGACCTCGTCGACTGGAAATGGCTCCCCCCCACGGCCGAGAAACCCTGCACGGTGGTGGAGTGGTACGCCGGGCAGCGGCAGGACGGGGAATGGTTCACCTACCGCAGTTACTCGGATCAGGTCGGCTATTACGGCTACCGGGTCCAGCGGGAGACCGCCCCGAACGATCCGCGCCTGTGGCTCCCCGCCGCGGGTGCCTACGGGTGGTATACGAGCCCTGCGGCCAACACCTGGACGCCGGTCTCCCCTCAGCCCTCGTTCAACCCTGGCCCCCTTCAGGACAGCCAGGTCAGCCCTACGGACCCCGCCATCACACAGACCCTCCCAGCGGCGTTCGGGGAGCTGCGCTTCACTTCCGACAACCCCATCCACCGGGTGGTGTATGCCGGGTCCATCCTCAGTGTCACCGGGAGTAGCACAGGGCCCGTAGCCCTGCGGCTGGTCGGGATCACGGAGTCGGGCGAGGGAACGACGTTCAGGATCAACGAACACGGGGCGGGGTACGTCGCGGCCACCAGCTACCCACTCGACGAGATCCTGGGCTACGGGCTGCGGACCGTCGCCCTCCGAAACGCTCTCGCCCTGGGGGACGCGACGAGCGTGAATTTCAGTCTCCAGGAGTTCCTGCCCGAGCGCCTCAACACGGAGCTGCTCGACCGGCTGGCCCAGTCCTACTACCGCCTGCCCGCTCAGGAGCCAGCCGACATCGAGATGAACAAATACCGCACGCCGGACGAACTGGGGGGGCGGATCGTGTACGGGGACTACAACCACGCGGTCGAGGCGTGGGAATACCGGCTCACCACCGAGCGAGGCCTCACCCTCGCCGCACTCGTCGGGCAGGCGGACGACCCGCGACTGCTCGCTCAGGCCGAACTCATCAAGGACCGGGATCGCCGGGCGGTCATTCAGGCCATCACGGCGCCCACGTAGGAGGCCCATGGCTGTGCCCGAACTCACCTACGTCAACCTGCGAGATCCCGCCACCTGGCGGGACTTGTCTTTTGAACTCCGGGATCAGGCGGGCAACTCGCTCTTCGCCCTCCCGCCCACCGTCGGGTTGAGGGAGGAGATGGGGGACTCCGACCCGTACACCTGGCAACGCTCGCCGGGGAGTGGCAAATTCTTCCCGCTGGGTGACGGGTTACCTACCACCCGCCCCACGACGCTGCTCACCGGCCAGTACGCCTATCCCACCGTCGATCTGGCCCTCAGCCATACCGCCACGATCCATGAGCGGATGCCCCTGGCCCGGTCGTTGTACTGGCGCGGCCTGTTCATTTCCGCCCTCGACGCGACCTGGCCCGGTTCCGCGCTGATCGCCAGCAGGGACCGCCTGACGGTGACCAGCTTCAACGTCACGCTCAACACCGTGACCCGCTTAACCCGGGCGAACCTCGCCGCGAGTGCGGACTACCCCCTGGGCAAGTTCCGTATCACGGGGCAGGGGCCCGGGTATGCCCTCGTCGAGCCACTGGACGGCGTGACGGTCACGCAGGGAACTCTCGTGCTGGAAGGCCCGGACGGGCAGACCTTCCCCTTCAACACCCTGGAGGCCAACGGTGGCTAAGGTAGTAACCGACGACAACATCAGCTTCCAGAGCTTCAAGGACGCGACCGCCGCTGCCCGTGCCGAGGCGAACCTTGCCAAGGCCGAACGCGAGCTGATCACCACCGCCCGCCTCGCCCTTCCCGGCCAGGTGGACACGATCCTCGCCCCCAAACTCTCCAACGCCGACGCCGTCACGAACCTCGCCAACCAGCGCCTCAACCTCACCGGCACCGTCGCTGGCGACGGGGATCTCACGGGGAAGCCAGCCGGGACGTACCGCTCCGGGGCGCGGCTGGTCGTCTGGAACGGCACGGCGATCACGAGCGCGAGCGATCCTCTGCCCAGCGCGTCCAGCGTCGCTGACATAGCGCTCGCCGCCTCCCAGGCCATGATCGTCGCGGGGATGGCACGGGCTTATGAGTCGCGCACGACGGACAACCCCCGCAACCCGACAGCAGGGGAACTCGCCCTCGTGCCCAACCCGGTCGGCAGCAAGCGGACGGCGGATGGGGGACTCCAGCCCTTGAAATGGAGCAACACCTCGAATGCCTGGGTGGCGGACGGGGCGGCCCTGGGCGCGGGGGGGGGAGGGACGGTGGACGCCACCGTGCGCTCGGCCATCGGGAACACCGCCCTCACCGCCCTCGCCACCAAGGGGCAGGCCGACGGCCCGCAGTTCGTGGACGGCTCCCGCTGGCTGTGGCGGGCGGGCGGGATAGCCAACGGGGGCACCGTCGTGGCTGCGTCGGGGAGCGGCTACTGGGTGCGTGAGTTCGTGGGCGCAGTCTCGCCGCTGTGGTGGGGAGCCGAATTCGACGGCGTGGCGGACGACACGGCGGCGATCCAAGCGGCGATCAATTACGCGGCGGACAACGGCGCGGTCTGTCAGCTGCCCGGCGGGACGGCCACGGTCACGCAGCTCCGGTTGCGAGGCATGGTGCGGGGAAGCGGGGCGAGCCGGACCATCCTCAAGCGCAAGGCCAGCGGGGCCGTTCAGCCCTACAAGGTCGTGGTGGGCAGCGTCACTCACACCTTCTCCCCCACCGTCGTGCTGGCTGCGTTCGGGTGGTACGGGGATTTCGAGGTCCAGGGTAACGGCCCCTACCTGTTCAGCAACGTGCTGAACAACCTCTCAGAACTCGGTCCCCAGCAGGACGGGGTGTTGTGCCTGAATCCGGGCGTGTTCGATGGGGTGGGGAACGCAGGGAGTGATCCCGCCGTGTCCCGGCTGCACGTGGAAAAGCTCCGCGTGGCGCAGTTCTACGGCGCGGGGCTGGCCCTGGTGAACGTGTTCGACTCGGAATTCGTGGGATGCCACGTGGAGAACTGCGGGATGCCCACGGCGCTGCCGGGGCAGTACATGACACAGCCGACTGCCAAAACTCAGGTGATGCTCCTGGGGACGATGGGCGACACCACCAACGAAACCTCATTTTTCGGGCTCCAGTCCGAACGTCCCTACGTGATTCGGGGCACCACGCCGGTCCCGCAGCCCTGGAACATCTACCTGCACAACGTGCTGAGCATCCGCATCTATGGCCTGCACGCGGAGTCCTATGCCGATTCGCCCTGGGTCACGGTGCTGGGGATCAGTGCCCAGGGCGTCGAGGGGAGCGGGTGGAGGATCGATAAGGACAGCTACCCGGCGGTGGCGGTCACGGGCGGCGATACCTGGGATGTGTCGGGCGTGCGGACGAACGGTGACCTCGTGGTGGACAGTCTGTACGGCAAGTTCACCTTTGGCGGCTCGACGTTCGCCAACGTCCGCGCCTCTGGGCGCTGGGGGGCGGGAAGTACGCTGGATTTCAACGGCTGCCAGATTCGCAGTATGCGCGTGGACAGCACGGGCGGCACGGTCAACTACAACGGCGGCCAAGTGCGCGGCGGGTCGGACTGGGGTGGGGGCAAGACGGCGGGGGTATACGTGATCGGGGACAACACCCTCAACCTCAACACGGTGATTAACACCTCCGCCGCCGGATACACCGGGGTCCTGTGGGATGCCGGGGCTGGGCGCTTCATCTCCGGGAGCTGTCAGGTACTGAGTGGTGCGGCACCCGCCGTGAACTACAACGGCACCGCAGGCCTGACCGGGCGACTGGTGACGGGACCGGCCAGCGGCCTGACGGCGAGCAGCACGGCGGCGGAGGTGGTGGCAGCGCTGCAAGCGGTGGGGCTGGCGACCTGACCCCGACCCAACTCAGGCCTCGCCCAGAGCGAGGCCTTTTCCCTTGGAGGTCTCATGGGAGTTCTTGACGACTTGCGGATCAAGCTTCTGGATCACCAGTACCGGCTGATCCAGAGGATGATCCATTACCGAATAGACCCCGTCACCGGGGACGCTGTGCCCTCGGCAGGTGGGGCCTGCACGGCGACCTACCCCCCGCAGGTCCTCACGGTCTCGACAACTGAGGTCGGCCTGACGGTTCCCAACGGGGCCAACCGCGCGCTCGTGTCCGTGAACGTGGGCTCTGCTCGCATGGGGTACAGCAACGCGGCGACGGCGAGCGTCCAGTCCTCGGTGAACCTCAAGGACGCCCAGCTCACTGCCCTGCGGCTGATCCGCGACGGGGCGAGCGACGCGACGGTGCGCGTGGACTACTGGAGGGAAGAATGATTCCTGGTTCCAGGCCGGGCACGGGCGGGTCGGGTCAGAGTGACTTCGACATCTGGAAGGCCCAGCCCGGCAACGAGACGAAGACGGAAGCGGATTACCTGGAGTTCCTGCGCGGCAAACCCGGACCCCGGGGCACGCAGATGTTCTACGGGACCACCACCCCGGCGAACCTCGCCGCCGTGTCGGGGGCCATCGCGGGGGACACCTACCTGAACACCGTCACGGGTGACCTGTACGAGCTGGGTGCGAGTCAGGTCAGCCTGCGGGTCAACCTGCGCGGCCCAGCCGGGGCGGCAACAGGCGCTGAGCCGCGGGGCACGGGTGGCACCATCGGGCGCATCACCACCCGAGCTCCCGGCACGCTGACCCGAACCGACCTGCTGCCAAGCGACACCGCAGACAAGTTCGATCCCGAGTACGTGGCGTTCATCGATGTGGACAACAAAGCCATCCGCCCGGGAGAGGTGGGGCGCGTCACGGGGCTGACCATGTTCCAGGCGGGGAAGCGGTACTACGTGGCGGTCCCCGCCTCCACCGGGGCACCCAACCTCGCCCAGGTGCCCGACACGCTGCCGGACGGCTGGCCCACGGCGAACGTGCTGAACGTCAACACCCGCTACTACCTGGCCTTGCGCTGTTTCTCGGATGGCACCGAGACGTATGTGAAGTTCATGCGGGACGCGACGGTGGCCGAGGCCCCCAACGTGGCTGCCCCCATCACCGTCCGCCAGCTGGACGTGGCGGGCCTGCCCTACAACACCGACCTCGTGACCGGGGGGCAGATGGTGCGCCTGCTCCAGATCGGCAGCAGTGGCGGATCGAACGCTCGCCTCCTCGCGGACAGCGACCTGGCAAATGCGAGCGCGGCCCCTTCGCCCATTCAAAAGGACGTAGGCGGCGGCGTGATGAAGGGCGTCTTTGTCCGGGTTCAGCCCTTCGGATTTTACGAACTCTGGATGCCCGCAGGCTGGCCGGATCAGGTGGGCGGCGAGGCGCTCATGGAGTTCCAGACGGACGGGACTGCCGACAATGCCAAGCCGTCCATTTTCTTCTCGTTCTCGGGAAGCGCGGTGGCGGGCACGCCGGGAATGCACCTGGCCGTCCAGGGGTACAACGGCAACTTCATCACCCACAAGATCGTGACCTCGGGCAATACCCAAAGCAGCGATACCGCAGTGGGCTCAGCTTCAGGCGTCGCGTGGACGGCCAACGAGTTGTGGAACATGCGGGTGAAGGTGACCTCCGCTGACAAGAAGGTGTACGCCCGCGCCTGGAAGACAGGCAGCGCCGAGCCAGCCACCTGGGGCATCAACGGCGTGGTGGCTGCCGACCTCGTCCTGGGGAAGTGGGGTTACCGCTTCAGGAACGGTGTAAGCCGCGTCACTCGTTTCGCGCTGGCCCCGGAAGGCGAGACGGCCACCTATGCCTGAGCAAGTCCTTTACATCGTGCTGGACCCGGCCACCGGACTGCGTGTGCTGCGTACAGCGGGGGACATTACGGCGGGCAACCTCAAGTACCTACGCTGGAAAGACAGCAGCGAGTACGGCAAGGAATACGTCACAGGCGACCCCAGCGCGGACTTAGGCAGGGCCATCCGGGTAGAAGCGTCCACCGGGCGCAGGCTGCCCAAGGGCAAACCCGGGAGTGACGGGGGGAGCAGTGGCACCCCACCCGGGGGTGGACCCGGCCCCATCGTCACCCCTCCCGGCTCCCAGATTCGCTCCCGCAACCCCGACGAACTCCAATGGGAGAGCATCACCCAGTCGTTGCGGTTCACGAATGCCAGCGTGGAAGCAGGCATCACTGACGGCACCTACCAACTCCAGACGGACGGCAGCGTGAAGATTCCAAAGCGCAACCTGTGGAGTCGCGTCATCGCCGTGCCGTGCATCTACGTTGACCCCTCCGTGACGAGGCTGCTGGATTTCGACGGGTGGTCACTGAGGGGTAGCGGGGCCACCGGGGGGACGGGCAAGGCTCCGCTGATCTATGGGGTAGGGAGCCGAATCCGGGTGAGAAATACCCTCGGTTTCGGGGGTCAGCCTATCCCCGGCGTCAAGGCGTACCCGAATCGCTTCATCGTGATCGAGGGGGCCAAGCGGGTTGAGATCATCTCCAATGAGATGTATAAGACCTCGGGCAACTATCTTCCCGGCTACAGCGGGGGGAATGGCCCGGATGACGGCCTCATCTTCCGGCAGAACTACGCCGAGGATTTGGACGGGCGTTACACCAACCCGGACGGCACGTGGACGGGGCTCGCCAACAACTCGGGGCACGAGCGTATCCAGATGCTTCAACTTACGGACTGGCGTGATTTCTACGCAGACATTGCGTTCAACCGGGTCAAGCAGAATCCCCTCTACGGCGCGGGCCACGAGGACATTTGGAACCTCTTCAACTCCTCCGGGACGGCTATCCGCAACCTCATCATCCGGGAGTTCTTGCTGGAAAACCTGGCGACCAGCGACCCGAACTTCGTGGCGAACCCGGCGACCTGGGAGCGGTACGGTTGGTACGCCGACAAGTCCGAGCGGGCCAGCAACAACGGTGGGGGGCTGACAGACGGTCCGGCGACCAACCCGGCGAACGTGCCGCACCATGTCGCCTTTGAAGATTTCGCCATCATCTCGTGCATGGGCAGCTACATGATCGCCATTGCTTCCGGGTGGAACAACGCCATCCGGCGCGGGACGATCGTTCACACCGGGGCGATCTACAACCCGCTCAACCCGAGGGGATACACGCTGCTGGGCAAGGTCAACCCCTCCTACGTGCTGGACTACTACAACGGCGAGAGCCCGGATCGGTGGTTCGGACATGTCTACGAGGACATGGTTGTGGGCGTACACCACGTTCGCAGCCAAAGCCTGACGTGGTATGACGGTGGCTTTTTGTCCTACCGCAGTTCGCCCCTTGTCGTCACCCAGCGCAATATCACCCGCCTGCCGCCCCCCGCCTCCGTTCCTGACGACGCCGGGATCATGGCGGGTCTCAAACGGCAGGACGACTACCGGGACGCCAAGCTGGCCGACTGGAAGGCCAGGAACATCCAGATCGGCGCGGCGGGCTGACCCTGCCCCACCTGAACCCCACCCCCCTGACGCCCCAGCCCCGCACCGGCTGGGGCGAACTCTTGGAGGTCCTATGCCGCCCTTCACTCTTGACCTGACCGGCGTGCGTGGCGACGGGTTCCTGCGGGATATCCCCCTCACGAAACGCGACCCCACCGACCCGACAGGCCAGCGCACCGTCCCCCTCGCGGTGGGCGAGGCGCAGGCCCTCAAGGACACCTACACGGTGATTCGGATGCAGGTCCGCAACCCGCAGGACAGCACCACCATCCTCCTCGACGCCAGCAGTGAGAACGGGGAGCTGTTCATCAAGCCGGACGCCGCGCCCGGCCCGGTGCTGAGCATCCGTATTCCCAGCACGAAAACGGCCACCGTTCTCAGTGCCCCGTATGACATGCAGTTCGATCACGAGGGCAGCCTGGGGCCGCTGACCTGGCTGCGGGGCAAGTTCAAGCTGACGGGAGACGTGACGCGGTGACGCTGGGCGACGTGCTGCCCGGAGTGCCGCGCGACCCGCGCCCCCTCGCTTCAGTGCTGGCTGGCGCTGCGCCTGCCGTGCTGGCCGCCGTTCCCCAGGCCGTCCCCGTGCTGGGCGGCATCATCCTCCCCGTCCCCGGCCCCCCAGGCCCTCCCGGCACGAACGAGGCCCTGCCCGCGCATGGCGACTACCCCGCTGGAACGGTACGGGAGCGGGTGGAGGCGTTGCAGGACCGCAAGGCGGAACGCACGGAAATAGACCTGTTCGACTTCGCCCTGTGGCTGGAAAACCAGCTCCTCTAGGAGACGCTTATGAGCCTGGAAACGAACCTGCGGAACTTCATCACGCGCGTCGGCACCGAGTTCAAGGCCATTCGCGCGATCACGGGCGACCCGGCCAACCTCACCACCACCCAAAAAAGCAATCTCGTCGCGGCCCTGAACGAGCTGAAAGCCGCACTTGCCAACGCCTCGGGGATCAACGACACCACGCCCGGCACGACCACGACCTACTCCAGCACCAAGATCGACGCGCAGATCAGCGCGGCCATCGCCGCCCTCGTGAACGGCGCCCCGACCGCGCTGGACACCCTGAAGGAACTGACTGACAAGCTCAGCAGCGAGGACAGCGTCATCGCGGCGATCACCACTGCCCTCGACAACCGCGTGCGCTTCGACGCCGCGCAGACGCTCACCGGCCCTCAGCAGGCGCAGGCCAGGACCAACATCGGCGCGGTGGCAGCCACGGACATCGGCAACTTCGACCGTGATCTTGTGGCGGACTTCAACGCCGCTCTGGTGTAAGCGTGAGCCAGGAATCCCGCCTGCAAGCCTTGGCGCAACGCATTGCGGCCGTCATCAAGCAGCGCGGCGTGCCTGCGGGCGGCGCGGTCGGCCAGCTCCTCCGCAAGGCGGGCGCGAGCGATTACGCGACCGGCTGGACGGACGCGCCGAACGTCCTGGGCTGGGCTGACCTGAAGAACCCGACCGCGCAGCCTGGCGGGCGCGCGTTCAATCGCTCGGTGACTATCGGCAGCATCATCCCCACCCCTGCCGGGCGCAGCGGAATGCGGGAAATTGGGAACATCTGCTACGACCCGACCGACCTCGTGACGCCCTACCGCCTGTACTACTCGGCCTATGTCGGCACGTACTCCGAGACGGCGCAAATCGAGGTGTTCATGGCGACCTCAGCGAACGGAGTGACGTGGACGCCTGGCACGACTCCCATCATCACCGCCCGGTACATCGAGGACCCCTACGTGGTCCTGACGCCGCAGGGCTGGGAGCTGTACGGCGAGGACAAGACGCAGCAACCCCAGAAGAACATCCGTATGTTCCGCTCGGCCAACGGCAAGGACGGCTGGACCGACCTGGGGTTTGCGGGCGTGCCGGTCAGCAACGTGGGCTCGGCCTGGAACGGCCAGGACGTGAGCAGCCCTGTCGTGTGGATGGAGGGCAGCCGCCGTTACTGTCTGTTCGAGGCTCGCACCGTGGGACAGGACGGCTGTATCGGACTGGCGTACTACGACGGCACCGACCCGACGCAACCGTGGACGCTTGCCAACAGCGGGCAGCCCGTCGCTATCGGCAACAACGCCACTTTTTTCGGGGCCAGGGCACCGACGGTGAAGTGGTCCAAATTGCTCGTGCCTGACGATCTCGTGCGGGTCGGCGGCGTGTATTACCTGCTCGCACACGGGCAGAGCATGGCGAACCGTTGGGTGCCCGTCCTGCTCGCCAGCACGACCTCCTGAACTGGAAAGACGTGCTGGGGCACGAGCTGACCAACAACACCGTTGCGGACGCGCCGAGCGAGACGTGGATGGTGGGCGACCCCGGCCTGGGCACCGTGTACTTCACTGACGGGGCCAACATCATCCTCGCCAGCACGCGCTACCAGGTGCCCGAGGTGGTCCGGCTGACGTACACCCCCAGTGTGACGACCCACCGCCTCCTGCTCAAGCCGGGCGTGCATACCTTCACCGAAGCGAGGTTTGATCGCACCTGGGATGTGAACGCCTCCGGCAGCCGGTTCGGCCAAGCCCGCTGGAAAGACTACGGGGGCGGGGACGGCGGGTTTGTCGGGCTGACGGGCGCGGACTGGAGCGCCTGGACGTTCCCATGGGTGCTGCAAGTCCCAAGCAACGCGGGCGGGGGAGAGGGGTACGTCCTTGATCTGCCCTGCACCCCGCCTACGGGTGGAGTGGCGACCGCGTTCCTCCTGAAGCTCTGACCTTCCCGCCCGTGCGCCGCTCCTCGGGGGGCGGCGTTCGCCTGTGAGGTTCTTGTGTCACCCCCCACACGACAGTGCGAGCAGTTCAGTTCCGGGCCCCTCGCCCGGGAGGAGAAGGGTATGAAGCGATTCCTGGTAGGACTGGTAGCGATCCTTGCAGCGTGCGGCACGGTGCCGCAGGAGACCCACGCGGGGCACCTGGAGATGCAGAGGCGCAAGCCGCGACCCCCGATCCCCACCCCGGCCCCTACCGTACAGCCCACGCTGGTCGCGGCCTACTGGCGGATGCAGGGCGAACTCCAGAAGTACGACAGCCTGCGGTACGCCCCCCGGCAGTTCAACGCCGGGCTGACCCTCGACCCGGGTGTGACCCATTTCGGGACGCAGACGATCAGCAACGCGGGGCAGTACGCGGGCTGGGATCACCTCGGCTTGCCGAATTCCTACACGGTCGCCATCGACACCTTCCAGCAGTTCGGCTTGAAGCTGAACCGGGCTGCACAGGTCGGGCTGATCTGGCGCGCGGGGAACTACCGCCCGAGCTGGTTGGGGAGTTGGACTGAGCGCGGCAGTGTCACCCTCACAAGCGGACGTACCTATCCCGTGTTCGTCAAGACGTTCCAGGCTGGGTCGGTTGACCTCCTGCCCATGAGTTACCCCAGCGAAACGGGCACGCAGTTCTCCAGCGTGATCGTCGGGGAGGCGAACGGCACCGGCAGCGCCGCGCCGAGCGTGCCCGCAGGGCAAACCCCTCCAGTGCCGAATCAGACCTGCCCAGCCTGGGTTCACGATCAGTACAAAGCCCTCGGGCCAGACGGGCAGATGTACCCCACCTGGCACCCACAGGTGGACCCGGTGTACTGGTGCTACTTCAGGCACGAGCACGGCTCTGACCCCAAGCTGGCCGGAGTGGGCGCCGATGGGAAACCGCTCTACCAGCCCCTCTACGGGTACACCGCTGCCCGGCATGGCATGACTGAGCCGCATGTGGGGTTCAAGAGCCACGTCTTCAAGGACCGGGTGACCGGGGTGTGGTGGAACGTGACCTACCACATGGGTGGGGCAGGTGCGGGCCGGATCTGCCAGCGGTATCACACCGCTGACCTCGGCGTGGTGGCAGGCGGGGTGCTGAAGGCCGACCTGCACCTGATGGGGGACTTCGGGCGGGCGCGGGTGTTCACGGCGCCTGGGGAGTTCGAGCTGATCTCCGGCTGCCCGGAGGACCAGGGCCAGATCCGCGACATGGGCAGCCGGACGCTGGGCGGGCCGAACACCGATGGGTATGAGCCGTGGGTGATCGATAACGAGTACAACGTGACCGGCTGGCACCCGGCCTTCTTCAGCGTCAAGACGAGCTTCCCACAGACCCGCTGCGCGGATGCGCCCGGCTGCACCACCCTCCAGAACTTGTATGCCCTCGATCCGATCCATACGGGCAGCGAGCGCCTGCTGGAGTTCGGCCCGAACACCCGCGTCACGGCGGGGGACCACGGGCAGAACAGCGGGGTGTTCTACACCGACCCGCATGGCGAGGGGTTTCTGCCCGCGACGGACGCGCACGCCACCCGGCAGTTCATCGCGCCCGGCTTCTCCAGTGCGACTACCCCGCCCGCCGACACGGACACTGGGTACTGCACGGCGCGGGACGCCTGGACCGTCGAGATCCGTTGTGACCTGCCGCTGTTCCTGACGGGGGACAAGAGCATCGAAGGCAGCCTGGGGGCTGACCCGAACTAGGACCCACAGGAGGTTCCCCATGCGAAGCCCACTCTGGGCCGCCCTGCTGATCGGGGCGGCCCTTTCCCTGCCCACTGCCTCCGCCCAGACCACGTACTGCCCGGTGCAAGTCATCCCGGACTACGTGCTCGGCTTCGCCTACCGTGCCCTCCTGCGGCTCGACCCCGCCTGCCCGCCGGGCGGAGTGGGGCGCGTTCGCAAGGTCAGCACCCTGAATTCGTACGGCCCCTTCGTGCCCCAGAAGCCCGGCGGCCTCCCGCAGTACGGCGGGGTCTGGGGGTGGAACCTCACGGCCATCTCTTCGTCCGTTCCTTCCCGTGAGCTGTGGACCACCTTGCACTGGGAATGGAATTACTGGGACGGGACGGACTGGCTCCCAGCGGAGGGACCATGACCTGGCACGAGACCTGGCGGCGCGGGGTCTCGGCTTCCCGCACCGGACTCGGGGGCCTTCACCTCGGGGTTGCCATCGTCTCCTTCCTTCGGCCCAACCTGGCGCTGATCGTCCCCAGTTATGCGGGGTTTCACGCCATCATGCCCACCATCTTCTGGGGGGTCACCGCCCTGACCATCGCCTTGGGCCTGTTGCTGATCCCGCGCGGCAAACCGCTGCTGATCCTGTGGCAGTTCGCCTCGGCCGTCTTCTTCATTCTGTTCAGCATTCTGGTCACGCAGGGGCCTTACGGGCTGACCTGGGGGAGCGTGGTGTACGGGGGGCTGGGGTTGTGGAGCTGCGTCCTGGCCTACTACACAGCGGACGACTGGTTCTGGCACAACCGCTGGCCGCAGCGGTTCCGGGTGTGGTTGACGAAGTGCTGGGGACACCGTGGGCGCTCCTGACCCCCACGCCTCCAGCAACGTTCTCGACGCGCTTAAGTACGCTGTCGGGTTGTTTGGGGGCAGCATCCTGACCGCCTTCGCCAAGAACTTCTTCACCACCGGGGGCCAGGATGCCCGTGAGTTTCGGCAGGAGTACCGCGAGGAGATCAAGCGGCTGCGCGAGGAACGGGCCAAGGATCAGGAGGAGATCGAGGAGCTGCGCGAGGACATTCGGGCGCTCCGCAGTGCGATGGAGGATCAGCGCCTCGCCCAGGAGCGCCAGATGCGCGAGTTGCATGTGCAGATCGAGCGCCTGACCACCCGCAGCCTGTACTACCTCACCGGCCGCAGCGAGGCGCGGGCTCTATTGCTCGCATTGGAAACCGAGTACGGGCGCCCGCCGAGGGTCTGGCCCGAAGACCCGAAAGAGGGAGGAACATGAAGATCGAACAAGTGCCCGCCCACAGCGGGAATTACACTCCGGGACGCCAGGGGACGCGGGTGGACCGTGTCGTGATCCACGTGGCCGACGGGACCCTGCGAGGCACGGCTGCCTGGTTCGCTGACCCTCAGTGCAACGTGTCGGCCCACTTCACCGTGGGTACGGACGGCACGGTGATCCAGAGCGTGCGGGAGAGCGACACCGCCTGGCACTCCGGAGAATGGGCCATGAACCTGCGCTCTGTCGGCATTGAGCACGAGGGACAGCCGAGCAAGGGGCCTTGGACCCCAAGCCCGGCCCAGCTCGCCGCCTCGGCGGAACTCGTGGCGGGGCTGTGCCAGCGGTACGGCATTCCCGCCGACCGGGTCCACCTCATCGCCCACAGCGAAGTGAACCCCAACCGGGCGGCCCGCAAGAACTGCCCCGGCCCCACCTGGCCGTGGGACGCCTATATAAAGGCCGTCCAGGCAGTGATGGCGCCCGCACCTGCCCACCAGCCTGACGCGCAGGACGCCCGGCCAGTGAGGCTCTTCAACCCGGAAACGAACACCCAGATCGGCGTGGGCACGCTTATCTCCGGTACCGACAAGGTTTACGTTACCCCCGACCCCCTCGCCGCCCTGCGGAAATAGGAGGCTCACCATGGACGGAAAGGAATTCCTCGACGCCATCGAGGAGGGTCTGGAAGCCCGCGCCGCGTACCGCGACAAGCGGCACACGGAAGGCGAGAAGCGCCGGGTGGAACAGGCAGAAGCGAGGCTCACCGCGCTGCTCGCCGCCCTGCGGCAACCCGCCGACGAACCTGCCCCCTAATCCTGCCCTCTCCCCGCCCCTGGCCCGCACCGGCCGGGGGCGCGTTCATTGGAGGTGCGTCATGAAGCGTTACTTCTCGTTTCTCGCTCTCTTCGTGCTGTTCGGCTCGGCCCTCGCCCAGGGAGACCCGGGGTCCGGCCTCACCTTCGACCCCGTCGGGTGGGGCAAGAGCCCGTACGCCTTCGGAGCGTTCCTGCTGCTGCTGATCGCGGCCATCAAGCGCGCGGCCGAGCAACCCCAGTATGCGAAGTACGGCCAGGTCATCGGGAACCCGTGGCTGTGGCGCTTCCTCGCGGTGCTGTTCGGGGAGGTTGGGAGTACGGGGCTGTACCTGGGCAAGTTCGGTGCGCAACTGCCCCTGTTCGGGCTGGACGTGCCATGGAGCGTTGCCTTCTTCGGCCTTGCCAGCGCCATCGTCGCTATGGGCTTCCGTGACTTGCTGAAGACGGTCATCGGTTGGATCACGGTGTACTGGGGGAACCGGAAAGGTACGCCCACTTCAGCCCCAGCACCCGAACCTTCAGGTCCCCCACCCCTCAGCGGTCTGGGGGACCTGAAGTAAGCCTGCTTTTCTCTGGGCCGCCCTGCTGGCTCTATCGCAGACTGAAGGGAGAACACCATGAACGAACTGCTGCAACTGCTGACCGGAATGCTGGGCGGCAAGGCGGGCTTCTCCGCCCAGGCCGTCCTGAAGCTCGCGCCGATCCTAGCGCCCATCGTGGCCGACCTGCGCGACGGTGACGCCCATCTCTCTCAGGAAAACCGCCTGAAGGTTCAGGAAGCGCTCGACGACCTGGAGCGCGGGGAGTTGATCTGACATGAAGAAGCTCGTGATCGCCGCTCTGCTGTTGTCCTCCTGTGCTCCCAGCCTGCAACTCGCCCAGCGGGAAAGCGCTTCGTTGGCGCGTGACGCTCAGGCCGTCGTGTTCAAGAACCCGGGCGAGACCACCGCTCAGGTGCCTACTGTGTTCCTGAGGGGCGCGGGCCTGAAGGTCAGCGCGGTCAATGAGGGGGTCGAGGTTTGCCGCGAGCGCGACCGCCCCGGACTGTGGGGGTGCAACCTGCCGGACGTGCCGGGCGGGAAACTGTTCCGCATCAGCGTCACAGCCGGGGCAGTGGAGAGCGGCAACGTGACCTTCTACCGCGAGGCCAGCGGGGCGCGGCCGATCTTCCTGCCCCTCGAATGACGCCCCGACTCGGCACGGCCTACTTCTCCAGCGAGGTAGGCCGTCACTTCGTTCAGGACCTCGACGACCTCGCCTGCTCTGGCTTCCAGACCGTGGTGTTCCCGCTTACCGAGGAGCAGCTCACCTACTCGCCGCGCCTGTTCAAGGATTACGTCTGGGCGGCGAGGGACCTGGGGCTGAGCCCGGTGCTGAGTCCCTGGGGGCTGGCCTCGTGTTTCGGTGGGGAAGGCCTCTCTGCCGTCTCCGGTCGGCAGGACCGTCTGACCGCTGTAGACCGCTGGCTCGAACTGGCCCTGAATGCCAGGCCGGACGCGATCATGCTCGACGAGCCGCGCGACCGCTTGACGGCGCGTGACCTCACGCCCACCCTCCGGGGCTGGGCCCAGCGGATCAGGGAACGCCAGACCCCCGTGTGGCTGTGCTACGAGCGGGGGCGCGTCCCGCATGCCTCACTGCTGCCGCTGCTGAGTTCCCTCGGCACCTCGGACTACGACTGGCGCACCACCCCGGAGGAGCAGGCCTCCGCGACACGTTCCGCCGCTGCGGAGGTGGGGGAGAGCACCCTCGCCTCGTCCCACCTGTGGGTGCGGGCGTTCGGGGTGGACCGGGCGCACCACAGTCACGCACTGGCGGCGCTGCGGGCGGCGCTGGCCTCCGGGGTGGACGACGTGCTGCTGTGGTCCTACCGGGGCGGCGAGGGGCGCGGGTGCCTGGCGAGCGAGGAGGCCTCCCGGCTGTGGGAGGAGCTACTGGAGCAGACTCGACCTATCGCCCGTCAGTGACGGTCCTTCGGCTGACCGCATACAGTACCGGCCAGGCAGAGGCGGGGTCTCCCAGCCCTTGGAGTACAGCAGCAAAAAGCAGCATGAGGCGTCGGCCTTTACAGTGGGTCGTGCCTGCCTCCCCTCTCCTGAATGTTCTAGATGGCGTGTTCCTGCACGTCCGTGATCTTCGCCATGCCGCTGCGTGGTACAGCGCCGTCTTCGACTTGCCGCTCAAGGAACACGAGCTCGCCCGGAACTACTACACCCTGAACGCGCCGGGGGAGCGCCCCTGGATCACGCTGGACGATCATGCCGCGGATCCCTCCTTCGTGTTCCAGCCCGCGCCCCACCCGGTCTGTACCTTCCTCGCGACGGACCTCGCCGCCGCCCAGGCCCGCCTGGTTGCTCTGGACGCGGGATGGGTCGGTGAGGTCACTCCCGTGCATCCCGGGCTGTCGTCCCTCCTGTTCCGGGATCCGGACGGGAACATGCTGATGGCCATCGAACGCAGGTAGCTAGCCCCGATACGTTCTGCTGTCGGCCAAGCAACGCCCCCCGCCCTGGCTTCGGCTGGTGGTAGGGGGCTTTTTGCGTGTCAGTCCTGCACCCTCGCCACCCACCACCCGCTGACCTCCTGCGGTGGGTCCGTCTCGTCAAACCTATGGACCTCCAACGTCAAGGCGCCACACTCCAGCAGCCAGCAATCCCGGCAGGGCTCCCCCAGCCACCAGCGCCCCCCGGCCCGCCAGGCGTCATGCTCTCGCGTGACCCGGTAAGTCCGGTTGCGCCAGCGCACCACGTGGGGCTTGCCCTGCCCGTCGAGCTCAACGCCGCACCGCTCCTGCACCGCGCGCATACGGGCAGGGTATCAGGCCGGGAGTCTGGGATACGTTCTCCCCCCAGGTCCCTGCCTATCATTACGGTATGAGCGAACCGTCCCCCTGCCTCATGCTCGTGGTCCCACCCGACTGGGAGGCCATACCGGAGGGGCTGACGGAGCTGAAGCGCTGTTTGGCGGAGGAGTACGGCGCCTCGCTGCTGCTGCGGCCCTCATCAGTGCCCATGCGGTCACCGATGCCGCTTGCAGGGGTGGCCCAGCTTTTGTTCACGCTTTTCCTGTCACGCCCGGCCCGACGCTACCCTTATACATTCGTTTCCTCCTTTGCTCCCTCGTACTGCTCCCACTGCCCGGTTGCTTAGGGCCTTGTGTGCAACGCAGTCTGAGGACTCAGGCAACTTCACCCTCAAGAGTCTGGCGAACAAGTATGATTAACAGATCTAATCTAATACCGTCAAATTGTAGTCATTGTTCGCTCTGCTGTAATATTTACCCTTGTAGCCTACTAATTTTAGTATTATTGTTTCCAAATACCACAGACCGAGGCTGACAACTTCCTGCATTGCGACCCCTTCAATTTTTTGTAACTTCTTCAAATTTTTTTCTGATCTATGCACTATGAAATTTCGAGTGTTTACAAAGGCCAGTGGACCGTCAGCAATTCCATCCAATTTGAAGTTGAAGGACTGGTCGTTGCACAACTTTAGTAAGTGCGAAAATATTTTAGGCACTTCAGCTGGTATGTTCATGAAGCTGAGCATCATTCTTAACCAGTCTCCTGTCTTTAGATTGTCATAATTAGAGGCTAATATGGCTTTCTTATGAGCGACGAGATACCACCAAGCGATACCCTCCAAAGCTACTTGAGTTAAAACAATAGATTCACCCCCAAGATTAGAGTTGACTATTTTTAGATACCAGTCTACTGAAAAGCTTATCTCAGCCGTATTAGCTGATGAAGCTATAGTATGAACTAAATCATGCAATATCTCGCTGTCGCCATTTTGGCACCATTCAGATCCATTGCCAGTCCACGAATAGGGGGATTCAGGATTGATGGGCAGCACGCTGTTGCGGTTGATTCTAACAAAGTGCTTCCAAACAGTCTCGCTCCCATTTTTGCCGTGGAAGAGTACTGGCTCTGATGGTCTGGTGGATATAAGCTTGATTGATATACATAATGCGATAAATGCGGGATGGTTTTTTAACAAACTTAATGTGATTCTACCGCCGTCCATATAGAAGGCTTCAACGTATACGGTTAGCTTGTTGGGAGTATACACATTGGTACGAGGATAATTACTGTATATATCTAGAGTAAGACCGTTGATCGTGATTCTGCATAAGTATCTGTTTGATCTAAATCTCTCACTTTTATGTAGTGATATTTGGGAGTTTATGAAATAGAAGCCAATCTTTTCACACGGCACCTGTTGTCCAATTTGTACTTCAGGGACACCTATTGTATACTCATGCTTAGTCTTGTCTCCGGGAGCATAAGGGGCTAATATCATAGATAGTATATTGGCAACGATAGACTTACCTCTGCAATCTTAACTTCCTTCAGATATGCGATGGTAGGATAGAGCTCTGGAGATCTTACTTTTAATATGGGCTGCAAATAATAATCTAAATCAAATACTATGGTGCATTTATCCTCGAGCAGCATTTTTGGATTTTGCGGAACCAACATCGATACATTCATTCCCTCGGGTATATTTTCTGGAAGAGGTACTGCGTTATAACTAAAACGGACTTTACCAGCATGGATCAGTATATCCCGTTCTGTGTTTGCCGACCCATATTCACCAAAATAAGTCATAGACTAGTCTCCTCGGTCACTTAACTATAAGCTACCCGGTCACGCCAATAAGAACTACCGGATTGAGCGAGAGCGTTGGGAGCGGAGCGGCTTACTTCTTCGCGCCTCGCGTGCTCCGCTTAGGCTTAGCCTTCGCTCCCTCGGTTTTCCGAGCGCCTGGCCCTTCTCTAAGCTGGCCTGACCGACAAACGGACATTCATTCCAGCCCCGCTCGGGTGGGGTTTTGCTGTGGGCAAGTCTTCTGCCTGCTAAATCGATTTGTCTAAGCCGTTCGCCCCAGGACGAGCAATAGCCTGTAGAGTCCGCCCAGGCCTACCACCACCGCGCCCGTTCCAGTGAAGGCTGCCCAGACGGGCTGGTTAGCTTGACCTAGGAAGACGGTAGCGACGAGAAGGGCGAGAAAAGCCGTTAAGCCAGTAAGAGCGAGTAAGGCCTTTAAATGAAGGGACGTCATGAGGCGCCCTCTGGGACTGGAGGAGTGGATGTATGGCGTACGGCTAACATGTGGGAATGCGCTCCTTGCGGGCGTCTGTACCCTCTCCAGACGTTCAGCACTCATACTGTCCGGGGTCCATACTTGTCCCCAGAAGGGGACACGATGTAACGTGAGGTTACAGATCAAGCGACGGCGCAAACGCCTGCGCGCTTGCTTTGGAGTGAGCGGCCCTGAATCTTGGCGGATGGGGGCCGCTCGCGGCTTTGGTAACAGTTGCATTCCGCTACCGAGAAACAAAGTAGCAGGCTGGCTCACGACAGTAAATGCAAATTTTGCAGTGTGACGCTGTTGTGACGCCTTTGGTACGCTTTTGGTCCATCTTCGGGATGAGGGATTGCGTCCTAGACGCCAACTAACCTTTTCACAACCGCCTCTTTGATACGCCAATGTGACACTGTTGTGACGCCAGTGGGCGAGTGGTAAGCCCCTCCAACTGAAGGCCCCCTTCAATGCGGGGGCCTTTCCTTTGCAACTGTCCGGGACAGGGGCAGTTAGGAGGTTTTTTTGGAGTCGGAGTCAGGCTCTATAGGTTCCAGGCGGATGCGGAGCCCCAAAAACTCCAGCAGGTCGCGGCCTGTCTCCGTAAACAAGCTGCGCTTGCCGTTGAAATAGGGGTTTACTGACTGTCGTGAGACCCCCTTGTGCGCGGCGAAGTCAGCTTGAGTCTTGCCCGACCGTCGCATCGCAGCCTCAATCTGTGCCATAAGTTCGGCTTCGATGTCCCTCACCTCCTTACGGTATCAAGTGTAAAACGCAGAGATTGACAAGTCAATCGGAGAGTTTTACTATAGAGGTGCCAAAAAGCCCCGCTCAATCTCTTGGCGGGGACGGGCAAGGGCTTTTTGGGAACCCTAAGGAGGTTCGTATGTCACTGTACGGCACAGTTACCCCTCGCGTTCCTGATGGCACCTACACGTTCACGCGCGTGAATGTGTACGGCCCCAGCACCCCCGTGACGGCGGTGGTTCACGACGGCGCTCTCTTCGCCTACACCACCGGCACCATCTCCTGCCCGGCACACCTGCTGGCCGACTACCAGGAAGGTGTCTTTGCCGAGCTGAGGCACGAGGCGCGGTACGGCATGGTCAAGCGTGTGCGCGAGGAAGTCGAGGTGGCGGCATGAATCGCCCCGTTCCTGAACTGGTGGACGCCCGCCTTACGTCCGACAAGAAGACCCTCGTCCTGTTCCTGCGCGAGAACGGCGTCCACTTCACCCGACGCCTAAACCTCCAGAAGGGCGGCGGGCTGTACAGCATTTGGCCCACCGACCGCCTCCTGGTTTTCGCGCGAGGGGCGAGGATTATTGAACGCGAGGATTACGTGCGCGAGCAGTTTGTGAGCCCGATCCTCGTCAAGGCTGGCAAGGACTTGGCCGAGACCCTGGCCTTCGTGTTGTGGGGCCGGGAAGAGAAGTTTGATACCTGGGGACGCACGGGGGACCCGCCCGCTCAGGAGGATGTTCGAGCCCTCCCCGAGCACGAGAACGCCGCCGACTGAGTAAGCCGACTCCCGCCCGCCTTTCTGGGCGGGCGCTGTCACCTGTCTTCGAGAGGCGGATATGAGACTACCTGCACATGAAATCCCCGCCCTGACCGAGTTGGACAAGACCCGGTTTCAAGAAAAGGTCAAGAAAACGCAGACGTGCTGGATATGGACAGGGGCGCACGACTCCCATAAGCCAACGCCTTATGGAGTGTGCAGAATTCGGCAAAAGCTTTATAAAGCTCACCGTATTGCCTTAGTTCTGGCTGGTAGGAACATCCCGACTGATATGGTTGTAGACCATGTTTGCAGGAATACTCTCTGCGTTAACCCCGATCATTTAGATGTGGTTACCGCTGGGGTAAACACTCTGCGAGGTATTGGGACTGGTGCTAGAAATGCCAGAAAAACGCATTGCAAACATGGACATCCGTTCACCGAAAAAAACACCTACTTCAATGGGAAGCAGCGAATCTGTCTAGAATGTCGGCGTGCTCGTGGGAGGGAAAAGGAGATGCGACGTCGGCTCAAGGCAAAGTTGGGCTGAGGCTATCGGCTACTGGAGAGAGTGGGCCAGGACGCAGGCGGGGCGGGATGTCCCGCCCCGCCTAGAGGCCGCCTTTTACACCTTGAACTGGCTTGATGCTGAACTTGAGGACGCGGGTTGAGCGCTACTCTGCCTTCCCATGCGCCCCGTTGACCTCACCACTCCCGAGCGTGTGGACCTGCTCGACGATGCCTAACGAGAGGACCGAGGCGGCGCCTCCTCCGGCCTGGCCCCCGCCGAGTGAGCGCTGGCAGAACAAGCTGCGAGCAGCGGGGGTACAGGTAGGGGCACCCCTACCCCACCCGACAAGTTGAGCCAGCACCCTTGCCGTCTGAAGGCCGCAACGGAGGCCCAGGCTTAGAGTGCGGTATGCCACATCAGCCCTCCCGGCCTGGGCTCTGGATCCTGGCCGTCGTGACCTTCACCGTCGTGGTCGTGTTGCTCGGGTTCACCTGGTCTGCCTTCACGACGTTACTTCGTGCCCTGGTGACATGACGGCGGTGCCCCACGCTGGCTTAGGTCTAGGGCGAGGCGCGAAGGGCCCGGGCCGCTGCACTTCATCTAGGAATCCAGTGGCCCAGAAGCCAACGGCCATTCTCTGGCGCATAAATCGGGAAAACATCACACTTATTCCCCCAATCGGGGACTGATGCGCAGGAAGTGAGCTCCGGATACTGGAGGCGTGTCGCCTCCACGTGCCCAAGCGGGCTTTACCCTCCTCGAATTGCTGGTGGTGCTCGGCGTGCTGGGCATCCTGCTCAGCATCGCTGCACTCATGCTGATGCCCTGGATTCAGAGCCAGCGGATCCGCTCCGATCTCTCCGGGCTGGCCGCCGACTTCAACCTGTACCGCACCAAGACCATGAGCGAAGGCGTGCCCTACCGTCTCACCCTGGCTTCGGACAAGTACACGGTCGAAGCACAAAACGGCACAACCTGGAAGACCATCCGGACGACCAACTTCACCCGCGCCCGGCTGACCCTGACCAACGTCGCCACCGCCTACACCTTCGACACCCGGGGCTTCGCCAATGCCACGCTGAGCGGGGGCAACGCCACCACGAACACCACGTTTCTGGGTGGGGACAGCAAGACGAAGCTCACCGTGCGCGTGACGGCCCTGGGCTTCGCGAGGCTCTCGTGAGGCGCCAGGACGGCCTGACGATCACCGAGGTGCTCGTGGCGATCGTGATTGTGCTGGTGATCGTCGCCTCCGTGATGCCCCTGCTGACGGCCAGCATGCTCAGCAACTCAAAGTCCCGGACACGCAGCCAGGCCCTGACGGCCGCCGAAACCTGGCTCGACCGGTACCGCAGCGGCCGTGAGCCTCTGGATACGGTTGCCGGGGTGTGCACCAAGTCGGCGACCAAGGTCGTGACCTGCACTTACGACTACAAGCGCGACTACACCAAGGACACGGCCATCGCGTCCCATGTGGCGGACGGCGCCACCCTGAACACCCAGTTCGTGCCCTTCAAATCCACCATCGTCGCCACGCCCATCTCCAGCGGCATGAACGCCACCGTGTGGGCCCTGAGTGTCACCGTGGCCTGGCAGCAAAAGGAGGAACAGCGTGTCAACGTCTACACCCGCTTCACCCAGTAGGCAGAGCGGTTTCACGCTCATCGAGCTGCTGGTGGCGGCGGCGCTTGCCCTGATCGTAATCGGCGCGGCCAGCGCGCTGCTCACCACCACCGCCCGGGTGCAGAGCGTGGAGCAGGAGCGAATTCCCCTCCAGGAGAGCGTGCGGTCCAGCCTGGAGGTCATCGCCCAGGACCTGCGTCAGGCTACCGGTTCCCGAGTACTGTACAGCGAGGCCAGCGTGCCCACGGACCTGAAGAGTGTGCTCAGCACCAACCAGGTGCTGAGCATCACCACCGCCAACACGAACGGCTACTTCACCATCCCCAAGCCGGGCGGCTACCCCAGCAGCAATTCCTTCTCGCGGAATGCGGTGACCCCCGTGAACTCGCCCAACAGCGCGGGGCGCTCCTGTTCCGATGTGTTCACCGGCGATGACTGGGCCCTGGTCATGGTGGGGACCCAGACCCGCTGGGTGCAGACGCACGAAACCAATCCCTGCACCGGGAACGACTCGGGTGGCGGGAACGGCAACATCAAGTTGCAGCACCACGGCTACACCCTGGACGACATGTCGTGGTCGCCGGACGCGGCGCTGATCAAGATCAGCGTGATCCGGTACTACGTCGGCACCGCGCAGCTCGGCACGCAGAACGTATCAACGCTGTACCGGCAGATTGACGGGCAGGACCCCCAGGTGGTCGCCTACTACATCAGCGGGCTCAAGCTGGAGTATTCCCCTGACGGCCTGACCTTTTCCAATGCACCCACCAACTCCCCAAGCGTCGTGCGGGTGACCTTGACGGGTCAGGAATCCCGCACCCGCACCTCGGGCGGGACGCCCACCTTCTCCCTCACCAACAGCGTGTTCATGCGCAAGGCGACCCTGAATGCGGCGCCCTGAGTCTTCCGGAGGCCCCATGCATCGTCCCACCCAGGGCTTTGCCCTCGCCAGCGCCCTCGCGGTGATGGTGCTGGTGCTGCTGATCACCTTCATGCTGACGAGTAATTCGGTGAGCGAACTGATGCAAACCAATTCCAGCCAGGGTCTCGTGCGCGCGCGGGCGCTTGCGGAGGCAAGCGTGGCCCAGGTGACCGGCACCCTTGTCAACGAGGGCCTGAAGAGCACGAATGACGTGCTGAAGCCGTATGCAACCGCCTTTTCCACAAGTGGCAAGAGCGCTGACCAGGACCCCATCATCCCCGAGGGCTCATACTCCTCGGTTCTGACCGCGCTCAATGGCATGAGCGGAACCACCGTGAGCATCGTCGCCCCTGACAACGGGGGCAGCTCCACCGGACAGCTCCAGTTCACCAACATGCGGGTGGACGAGGCGAGCTTCTCGAAGGCTGGGCAGGTCTACTACGTGGACTACACCATCCAGGGGGTGGGGACCAGCAGCACCTTCCGCCGCACCGTCACCACCGGCGGCACCATGCGCTTGGTACTGGGACGTCAGTACCTCAACCAGTACGTGCTGCTTGCCGACGATGGGGGCTCCACCTCTGGCGGGTATTTCGGCACAGGCTCAGCTTTCGACGGGCCGGTCCACTTCAACAAGAACCTCGCGCTGGCGGGCACACCCGTCTTTCAGTACGGCCTGACCGTCGCGTCACCCACCACCTTGATGTACAACTGCTCGGCCAGGACCTGGCAGGCCACAGCCAACCAAACGAATGACTGCACCCAGCCGGGCTACGGCGGGTACGGTCAGCAGCATGTGACGGACTCCGTGCCGCTCCCCAACAATGCGTACTCCCAGGCCCGAGCCGCACTGGGGCTGGACGAGAACAACGCCACCGACGCGCTGACCAATGCCGAAATCTGTCAGGCCACCGGGCAGACGTCGAGTTGCGTTCCCACGAGTGGCGTTTACGTGCCCAAGAAAAATGGGAGCGTGTCGGGTGGAATTTTCATTCAGGGGAACGCCCAGGATGTTCGCCTGTCCGTGAACGGCAGTAACCAGGTGTACAACATCACTGACGCGGCGGGCGTCGTCACGCGCATCGAGGTGAGCTACACCGCCAAGACCACCACCGTCACGAGCGGCAGCACCAGCACGACGCTCCAGGGGGTGCCCAATGGGCAGCTCTATGCCAACGGGAGCATTCTGTCCCTGCAAGGCCCGGCCCGCACCGGGACTGTACCCAGCCCCGCGCCCAGCAACTCGGTGCCGACGCAAGTTCCGCCCGCCCTCGCCCCCGACTCGCAGCTCAACATCGCCTCCAGCGGGGACATGAAGATTCAAGGCGACCTGACCTACACCAACGACCCCCGGCAGAGCCCGAACGCCAAGAACGTGCTGGGACTGATCAGTGGTCAGGGCCACGTCCTGATCGGCAGGAACGCGCCGAATGATGTGTATGTCATGGGATCAATGCTCGCTGGGGCCAGCGGGAAGGGCCTCAAGGTGGAGGGAATTGACGAGGGCACCGTGACCTTCGGCAACCGCGGGAAGATCCACCTGTTCGGCAGCCTGGCGGAGAGTTTGGACCAGTTGCGCGGCCTGGCGGACGGGAATTTCAACCTCGCCAAGGGTTACGACGACGATTTTCACTACGACAAGCGCTTTCTGAACGGTGGGGCGGTGCCCCCCTACTTCCCCGCCACCACCAAGTTCACCGCCAACACCTTCTGGCCCTCGCAGCGCACCTGGGAGGAGCAGTAACAGGTTGAGGCCACCTCGTCCGGCCCACGCTCCATAGGGCGTGGGCCGTTGTTGTGCACGCGCGTGCAATCCCTCACCTCACTGTTGCTCCTGCTTCGGCTCGCCTCCGTTTGCCAGATCGAACCAGCCCTTCGTCAGCCTCACCAGGCGCCTTTTCCGGAGCATGCGGCCCGTCCAGCTCCGGGCGACCACCCGGTTGCCCCCAAACAGCACGTCGGCAATCCTCTCGGTGGACGTTGGCCAGCTCAGGGTGGCCGCACGCTCCGCAAACAGCCGGTCGGACCAGTCGCGCAGCCCCTGCACGTTCGGTGGGACGGGTCCGGTCGCCTCATCCAGCTCCACCAGTGGTGAGGCCATCTGCTCGCGCACTTCCCGGGCGTCGCGTTCCCGCTCGGTGGGCAGCCCTTTGAGGTACTTCCCGATGGTCACGTTGGACACGCCCAGGTCGGCGGCAATCTCCTTCCGGGGCTCGCCCGCCGCGTAGCGTTCCGGGATGGAGATGATCTCCGCGTCCGTCAGGGTGCGGAACGCCCTGATCCCGTGCAAGGTTCGCACATGGTTCTGCACGCTGCGTTCATGGGAACCGCTGAGAATCGCCAGTTGCTTCGTGGATTTGCCCTCCGCGAGCCGGGCGCGCACCCAGGGCTCGCTCCAGTAGAGCGGAAGTCCTCGCTCGCGCAGTTCGTGCTCCTCCCAGACGTGGCCCCGGCTCGCCGCCTCCCGGTAAATGCTGTTCAGCTCGTACTTGGTGTAACGCTGTGGCCGGAGGTCCCCCGCAAGGGCCAGCGCGGCGTGGCGGAGAAAGGCGGACAACTCCATCCCCGTCTGCTGCGCGGCGGCGCCCACCAAGGCCAGCTCGCTCTGGCTGAGGAGCACCCGGACTTCCTGTTCACGGCCCATAGGGAGATGCTGCCACGCGGCGTGTCACTGTTTTGCCGCATTCTCGTCTCGGACACCACGCTACCCTCTGCGCCAATATGCGCCCCGCCGACCTGACTCCCGCCGAACTCGTAGACCTCCTCGACGACGCTTACCAGGAGGATCGGGGCGGTCCCCCCGCAGGACTGGCCCTCGCGGAGCGTGAGGCCCTGGCCGACTACCTCGGCTGCCACGAGGAGGCTCGTGCCGAGGCGCTGCATCTCTGGCAGGAACGCCTCGCCTGGCAGGGTGGGGACACTGACGACGCCGCCTACTGGCTGGACGTGGAGTTCGTGGGGCCGGGCGAGGGGAACCGGGCAGAGTGACCGGCCAAAGAAAAGCCCTGCTCAACGACAAACGAGCGGGGCGCCGGGTTGTCGGGAAGGGGCAGAGCTTGACCTGAGACAGGTGCTGTATTGTCCCGCCTTCTGCTCAGGAGGTGAGCGACCAGGCCACTCCACCCCTCGCGGCTGGTCTCAACGCAGGTACGGCTTGACGAAGTCCTGGGCGAGCCGGGTGTCCATCCGGAACATGAAGTCGTTGCCCTTGCAGTTGGGCGTCACGCTGAAGGAATTGACGGCAGCGATCACGCTGGTGTTGTTGAACAGGGTGGGGCCACCAGAGTCGCCGTTGCAGGTGCCGCCCCCACCGTTGCCCGCGCCGGGATTGTTGGTGAGCTTCACGCTCTGGGTGCCCGTGTTGGTGCTGTTCACCTCGATGAAGCGCTGCAGGCCCTTATACCGGGCGTAGTCGTCCGGGATGGGCTTGTTGCTGGTCGGCGGCGCTTTGCCCAACAAGCCGTACCCTACGGGCTCGAACAATTGGGCTTTCAACTGAGCCTGTGGAGTTGTGTCGAAGTACCCCAACGGGGGAAGCTTGCCATAGGTGCCCACGTTGACCGGCTGGCTAAGGATCACCAGCCCCACGTCATACGTATCCGGGAACGCGGAGTAATCGTCATACAGTGGGTGTGGGATGACGGTTTTCGCCTTGATCCATTTGGCGGCCAGCCAGGCAGAGGTGGGCGCGAAGTAATCCGAGATGGCGTCCTCGTCGAAGCGGACCCACGTCTCGTCGTTCGCCTTACCGCCCGTGCCTTCCACGCAGTGTCCGGCGGTGAGCATCACCGTGGGCGTGAGGAGGGTGCCGGTGCAGCTGAAATAACCTTCCCCGTTCTGCACGAACAGGAGGGTGCCGACGTAGGGGTGCTCGCCCCCGTCCCGCTGACCGAAGGTGATCTGCGGCTGGAGGAGTGCTTGTGGGACCTGCTGTTGAACTGATCCGCAGGCGGAGAGTGCCAGAGCTGAGATTGAACCTACCACCCATGCCGGTCGTCTGTTCCTTTGCATCGTGCTCCTCTCCGGGCAGCAGCGTTCCAGCTTTCTGCTCCGTTTCACTGTGCTGTGCCCGTACGCCCACTTTCACATGCTCGAGGGGCGGTCTGCAAGCCCGCAGAGAGAAGACCCGCCCTCAGAGGAGGCGGGCCGGAATAAAGCTGGAAATGGAAGGAAGGGCAATGCGCCGCAGCTCGTCGATCCCTTGCCTTGGCGTGCACTGAGTGTAGGAGCAGGGGTGCGGCAAGTCTGTGAAGTTCTTAAAGCTGGGGTTAAGGGAAGGCGGTTGGAGCGAGAAGGTGTGGACGCGCTGACTTCCCGTAGTACCCTCTGTCCTCGTGACTGACTTCCGGCCCGGCCGCCCCCTACCGACCACTGACAGCGACACGCAGGAGCGCCAGCTCTACCACGCTCAACGCAAGGACGGAGCGTGGGCGACGATGGCCCGGGAGGCGAACGCCTGGCAGTGGCGCCAACTGCACGGTGGGGGAGAGGACGGCTACGGGCGCGGCAGTTGGCGCGAGATGCAAGGCTGGCTGGCGAAGTAGGGAACCAGCTCTTCGAATTGATGGCTCCAAAATGCCCCCCTCCCTCTCAGCTTCGGCTGGGGCGGGAGGGGGCTTTTTTGTTGCAGCCAGGCGGTTAGAGGTACCCAACCAGGAACGACAGGACGTCGACGGCGTGTTGGGGCACGCCCTGCTTCATGGAATCCCGGAGGTACTGGCGGTAGCCGTTCACCAGCGCCTGTTTGCGTTCGGGCGTCCAGGAGTACGTGATGTAGGTCGACAAGATCGACAGGCGAGCGGCGACATGGACGATGGGAACCAGGTCATTGGTCAGGTTGGTGAAGGATTGAGCGTCGGGTTTCTGCACGACGAATCTTAAATGCCACACGGATTCATTGCCAGCGTTATCTGTCGCCTTCACCTCGTAACTCAATCTGTACGGAAGCTGCGAGGTCTGGATGTTGGCTTTGGCGAGCAGTTCACCAGCAGTCCCCTTCAGTTTGCAGGGACCGGAGACCTTGGCGACCCCAGAAACATTATCACTGGCGATGCAGTTGATATCCACCATTTCGTCAATGGCGTAACTTTCGTGTCGGTTGGAGAAGATGACGCTGGGAGCGGCATTATCATATTTGACATGTGCCTCGTCGCTCGCTATGTACCAAGGCCAGTCGAGCGAGCAGAACACGCTGCCTTCCCCATTCTGGCCGAATGACAGGGGGACCGTGGACAAGTAGAAGTCATCGTACGATGGGGTCGAGGGGCGAAGGCCCATAGACTGGTTGTAGCCGGGAGGATTCGTTCCACATCTTGGCTGTGTACTGGCCTTATACACGAACTCGGTTCCGACCTTAACTTGTGCGACAGGACGTTGAGGTCCTTTGAACCACCCACCGTAGCCCGGAGTGCCGTTAATAGTAATGTTTACAGTGGGCAAGGCGCTTATGGGTGCGACTACAGCACAACCGTAAACGTAATCGAGACTTGTTCCGGAATTAAAATTAGCGTAATCCTCGCTATGCTCGGAATCATACCTAATATCATAGAGCCCACCTCTTTCTAATACGGTGACGCTCATGGTTGGATGCTCGTGCGCCAGCAGCGCTTCGCACTTAGCCTGAATTTTCCGCGGAGCGGGTTGGCCTTCAGAATGCGGGAAGCTTACAAAATCGAAATCACGAATGAAACCGGACAATTGGACGTCGCCGACCCCGGCAAAGTGCTGAGTTTTAGATCCTGCCCAGCCAGGTAAGTTTGCACCAGTACGATCACTACTTGATGTCGGTGTCCTGCCCGTATACCAGCACAGATAGATATAGTCTCCCTTGACGTTTTTATTAAGATCGGTGAGGCTATAGTATAATGTCTGGCCGGATCGGTTTACGCCATCACTGCATTTTTTTCTCAAATCCCTATCTAGGCTCGACTGATCAAGTTCGCCGACAACACCTACTGGATTGCTGTATTTAACGAAATCTAGCATAGTCAACCGAGGCGTGTTCATTTCAGTTGTGTAGGAAACGCAGGCGTAGACATGGTTGCTAGAACTGCCACTATTGATGTCTAAGGTGCGTTTTTGTTTTTCTTGATCGGGGCATTTGTAATTCGCATCCGTGGTGGCAACGACAGAAATGTTGCTGACGAAACCCGGGATAAGCCGAAGGTTACTTGGGTCGACCTTCTGGGGCTGTAAGAGAGGATTAGTGGTTGCTGCAGAAGCATTGGCAGAGAAAATCCCCGCCGCGGGATGCGCCTGCTGTTGGCCACAACCAGTGAGGAGGGCGAGGGTGCTGAGGGCAGCAGCCGGGAATACAGGAAGTCTCAACATGAGCCCCTTCCGTGTGGTCGTGCCATGACAATGAGAGGGTGAAGAGCCGGGTGGCTTCACTTCCGTGCCGTCGCCTAGGATGTGAGAAACTTAACATTCAGGTGAAACAAGGTCAAGCTCGGCGGTCTAGGAAGGCCTCGCCAACTCGGGTTCGTAGCGCGCCTGCTCCGCCCGGACCCCTCGCGCTAGCCTCCCGCCATGCGCCCTACTGACCTGACCCCCGCCGAACTCGTGGACCTGCTCGACGATGCCTATCAGGAAGACCGGGGTGGCCCTTCCTCCGGGCTTGCGCCCGCCGAACGCAATGTGCTGGCCGACTACCTCGGGTGCCATGAGGAGGCGCGGTCGGAAGCGCTGCACCTGTGGCAGGAACGGCTGGCCTGGCAGGGTGGGGACGGGGAGGAGGACGCCGCCTACTGGCTGGACGTGGAGTTCCTGGGGGCGAGGTTGGAGGAGCGACAGGCCTGAGCCGCATCCCCCCTGTTCCCTTTGCCCACCTCCCGGTGAGGTCACATACCATGCAAGGGTGCCCTCACCGCGCATCCTCATCATTGAGGACGCCGCCGATATCGCCCGTCTCCTCACGCTTGATCTGGAGGACCACGGCTTCGCTGTCCACCATGCCGATTCCGGGATGGCGGGCCTGATGCAGGCCCGCGAGCAGGAGCCCGACCTGATCCTGCTGGACCTCGGCCTGCCCGACTTCGATGGCAGCGACGTGGTCAGCCGGATGCGGGCCGACAGCCGCGTGCCGATCATCGTCCTCACCGCCCGGGACACGGTGGAGGAGAAGATCCGGCTGCTGACCCTGGGGGCGGACGACTACCTGGTCAAGCCCTTCCACAGCGAGGAGTTGATCGCCCGCATCCACACCCAGTTGCGTCGGCGTGCGGGAGGAGGTCTCGGCGGCCTGACCGTCGGGGAACCGACGCTGTTCCCGGCCCAGCGGCGAGCGTCCTACAAGGGCACCGAACTGCTGTTCAGTCCGACGGAGTTGGGGATTCTGCTGGTGCTGGCCCGGCAACGCGGCCGGGTCTACCGCCGGGAGGAGCTCAATCAGGCGCTCTGGGAGGGGTGGCTGCCGGAGGGGAGCCACGTGATCGACCTGCACATGGCGAACATCCGCGCCAAGTTGCGGGAAGTTGGGGCGTACCAGGTCGTGCGGACGGTCCGGGGCATCGGCTACGCCCTGCGGGGGTAGGGCGTGCTAGTGAGCCAGCCCTGGACCAGGATGAGCATGCTCTCATGCCTCAGTGGCTTTTCCACGTAAGCCACATTCTCCCGCCTCGCGATGGCCTCCAGCTCACGTGGCGAGGCAGAGCTGCTCCAGCACACCACCCGCACCTCATCCCCGACCTGTGCCCGCAGCGCGTTCAGCAGGTCCAACCCCTGCTGACCCGGCAGGTGCAGATCCAGCAATACCAGGTCAGGGGCGTGAGGCGCCTGAAGGAGTTGCAGGGCTTGCTGACCGTCGAGGGCGTGACTGATCTCGACCGCGGGCGCAACCTCCTGAAAGGCCAGCTCGAGCAGCAGGGCGTCCTCGACCGAGTCGTCGATCACCAGGACGCGTCGCACGGGGGACCGGCCTCCTCTGGGCTCCGGTCGGTGCTGTTGTGCTGGGAAACCATCTGCGTACAGTAGTGCTGGGGGTCTGTCAGGAATCTTGAGACTTCGGTCATCTCGGGACAGGCGCGCTGGGTGTGGATGGGGTCGAGGCCCAAGGGGGAAGGCCAACCCCGACCTTAAGCCACTGGTGATCCTCTCCAGAGGCAGGCAGGCCTACCTTGAGGGATGAGTCAACCACCGGACCTGAGCCAGCTACTGGAGCGGGCACAGGCGTTGCAGCGCGAGATGCAGCGCTTGAAGGCCGAATCCCAGCACCTGGTGGAGACTTCTTCCAGGCTCATCAGAAATCGAAACCAATGGACGGGCGCTCACTTCTCGGAGCACGTGGAGCTGGCGAACACGCTGGCGAAGCAGCGGGAGCAGCACAAAGACCTGTTGGAGCTGGTGGAACGCACGAGTCCGAGCGAGAAGTGAGGCCCGCCCTCCGCCTAACAGGGGCTGAGTGCAGGGTGAGGGGGAACCTGGTTCAGTCCTGGACCCGGACGACCCACCACCCCTGGAGCGGGCTGGGGGGAGAGGTCGGGTCGAACTGGTGAACAACTACCCTGAACGCCCCACACTGCAAACGCCAACAGGTGCGGGCGGGTTCACCCAGCCACCACCGCCCCCCAATCCGCCACCGGAGGATCACTCGCGTGACCCGGCAGACCTGATGGCGCCAGCGCAAGCGGTACGGCCTCCCCTGGCCATCCACCTCAACCCAGCACGGCTTGAGCACGGCGCGCATAAGGGCGCGGTCCTCCTGGTCCTGACCAATTGTCCTAGGCTCCTTAACGCGAGTTGAGGCTGTTCAAAGAGAAGAAGGGACGAACGCAGGACTCTCCTTCCGTAGTCTTTCATACAGAAGCAAGAGGGCGCGCCTACCCTGAGGGAATGCCGACGTCCCTGATCCTCCAGCAAATGCTCAGGGGAGTCCGAGCACTCGCCGAGGACCTCAGTGACCAGGACGTCCTCACGCGCCTTCAGGCCATCGAGCAACGGCCCCCCCCAATCCTCCTTGATGAGCAGGTCGAGCAAATCAAGGAACTCGGGGATCTTGTTGACCTGCTCCGTCAACGCGTGGCCCAAGTGGACCCAGCGTCCCCGGACCTGGCGTCCTAGAACGCCCTGAAGGAGCCTCCACCACGTTCCCTGCCCGTCGAAGCCTTGCGCCTTGGTGTGCGGCTAGGACAGGAATTCGTCTTTACCCGTCACGAACGCGTAGCAGGAGACGTCCTGAAAAGCCAACCGTTTCAGGGACACGGCCGCCCCCCGCTCATCCAGCCCGGCGACTGAAACCGTGCCACGGTTGAGCAACAGGCCATGGGGCACCACGCCCTCGTGGGGACCCGTGAGATAGACCGTCCGCCCGTGAGCGGTAAGGAGATACATCAGTACCCGGTGACCAATGCCCTGCGAGAGGTAGTGCCGCCAGGCCTCCACCAACCCTGGAGGCGAGAAGGGGCCAGCGGTGCGCCCGCCGTGCAGGAGAACCGCCCATTCCAGCGCTTCCCACTGCAAGCGGCCAAAGTCACTGCTGTGCCCACTGAACGCATTGAGGCTGTCGTCGCCGCTCTCCAGGCCCCCCGACTCGTTGGTCATACACCCTCTCGCTCTTGTGCCACCAGATGTGGCCAGGTTCACGGGCTGAACAGAAGGCAGGGTGGTCCGTCATGGGCGCAGTTCGATGTGCTGCAAGCCTCCAAGGTTGCGGAGAGCATCAGGGAGGGCCCGCCTTCAGAGGAGGTGGGCCCCAGGAGAGCGCCGTGGGTCACAGGACGTGTTGCCCTGCGCTTTGGCGTGGTCCCATGGTACGGGGGAGGGCGAGGGGAGAATCAGCGTGTTCAGGCAGCGTTAAAGACCGGCTGACCTCTTCCTGCTTTCACGGACAGGACAACCTGCACGGTCCCCCTTGTCTTGCAGGCTCGCCACCCCGGCCGCTCCTACCCCTGCTTGGGGAAGGCCTGTTGCAGCAGGCGCAGGAGTTCCAAGGCTTGTTCGCGCTCGATCATCATCCCGTGGGGCGGGCCGTCGTACCGCTGCACCGTGATGTGCACGCCCTGAGCCGTGGGGCAGACATGCAAGCGTCCAGCGTCCCCGGTGAACGAGGTCAGGGGCGCGCAGAACTCACTGGGCTGGAGGTTGGAGGTCATCTCGAACGTCACGGTAGGCATCGAGCGACCGCGGGATAGTTCGTGCCCCCCTTGCCCCCCTATACCTCGTGCTGGCCAACCCTTCATCCCTGCAGATGTGCCCCTCCTGAGTTGGGCCACAGTTCCATACCCCCGTCGAGATCGTGGACCTGCTCGACGACGCCTACCAGGAGTCGCGGGGAGGGCCGCCTTCCGGTCTCGCGCCTGCGGAGGAGGCCGCACTGGCCGACTACCTGGGCTGCCACCCGGAGCAGCGGAGCGCCGCGCTGCACCTGTGGCAGGAGCGCCTGGCCTGGCAGGGTGGGGACACCGAGGACGCCGCGTACTGGTTGGATGTGGAGTTCCTGAGGACAGGACAGGACGATGCCTCAGGGGCACCATCCATCCTCTGAAGCCTTTTGCGCTGAACCTTTCTTGCTACGGTGAGGCGTGATCAAAGACGACATGGCGATTCATGCCGGTGTTCCTGAAAAGGCCATCAAAGCGGCACTCCGACAATTTGACGACACGCCTTCGGAAGTGACCTGGGACCTGGCCCGCAGCCG